>NZ_SJPO01000003.1:300000-592911 GCF_007859935.1 Posidoniimonas polymericola | reverse complement strand
GGCGCAACCTCGACTAGATCGCCTCGCAGTGACGAATTGGCGTGCGCAAATCGCGTGCCGAACAGTATTGGACCTGTCCCCGTTTGTTCGTTCTGAATTGGACCTGTCCCCGTTTGTTCTTCTCATAGATGTTCGTTTGTTTGAATCCTGCGCGGTTTTCGGAGGAAATGAGCCACCCGGTCGGCGAGAATGCAGATGCAGTGTGTACGCATGGGTACACTCGCCATCGAACCGCCAACCAAGGGAGCAAGCATGGGTCGACCACGGGTGCTGGACGAGGGGAAGCAGCGGGAGGTGTGCGCGCTGCTGACCTCGGGGATGACCTTCGGCGAGGCGGCAGCCTATGTCGGCTGCTGCGAGAAGACGATTCGACGCGAGCAGCGGCGCGACGAAGACTTCGACGAGCGGGTCCGCCGGGCGCGGATGGCGGCGCGGCTGGGTCCCCTGCAGGCGGTGCGGCAGGCGGCGGCGACCCACTGGCGGGCCGCCGCGTGGCTGGTCGATCGGCAGGACCGGCAAGAAGAGCGCGAACGACGGGCGCGGCGCGAGCAGGCCAAGCTCAAGCAGCAGCGGGCAAAGTCTAAGCCCAAGCAGCCGACGCAGCCGTGGGACCTCGAGCAGGAGATCCAGCAGATCGCTTCCGCGCGACCGGCGGCGGGTGAACGTGAAGCAGCAGCCTTCGCGAGTCCCCCGCGTCGGCCGTGGGAGCCGCCCCTCGCCGCCTCTCCCCTCGCGCAAAAGCGACGCTCGCCGGTCGCCGCGGTGCTGAACGAGCTCGCGGAGCAGATCGCTGCGTCGGCGCGGCCGGATTCGGCTGCTCGTAACCAGTCGCAGCGTGGGACAAAACCGCCGGTCCGGCTGGCGCCAGCATCCGCGGCAGAGACGGCCAGGGAAGGTCTGAACAACGACCATGCGAGCGACGCCCCCGAGGGTTTTGTCCCCGCGCTTCGTATATTCGGACAGAACGACGCCGACCCGCCGACGCAGGTTGCCGAATCCGCCGACGCGTCGGACTGCGCTGCGATGCTCTAACGGCGACCAGCGCGTCGCGGTTGGGGCCAGTCGGCCCACCGATTTCGAACAATGCTGCGGTTTTTGCCCGCGGCTTGGCTCCCGGTACGGCGATTGCAACCCGGTACGGCAATTGTAAATCGTTCGGTGCGATACGAACTGAATGCTACCGAACTCCGCTTCAAGGGATCCCTGTTATGCGCCGCACCTTCACCAACCTTGCTCTCCTGGCCGCGGGCGGCGCTGTGGGCGCCCACTTGATCAAGCGGGTCGTTGAGCGGCGGCGGCACTTCGAGATGCCGGGCCGGGTGGCGATTGTTACCGGCGGCTCGCGGGGCCTCGGGCTGGTGCTCGCCCGCCGGCTGGTGGAGCAGGGCGCACGGGTGGCGATCTGCGCGCGGACCGAGGCGGACCTCGACGCGGCGCGGGAGGAGCTCACGGCGATGGGGGGCGATGTGCTGGCCGTCCGCTGCGACGTGCGCGATCAGCACGACGTCGAGCGGATGGTCGACCAGGTCCGCGACCATTTCGGCGACATTGACCTGCTGTTCAATGTGGCGGGCGTGATCCAGGTCGGCCCGCTGGAAGAGATGACCAAGGACGAGTTTGAGCTGGCGATGCAAACCAATTGCTGGGGGACGCTGCACACCGTGCTGGCCGTGCTGCCGACGATGCGTCGGAGCGGCTGGGGCCGGATCGTCAACATTGCCTCGCTCGGCGGCAAGCGGGCGGTGCCGCACATGCTGCCGTACTCGGCCAGCAAGTTCGCGGTGGTCGGGTTGTCGAACGGGCTGCGGACCGAGCTGCTGGAGCACGGCATTTATGTGACCACTGCCTGCCCGAGCCTGATGCGAACCGGCAGCCCGCGGAACGCCATCTTCAAGGGCCAGCACCGCAAGGAGTACGCCTGGTTCAGCATCGGCGACAGCCTGCCGCTGGTGAGCATGAGCGCCGAGTCGGCGGCGGAGCAGATCCTCGACGCGTGCCAGAACGGCCGCGGCGAGGTGATCATCCGCGGCGTCGCGAACTTGGGCGTGGCGCTGCAGTCGGCGTTGCCGGGCGTGACCCGAGCGGCGTTGGGGGTGGTCGCGGGGCTGCTGCCGGAGCCGGGCGGCGTTGGCTCGCGGCCGGTCCGCGGTTACCAGAGCGAGAGCGGCTGGTCGCCCTCGTGGCTGACGCAGCTGACGCAGGCGGCCGCGCGGCGGAACAACGAGCTGCGTCCGCGCCCGATCGACATGGGACCGTCGGGCGGCTAGTTGGCTGGGCGATTGGTTGGCTGGGCGATTGGTTGGCTGGGCGATCGGGGGCTGGGCGGTCGAATTCGAGCGGCGAAAATCTTGGACCAACAACTGATCTTGCCGTGATTGTTTACCGATCCTATACATCGAGTTAACCGTGCGGGGCAATGACTACTGGTTCGCTTGACGGCGAGCCTCCCCGACGGGAATGTCGTGCCAGGAGTTGCGACAATGGCTACCAAGCCCGTCAAGAGCGCTGCGAAACCCTCGAAGTCGACCAAGGCCAAGGCCGCCCCGGTGAAGGCTTCGGCCAAGACCCCGGCCAAGAAGGGTAAGTAGTTCGCCTGACAACGAGGGCCGGCCGGAGGCCAGCCAGGCCGCCGGCCCTCGACCAATCCGAACGTTCTATGGGCGCCGCGGCCTTGCCGCGGCGCCTGTTTTGTTGGGCCCACGGCGGTGCCCCGCCGGCTGCTCAGTGGCAAGCGGCGGCCAATCGTGATTCAATGAGTGGCTGACGCGTTCGATCGCCCGCCACCCGCCCGCCGCCTGGGGCCCCCGCATGCACAAGATCACCTCGCCCGACTCCCCTGCCCTGGCCGCGCTGTGCCAGGAGCTCGCCTCGCGCGCCGACGCGACCGACGCGTCGGGCGAGTTCCCAGCGGAGCAGATCCGGCTGTGCGGCGAGGCGGGCGTCTACGAGTGGTTCCTCGCGCCCGAGTGGGGCGGCCAGGCGTGGACCGACGCCGACATCGTCCGCGGGTACCTCGAGCTGAGCAGGGCGTGCCTGAGCACCACCTTCGCCATCACCCAGCGGACCGGCGCGTGCCGGCGGATCGCTGGCGGCGGCAACGATCAGCTGAAGCAGCGGCTGCTGCCAGGCCTGGCCACGGCCGACTCGTTCGCCACGGTCGGCATCAGCCACCTAACGACTAGCGGCCGCCACCTGGCCGAGCCGATGCTAGCGGCCGAGCCGGTCGACGGCGGCTGGCGGCTGACCGGCCGCGCACCGTGGGTCACCGGCGGCGTGGCCGCCGACTGGCTGGTGCTGGGCGCCTCGATCGTCGACCAGGGAGACGCCACCGGCGAGGAGGTGCTGCTGGCCACGCCCACCGACGCCGACGGGCTGACCGTCGGCGACCGCTTCGAGCTGGTCGGCGTGACCGCAAGCTCGACCGGCCCGGTGGTCCTCGAGGGGGTGTTCGTGCCAACCGAGCAGCTGATCAACGGCCCGGCGGAGAAGGTGATGTCGATCGGCCGGGGCGGCAATACCGGCGGCTATGAGACCTCAACCCTGGCGCTCGGCCTGGCGTCGGCAGCGATCGGCTTCCTCGGCGACGAGGCCACCCGCCGCAACGACCTGCGTCCGGCCCACCAGCGGCTGGCGGGCGAGGCGGCCGACCTCGAGCACGACCTGCTGGCGGTCGCGGCCGGGGAGCCGGCGTGCAGCAACGAGTCGCTC
This sequence comes from Posidoniimonas polymericola, assembly GCF_007859935.1. Classification (NCBI taxonomy): domain Bacteria; kingdom Pseudomonadati; phylum Planctomycetota; class Planctomycetia; order Pirellulales; family Lacipirellulaceae; genus Posidoniimonas; species Posidoniimonas polymericola. The sequence goes on along the minus strand of NZ_SJPO01000003.1, from coordinate 589,203 downwards.
CGCACGCGGGCCAACAGCCTAGTGCTGCGGGCGACCCAGGCGGCTCTTTCCGCCGCCAAGGGCCGCGGCTACGTCGCGGGGCACCCGGTCGGGCGCTGGTGCCGCGAGGCGTTGTTCTTCATGGTCTGGAGCTGCCCTGCGCCGGTCGCCAACGCCAACCTCTGCGAGCTGGCCGGCATCGCCGAGTGAGCTGGCGTCACTGAGCGGGCCGGCATCAATGCATGGGACAGCGGCTCCGCCACTGCTTGGGATCGCGGGGGCCTTACTGGCTGTCCAGTCGGGCGGGATTTAATCAGTGCGGCTCCCGCGCGTTCGGTCGTCTCGCGACCAACGCGGCGGCAGACCGAAAAGAGTGGCCGCCTCGGGTGTGGTAAGTTGATGCTTGCAGGACCACTCTCTTGATTGACTGTCAACCAGCTCGCTAACATAATGACGCCTTAGCCGCCAGCGTCACGCGGGCGGCTTCTCCTGTCGGCCTATGGCAGCCCGGCGCTTTTTTACCGGGGGCCTCCGTGCGCTCCCGCAAAGGAGTGCTCGATGGTTAATGCGATGGACACACCGGGTCGACCCACCAACCAGCTCACCGCGAGCCAATACCTGCGGTTCTCCACACGCTACTTGCACGAGTCGCTGGAATCGCAGATCGATTGGTCCGCAGCCCTTTCCAACCTGGCAGGCTACTGCCGGCTGCTCGCCAGAATCCAATCCGTGCAGCGTCCCGTAGACAACGCCCTCGACGCCCTGCTCCCGAAAGCCCCCGACCAACCGCACGAACGCCGCAACGCGGCGTGGCTCGACCGCGACCTGGCGTGGGCTACAGCACAACCGGACGGCCCCGATAAGGTTCCCCAGCGCGAGCCGGTCGACGTCAGCTGGATCGGGACGCCCGCCGAGGCCGCCGGCGTTGCCTACGTGTTCGAGGGGTCGACGCTCGGCGCCGCGGTGCTGGCCAAGCAGGCGCGGGACAACCTCGGCGCCAGCCCGGACGCCGGCTGCGAGTACCTCAGCGCTTACGGTTCCCAAACTGTGCCGCGGTGGCGTCAGACCCAGCAGTGGCTCGACCGGAGCCTGGCGACCGAGGCCGACACGGCCGCGGCCGCGGCGGCCGCCCAACGCGCCTTCCTCGCCTACGCTCAGGCGATCGGGGGACAGTCATGACCAGCCCCCCCTCCGACCACGCGGTCGACCTCACCAACTGCGACCGCGAACCAATCCATATCCCCGGCGCAATCCAGCCGCACGGCTGCCTGCTGGCGTTCTCCACAACCAACCTGCGGCTGACGCGGTGGTCGGCCAACGCGGCCAAGTGGATCGACGAGCCCCCGCGGGCCGGCATCGCGTTCGACGAGTTGTTCGCCGGTGCGTCGGGCGAGCGGCTCGGCGAGATCCTGTCGGGCGCGGCGGGCATCGTCAACCCGCTGGCCCTCGCCCTCCGCGGCCGGGACGACTACTTCAACGCCGGCGCCCACCACTTCGACGGCTCGCTGATTGTCGAGCTTGAGCGCGCCGACGGCGGCGCCCAGAGGGCGGCCCTCGCCAGCCTGCCTCTGCGGCTCAACCTTTCCAACCAGCACCTCCAGGCTTGCGGGTCCCTGGACGAGCTCTACAACGGCATCGCCCATCAGGTGCAGTTGATCAGCGGGTTCGACCGCGTGATGGTGTACCGCTTCCTCGAGGAGGGGCACGGCGCGGTGGTCGGCGAGGCGGTCGACGACCGCTTCGAGCGGTTCCTCGGAATGCACTACCCCGCGACCGACATCCCCCAGCAGGCCCGGCGGCTGTACGTGCTCAACCCGCTGCGGGCGATCGCGGACATCCTGGCCGATCCCGTGGCGATCGAGCCGCAGGATGGGGCCGCGGACGGCCGGCCACTCGACCTCAGCTATAGCTGCTACCGCGCGGTGTCGCCGATTCATATCGAGTACCTGCACAACATGGGCGTGCGGGCGTCGATGTCGGTGAGCATCGTGCACGAGGGGGAGCTGTGGGGACTGATCGCGTGCCACCACTACGAGCCGCGGACCCTCTCATTCGAGCAGCGGGCCGCGTGCGAGATGCTCGGCCTCGTGGCGGCGACCTACCTCACCGCCCGCGAACAAGACAACAGCAACCGCGAGCGGAGCGACCGGCGAGAGCGGCTGGCCGAAGTAATGCAGACGGTCGCCGAGGCCGACGAGTTCGGCAAAGGCGTGCTGCACAGCGCCGACGAGCTGTGCCGGGTTGTCGACGCCGACGGCGTCGCGTTCTGCTGGCGGGGTGGGTTCAATGGTTGGGGCGACCTGCCCGCCGAAGGCGTTATCGACGAAATCGCCAGCCGGGCGCTCGCCTCGCCCGACAAGGCCTGCCGCACCGACCGCCTGGGCGAGGTGCTGGGCGTGCCGCCCGAGGAGCTCCACGGTGTGTGCGGCTGCCTGGCGGCGCCGCTCACCGCACCCGACCTCCGCGGCGTGCTGTTCTTCCGCAACGAGTACGCCAGGGAGGTCACCTGGGCCGGCAACCCTAATAAACAGGTCACCACCGGCCAGGACGGGGCGCGTTTGTCGCCGCGGAAGTCGTTCGAGCAGTGGCGCGAGACCGTCGAGGGGCGCTCGCGCGAGTGGTCGCCGGTCGACATCGAGATGGCCGACGAGATCCGCGGCGGCATGCTCGAGCTGCTCGGCCGCCGCGCGGCCCAGCTCGCTCGGATCAACGCCGAGCTGACGCAGATGAACTCCGACCTCGACTCCTTCGCCTACGCCGCCTCGCACGACCTCCGCGAGCCTCTCCGCGGGCTGAACCACACAGTGTTCCTGCTGCAGGAGCACCTCGGCGACCAGCTCGACGACGAGGTCGCCCGCCGCAGCGAAAACCTGCGCCGCCTGACCGGCAGGATGGAGCAGCTGGTCGACGGGCTGCTGCGGCTATCGCGGGCCGGCCGGGGCGACCTCGAGATCGAGGCAATCAACCTCGAGGAGGTCGCCCACGACGCGCTCGAGATGGCCTGCGGCGGAGTGGCACCCGAGGGCGTGTCGCTGACCGTGCGGAGCGACCTGCCTGTCAGGGCCGACTACCTCTGCCTGCGCGAGCTGCTGACCAACCTGATCAGCAACGCCGTGAAGTACAACGACCAGCCCGAGAAGACGATCGAGGTCGTCTGCTCCGATTCGCACGGCTACCGCTCGGCCGAGGGCGAGACCGCGCCGGTCGTCTGCGTGCGCGACAACGGCATCGGCATCCCGGCGGACAACCACGAACAGGTCTTCCAAATCTTCCGCCGCCTGCACGCCCAGGGCGACTACGGTGGCGGCACGGGGGCCGGTTTGACCATCGTGAAGAAGATCGTACAGAGGCACGGCGGCCGGATCTGGATTGAGTCGACCCCGGGCGAAGGCACGGCGTTCTACTTCACGCTGGAGAACGCCGCCCAGTGAGCACCGAGGCCCCCGCAATTGCGTTCGTGGAGGACTCCGACCTCGACTTCGAGATGGCCGTCCGGGCGGTCCGGGCGATCGCCCCTGAGGCCAGGGTGCTGCGCGGGCAGACCTTCCACGACGCTGTCAAGATCTTGGCAGAACCGCGGCTCAGGCTGCTGGTGCTCGACATCAACCTGCCCACCTGCAACGGGCTTGACATCCTGCAGCAGATTCAGAAACTCGACGAAGCGCGACGCATCAAAGTTGTCGTGTTTTCAACCTCCAGCAACCCGGCCGACCGAACCGCGGCCTTGTCGTCCGGCGCGGTCGGGTACCACGAAAAACCCTCCGACACCCAAGCGTATTTCGACACGGTCGCCGCCTTTGTCGAGCCGTGGCTCGACGGCCCCGCGACCGACCCCACTCGCCCCCCAGAACCAACGCCGTGAAGCGCAGAGTCCTCATTATCGACGACACTCCCGAAGACCGGGAGATCGTGACGCGCGCCCTGCGCCAGGACTCCCAGGTCCGCTACGACCTGAAGGAGGTCACCTCCGGCACGGAAGGGCTCAACGAGCTGCAGCGGGCGAACAGCCCCTACGATCTCGTGTTCCTCGACTACCAGCTGCCGGACATGAACGCCGAGCAGTTTGTATCGAAGCTGATCGGTCCCGACCAGGCGCCCGCCGTGCCGATCATCGTGCTGACCGGCAGCATGGCGGTCGACTTCTCGGCAATCGGTCCGCTCGAGCACGGCGTGCAGGACTTCTTCACCAAGAACGAGGTCACGCCGGAGGTGCTGGGGCGGGTCGCCAAGAACGCGATCGAGCGCCACCGGCTGCTCAGGCGGCTCGTGGACAGCGAGCGGGCCGCCGACGAGGCACGCGAGTCGGCCGAGCGGGCCAGCCGCGCTAAGTCGCACTTCCTAACGCTCATCAGCCACGAGCTGCGGACGCCGCTCACCGCCATCCTCGGCTTCGCCAAGCTGCTGACCGACAACCCCAGCGCCGAAGACGCCGACCAGATGCTGCGGATGGTCTCCGACAGCGGCGAGCACCTCCGCGACCTGCTCAACGACCTCATCGACATGGCCAAGGTCGAGGCCGGCACGCTCGACGTCGAGATGGAGGAGTTCAACCCCAGCGACGTGATCCGCGCCACCTGCCAGCTGATGGAACTAAGAGCCTCGGATAAGGGCCTCACCCTGACCCACGAGCTGGCCGACAACATCCCGCCGGCGGTCTGCTCGGACCCAACCCGGGTACGGCAGGTGCTGATCAACCTGCTGGGCAATGCGATCAAGTTCTCCGAGACCGGCGGCATCCGCTGCAGGGCGGTCTACGACGAGCAGCAGACGAAGCTGGTGATGCTTGTGTCGGACACCGGTCCGGGCGTGCCCGACTCCCTGGCCGAGACGCTGTTCACGCCGTTCGTGCAGGGCGGACGGAATTCGAAAGACGGCCACCGCGAGGGCGTTGGGCTAGGCCTGGCGATCAGCCACCGGCTGGCCGAGATGATGGGGGGCGACCTGTCGCTCGAGTCGACCGGCCAGTCGGGCTCGACCTTCCGCTTCAGTGTCCTGGCCGAGGAGCCGGGCTCCAGCGACTCCTCCTGCGGAACCCGTGTGGCGGCCGAAACGGTTTCCAGCGACGCCGCGCCCGACTTTGCTGGCAAGCGCGTGCTCGTCGCCGAGGACACGCTGGCCAACCAGTACCTGATCAGGCGGCTGCTCGAGCCGACCGGCGTTGGGATTGAGATTGCCGAGAACGGCGCAGAGGCGGTACGGCTGGCGGCCAACTCCGACTTCGACCTAATCCTGATGGACATGCTGATGCCGGTGATGGATGGCTACACCGCCACCGAGCAGCTCTGCCAGCAGGATTGCCCCGCGCCGATCATCGCCATCACCGCCGCGGCGATCGCCAGCGACAACCGCCGCTGCCGACGCGCCGGCTGCGCTGACATCATTACTAAGCCGATCGACAGCGACCGGCTGTTCTCGGTGCTCGCGCACTACTTGCAGAAGTAGGGTTCTCGACAGCGTGCTCAGGTAGGCGGGGTGCTCGGGTAGACGGGTACTGCCGGCTACGGGATCATCAGCGGGCGGGACGCCCAGCTTGGGGACGCTTTGCTGCTCGATTCACGTGCGGCGTAGCGTTTTCCGACCATCCGTTCGAGCCGCTGCTGGTCGAAGTCCGGAGGCAGCTTGCCCAGGTGCTCGAGCTCGGCGATCAGCACCCGTAGGTTCTTCCGGTTTGCCCGCCACGCAACGTCCGCCAGGTCGCCTACTAGCGGGATGGCGCCGACCAGGAAGTCGATCCCCGAGTTGGCCAGCATCTTCACCAGCACGCGCTTGCGGGCGCCGAGTCGTCGAGCCTCCCACATGTAGTACGCGCTGATTAGTGTGGTTAGGGCGTCGCCGCCGATCGGCAGCAGTCCGATCACCGCGTCCCAGCCGAGCCGGATCCCTGTCCCCGGGATCCGCACGGCGTCGTCGAACAGGCGGCTGAGCTTTTCGAGCCGCAGCAGAACCGGCTCGGTCGCTGCAGAGGCGCCTGGCTCGTTAATGGTGTCGAGTTGGTGAGACATTGTGTCGCCCGATCATGGGTTGGCTGGTGCAAGGACGCGGCCGGCCCACTAGGGGCCGGCCGCGTATAGTTTTCGAAACCGTGGCCGCTCTATTGGCTTCCGCCGCCGCCACTTCCGCCGCCACCAACGGTCCCGCCGCTCGGGGCCGAACCCATACCCGCGCCGCTTGAGGTGCCGATGCCGCTGCCGCTGGCTGCGGGCCCGCCCTGACCGCCCAGACCGATCCCGCTTCCAGAGCTGGCGCCCTGCTGGCCGGGCATCGCGCCGGGCTGTGGGGCGGCGGGCTGATTCATCGCGGCCGGGTACGGCACGCTGCCCCGCGGGGCTCCGGCAGCGAACCGGGCTATATTGCGCCGGAGCAGCTGGTAGCGTGACGCCTGCTGCGGGGTGAGCTGCTGACCGCTCTGCATCATCTGCTGGGCGGCTTGGTACTCGCCGCGAAGCTGACGGGCTAGGCCGCTCTGGCTATTCATCTGGAGCTGACGCAGTTCGGCCAGTTCTTGCGAGCTCAACTGGCCCGATTGCGACGCCAATTGTTCAAGACGGGCACGCTGCGGGTTGGCATTGGCGGCAGAGTTCGAACCGGCCAAGTCACGCAGGCCCTGCATGCTCCTGTCCGAAACGCGGTCGGCGACGCCCGGCCCCATCTGGCGGAGCATGTCGAGCCGCATCTGGTCGCGGTTGTTCAGCTCACCGCCCTGTTCCATCGACTGCAGCTCCTGGATCTGCTCCTTGTAGTCGCCGTAGCTGCTGTAGTTCCGGCCGATCAGCTGACGCAGGCGAGCCCTGTCGTCCGAGGTCAGCTGGTCACCATTCTGGCGGCGGGAGTAGAGCTCTTGGAGCTCGCTGCTCTCGTCCTCGCCGAGCTCGCCGAGGCTGTCGAAGCGGCTAAACTCAAGGTTAGTCAGCTCGTCGAGCCGCTGCTGCTGAGCGGTTGTCAGGCCGTTGTCGCTCTGGATCCGCATCAGGCGGTCGTACTCGTTCTGCTGGGCCGAGGTTAGCGCGCCGCCGTAAGCGCCGCCGCTGCCGAAGTAGTAGTCGCGGTCGACCTGCTGAGTCCGACCCGCGGTTGCGGGACCAAGCAGTTCCTCGGCGCCGAGCGAATCCGATTCTTCCGCTGCGCCGTTACGGTCGGCGCCGGCGGCAAGGGCGTCGCCCAGCGATCCCTGCTGCGAACCCTCCTCCTGGGCGGCCTCCATCCGGCGCTCGCTCTGCTGCTCGTCGGAGTACTCCTCGGCCAGCTTCTGAATATCGTCCCGGCGTTCTTCGCTGCCGATCCGCTCGGTGAGCGTCGCTTTAGCGGTCTTGTCGCCACGCATCACAGAGATCTCTACCTTGTCGCCCTTCTTGCGCTTCTCCATGACGTCGCGGAGGATCGTCAAGAACTTGTCGTACGGCTTGGTCTTGTACCCCTCGACCGCAAGAATGAAGTCACCCTCCTTGATGCCAGCTTCGGCGGCGGGCCCCAGCGGCTGCACCTCACGGACGACGGCCCCTTTCTCGTCGGCCTCGGAGATCGACATGCCCAGCAGGTGCGTCACGGCGGGCCCGGTGTATTCTTGGTCTTCTGGGGATTGGTCCGGTTCGGCTGGCGAGCCTTTGTCGAATTGCGTGACGCTGGTCTCCGGCTCCTGGGATACAACGGTCCCAACTAAGATCGAGCCGCACAGCAATGCGGCGAGGAGCCCACCACTGATGGCCTCGCTCCAGTCACGCTGACGGACGGTAAGACGGTGGATGCTCATGGCGGTTCCCTGCTTGGTTAGGGTCGACGGAGGGCGGCTTGGGCGACCGCCTACCGGAAGGATGGCTTGCTGAGCAGGGGTACAGCAAAGCATGTGCCGGCGCCATCGGAAGAGCCGGAAACACCGGCAGCTCACAAGGACTTAGGAACAGAACGCAGCGGCGATTGAGCGGCGAAAAGCCGGTGTGAGCGCCGCGCAACCAACGCCCGGCAGCGCAGCAAACGGGAAACAGGGCCGCTACAGCTTGGGAACCGGCGGCGGCTGCTTGCGGGGCGGCAGGTTGTTCATCGGCTCCCGCGGGGGGCGGCTGGCGTTCTGCGCCATCCGCTCGCGGCGGGCCGCGACGTCACGGAACGCCTCGCTCCATTCCCAGCCGAGCGGCGTCGAGAGCTCACGCTCGGCGAGCATCGCCCAGGGCGTCCCCGCGTGCGTCGCGACAACCCCCTCCAGCAACGCGGTCGCCTGCTGGGCCTGCTTCGATAGCACGCTGCCGGTGCTGATGTTGTCCGACGGCTTGATCATCCAGGTATCGGATTTCTCCTGCTCGAACTTCATCCCCTGCTTGGCCTGCGCGAGCATCGTGTTGTAGCCCTCGGTGCGGACCTTGGCGGCGAGCGCCCGGCCGTAGGCCAAGTCGTAGCCCGCCTGCCACCGCAGCGACTCTTCCTTGCGGCGGTCGCGTTCGCCGGCCGAGAGCGTCTGCACGAGCTCCTCGAGCCGCGGCTCGAGCTTGGCCGCGTCCCGCTGCGCAAGGGTCAGCGCCTGGGCGAACTCGGCCTCGTCGACCTTCTCAAACACCTGCCGCACCTGGTCCATCGGCGCGGTCCAGGTCCGCGCGGCCGCGCGGACCAGCGCGCCCCGGTCCTGCATCCGCACCAGGTTCTGGCGGTACTCCGACACCGTCACGTAGTCGGGCCGGTAACGCCGCATAACGCGGGGGTCGAAGAACTCGGTGATGTACGGGCTCATCACCGCGGTGTCGCGGCGGCGGACCGTCCGCCCGACCGTGCGGTTGGGGTGCACAGTGAAGTACGCCCCGCCGGTCTGGTAGGCGAGCCGCGTCAGCCCGAACGGGCCGAAGCCCGAGTCGAGGTTGGCCCTAGGGTCGCCGTTGTCGCCGCCGAGGAATCCGAGCTTGATCCGTTCGGGCATCAGCGACTCGGGGCCCTGGTCGACCGGCACGTCGATCGGCGTCTGGTCGTAGCGGTCGGCGTCGGGGTGCACGTACTTGACGAACGACTTCTCCCGGCCAAACGGGGCGGGCACGCCCACCACATAGACCGGCATCTGGTACTTCGTGCAGACGGCGACCGCGTCGTCCAGACGGCTGACGTCGTCGCCGGCCTCGTCCGTGAACACGACGATCATCACGTTCCGCCGGGGACGCTTCAGCCGGTAGTGACGCAGCTCTTGAGCGAGCGTGCCGATGGCGGTGAAAACATTCTCGACGCCGCCGTCGTCCTCGACCACCGAACGGACCGCCGACTTGATCTCTGTCAGGTCGTCGGTCGGATCGGGCGTCAGCCCGGCGACGCGGCTGCCGAACTGGGCGACGTAGGTCAGCAGCGGCTTGTCCTCGTGCTTCTCGAACGCCGAGTCGCCGTTGGCCTTGACCACGCCGAGCTCCTCGTAGACTCGGTCAAAGCGGCGGGCGATCTGCTCGCGCTGGGCCCGCAGGCTGCCCGACTGGTCGAACAGCCAGACCACCAGCGTCGGCTCGTTGTCGAGCGAAAGCAGGATCTCGGTGGTGATGCGGTCGACGGCTCCCTCGGCGCCGGTTGCGCCAACGCTGCCGACGCCCTGCACCAAGAGCGCGTCGTCGACGCGGGGGCCCTGGGTGATCGGCTGCTCGACCTCGAACGCCTGGACCTCGCCGAACGCGGTGAGCGGCTCGACCGGCATCACGATCTCGGACTCGAGGGCCTCGATCAGCGCGGCGGCCTCGGCGTTGGTCGAGCCGGCGTCCGCCAGCGCGCCGATCTGGTCCTGCAGCTCGTCGGAGAAGCGGAACTCGTCGGGGGGGGTCTCTTCGTCGAGGTCGACGGGCGTTGAGCTGAGCACGACCCGGTTGTCGCCGGGCAGCGAGAAGACCGCTACCGCGAACACCACCATCAGCAGCAGGTGCACGCCGAGGCTGATCGCCCAAGCGCCGGTCTCGGCGTCGATGGGCAATTCGTCGGCGCCGAACGCGCTGCGCAGCCAGCTACGGGCCTTCTCTGCCATGGAGGGCGCCTCTTGCTCGCGAGACCGGGGGCGTCGCGTGAAAATGGGGGACGGGGAGGCCTGTTCCGCGGACTCTGCTAGAATAGAGACCAGTGAGCCGCCTTACTCCATTGTCGGCAATCGCTTGGAATTATGCAACTTATTGCTGCCGCTTGGTTTGCGGGCGTTCGCGGCCCCGCAGCCGGCCCCCCGCCAGAATTGCCCGTATAATTGATAGACACGGCCCGCTGCCGCCGGGCACCTCACCCCGACCCCAGAAGGACGCCATGCTTGCTGACCGTCGAGCCCTGACGCTCTTTATCTCTGCCCTGCTCGCTAGCGCGTTTGTCTGCCCCAACGCCCTGGCCCAACGCGGCGGCCGACTCGAGATCAAGAACGAGAAGCTGACCACCAAGGACGGCGTCGAGCTGCACATCACCTACTACCCGTCCGGCGCGGGCAAGCGCGCCGTGCCGGTCGTCATCATCCACGACCTCAAAGAGACACGGCAGTCGTACAGCGACCTCGCCAAGAGCCTGTGGCAGCCGACCGGACCCGACGGTCAGCCGACCGGCTCGCCAGGCGACAAGTTCGCCGTGATCACCGTCGACCTCCGCGGGCACGGCGAGAGCGTCAGCCAATCGCTCCGTGGCCGCACCCGCGAACTCTCGGCGGCCAAACTCCGCGGCGGCGACTACGTAGCGATGGTGACCCAAGACATGGAGGCGGTCCGCCGTTTCCTAGTCACCCAGAACGACGCCGGCAAGCTCAACCTCAACGCGCTAAGCGTGGTGGGCGTTGGCCTCGGCGCGGCGGTCGGCATGAACTGGACCGCAGCCGACTGGGCCGCGCCGCCGCTCGCAACCGGCAAGCAGGGTCAGGACGTCAAGTCGCTGGTGATGGTCTCGCCACGCTGGAAGGAAGACCTGCCTGTCGTCAAGGCTGTGCAGCAGCCCGGGCTCCGCCGCGAGGTGGCCGTGCTGATGATGTACGGATCCAAAGACCGCCGCGTCAACGCCGACGTCGAGCGGATCGACAAGCAGCTCGCCCGCGACCGCACCAAGTCCGACACGCCCGGCGAACGGTTCCCCGACCTCATGAAGGCGGGCGTCGACACCGACCTGCAGGGCGCCGAGTGGCTGAAGCAGGCGGGCGAAAAGGGCGTCGGCCTGATCAGCGGGTACCTCGAGAAGCACTCGGTCGAGCCCGACTTCCCGTGGAGCGAGCGGCGGCAGTTCGACTAGCACACGGCGGGCCAACTCGGCAAACAACAACCGCCGTGCGGGGGCAGCTCCCCCGCACGGCGGTTTCTTTGTTGGCGTCTTCTAGCGAATAATGAACGCTACCGCGGCAGCCTCAGCTCGAGGCCGAGCGGCAGCAGCTCCGGGTGCGTCAGCTGCTCGCGGTTGAGCTCGTAGATCTCGGTCGAGCGTGCGGTGTCGCCGAGGTAGCGTTCCGCCAGCCGCGGCAGGCTGTCGCCGTCGGTCACCACGTGCGTCCGGGCGTGCGTCTGGGGGTCTTCCCACTGGCTCGGCGGCGCCAGCGGGGTCAACTCGGCGACCGGCTCGGCCCGCCAGGCGGAACTCGACGCGACCGCCGGGCCGGCCCACGGGTCCGCCAACGGCTGCGGCTGCGACACCTCGCGGACCGGCATAGTGCTCGGCGCGGCCCACTGTGCGGGCGGCTCGAGCGTCGGCGCGTCGAACGCCGGCGGCGTCGGCAGCTGCGGGCCCGGCGGCGAAGCCGGCATCGGCCACTGGTCAAGGGATCCGCGAGCGGGCGTGGCCGCTTCCGCGCCCCACGTCGGGTCGAGCGTCTGGGTCGCTGGGGTCTGCCAGGCAGTCGGCGTGGGCGACGGTTGGCCCGCCGGGCGGAGGGGAGCCATCTCTTCCTCAAACGACGACGGCAGCAGCGCCGGGTCGGCCGAGCGGGCGTCCCAGCCGCCGCTCGCCACCGGGGCGGCGCCGGGCGGCGGGCTTGCAGGAGCGGCGGCCAGTGTCGGGGCGGCCCAGCTGTTGGCCTGCCAACCCGAATTTCCTTGCGCTGCGGGCGGGGCGCTGGCGGCTGGAGCCGTCGCGGTCGCGGCGAACCCTGCTGGCGGGTTCATCATCTCGAGCGGGGGCAGGAAGTCCGCCTGGTGCTTGTCGACCATCGCGGGGCGCAGCTCGCCGTACGCGGGCTGCGTGGCGGGGGTCCAAGAATCGACCAGCCGCTTGGCGAGGTCGGGCGGCCCAAACGTCTTGGCGGCGATAAAGCCGCAGGCCAGCAGAAGAAGAGCAAACGCCGTCTTTGTGATACTCGTCACGGTGTACCTCGGTCCTTAGGCGACTCCGGCGGCGTCTGATGCAGACGCTCAGCGCGCGGGTGATCGCTTGAAGGGAAGTCTCGTCCGTGAGCTGTTGCGCGGCCACGATCCAGTGCGGCCACACTCTGTTCGAGAGGTATCGACGCGCCGATCACCGGAAACCGAGGACATCCGAAGAGAATCGGACGAAGAAACCCGGCCCGCTGTTAAGCTGTGCGGACCAGCGAAAACGGGCGGGCGTGGGCTGCTAGCGACGCCTGCGCAAGCGTGCGGCCGACGCTCAAAGCCGCGTCGGCCGCACTCGGTTCGAGAGTTGTCGCGCGGGCCGGTCGGCTAGCGGCGCCGAACCAGCAGCCCCGCGACGCCGCCCACCAGCGACCCGATCAACGCCGCCGAGGGCTCCGGCATACGAACCGGCACGTTGATCCCGGTCAGCGTGGTCTCGAAGAACTCGCCGGAGATGATGTTGCGGGCGACTATCCGCGCCGTACCGATCGGGGCGAAGTCGGTCGCGTCGGTGAGGGTCGACACGAAGTAGCTCTCTTCGGGAGCCAGCAAGTCGTCAACGCCAAACAGGTACTGCAGGCCGTCGCCACTGAAGCTCCGCAGCCCGAAGGAGGGCCCGACATCGCCGAGGCCGTCGGTCCGGTACTCGACCTCGGTCTGGAAGCCGGCGTAGCCGTCGACGAACACCGCGCGGACCTCCATGTCCGGGGCGAACGGCGCCCCAACCAAGTCCCGCAGTCGCGGGGCAAAGATCAGCGTCCCCTCGGTGTTGGACTCTACTACCCGGTCCTGCAAGTTGCCAGACAGCAGCACCTCGCCGAAGTTGCCGAGGATCTCGAACGGGTGCAGCGCGTCGCTCTGGACCGTGCCCGCAAGTCGCGGATCGCCGGCCGAAGTCGTGCCGAACAGCGGCGCCAGGTCGCCGGCGTTGAGCACCGCCGCGGCAGCGCGGTCGGCGATCGCCGCGTTCGCCAGCACAACAGACAAGCCGGCCAGCATCAGCCGGTGGGCAACGGGGTTCGCAAGTTTCATCGGGGGCCTCGCTCTCGTGTTTCCGGTTCCTGCCGCCGCGGCGGTGCGCCGCGGTCGGGTACTTGGGAATCAACAGAACGCGGAGCGGCCCGCCACCCCAGGAGAGATTTCTAAAGCAGCCCACCCCGCCAGGGGTGGGACCGGCGGCGAACTCCACACCAGGGCAACCGGCGAGGCGTAGCTCGCCGGCTAGTGGATTCCGGCGATTGGACTCCCGCTATGGGGCCGGGTAGTCCTTCGCGAGCTGCGCGGCACGCTCCTCGTCGACGCTCAGCCGGCGGATCGAGACCGCCCGGCCCGAGTCGGGGTCGACGTCGATGATGGCGCCGTTTAGCCGCACGTTCTCGGTGGCGACATCGAACGGCGAGGGGAGCCCAGTGAGCGTGGTCTGCAGCACGCGGTCGATGCGGCGGCCGATGATGCTCTCGTGCGGGCCGGTCATCCCGACGTCGCACTGGAAGGCCGTGCCGCCGGGCAGCACCTGCTCGTCCGCCGTCGCGACGTGAGTGTGGGTGCCCACGACTGCCGACACACGACCGTCGAGGTAGCGGCCCATGATCTGCATCTCGCTGGTCGCCTCGGCGTGGAAGTCGACCAGCCGGACCTTCACGTCGGAGGGCATGTGGGCGAGCGCGTCGTCCATGGCCCGCCACGGCGTGTCGACCGGCTTCATGAACAACTGGCCGAGCGCACAGCAGACGCCGACCGCGACGCCGTTCCTGGCTTTGACCACCGCCCAGCGGCGGCCGATCGCCTCGCACGGCAGGTTCACCGGGCGGACGATGTTCTCCTTCGCCTCCAAGATCTTGTAGATCTGCTTGCGGCGGTACAGGTGGTCCCCCAGCGTGATCGCGTCGACCCCCGCGGCGGTGATGTCCCGGTACAGCTCGGGCGTCAGGCCCGAGCCGCCGGCGGCGTTCTCGGCGTTGGCGATGACCAGGTCGAGCCGCTCTTCGACGATTAAGCCCCGCACCGCCTGGGCCACGATGGCCCGGCCGGGCTCGCCAACGATGTCGCCGATGAAGAGAAGGTTCATGTCAAAAGCGGAAATCGGGAAAGGCGAAAGGGGGACGCCCCCTGGCATCCCCCTTTCCACTTTCGACTTTTACTTGGCGGTTTCAGTAAAGCGGCTCTCGCGGATCATCGTGACGCGGATCTCGCCGGGGTAGGTGAGCTGCTGCTCGAACGCGGTGGCGATGTCGCGGCAGATCTTGGCGGCGGACTCGTCGGAGGTGTGCTTGGTGTTGGCGATCACGCGGACCTCGCGGCCGGCCTGAATCGCGAACGCCTGGTGCACGCCCTCGAAGCCGGTGGCGATGCTCTCCAGCTCCTGCATCCGCTTGATGTAACGGTCGAGCGTTTCGCGGCGGGCTCCGGGGCGCGAGGCGCTGCACGCGTCCGCCGCGGCGCAGATCACCGTGTACGGCATGTCGGGGCGGATGTCGTCGTGGTGGCCGAGCGCGGCGTGCACCACGACCTCGTTCTCGCCGTACCGCTTGAGCAGGTCGGCGCCAATCTTTGGGTGGCCCCCCTCGGTGTCGTGGTCGGCGGCCTTGCCGATGTCGTGCAGCAGGCCGGCGCGGCGGGCCAGGTCGCCGTCCATGCCGAGCTCCTCGGCGATCAGCCCCGAGATAAACGCCACCTCGATCGAGTGACGCAGCACGTTCTGGCTGTAGCTGGTGCGGTAGCGGAGCCGGCCGAGCAGCGTGATGACCTTCGGGTGCAGGCCGGGGACGTCGACCTCCTGCATCGCCTCCTCGCCGTACTCCTGCAGCTTGCCGTCGATCTCCTTCTCGGTCTCGGCGACCACCTCCTCGATGCGGCTGGGGTGGATGCGGCCGTCGGTGATCAGCTTGGCGAGCGCGATCCGCGCCACCTCGCGTCGCACCGGGTCGAACGCGCTGACGATCACGACGCCCGGCGTATCATCGATGATGACGTCGACGCCGGTCGCCTTCTCGAACGAGCGGATGTTGCGGCCCTCGCGGCCGATGATCCGGCCCTTCATGTCGTCGTTGGGGATGTCGACCGTGTTGGTGGTCGCCTCGGCGGTGTGGGCGGCGGCGAAACGCTGGATGCAGGTGATCAGCAGTTCCTTGGCCCTGACGTCGCACGCCTTCTCGATCGCCTTCTGCTGCTTGACAATCAGCGCGCCCTGCTCGTGGGCCAGCTCCTTGTCGAGCCGTTCGAGCAGCTGGTTGCGGGCGTCCTCGGGGCTGAGGCCGCTCAGCCGGTGCAGCGTCTGCCGCTCGACATCGAGCAGGTCGTCGAGCTCCTTCTGGCGGCGGTTCACATCCTCGGTCTTCTCGGCCAGCCGGCGCTGGTTGCTCTCGACCATCTTCTCCTGCTTGCCGAGCTGATCGTCGCGCTGCTGCAACGCATCCTCGCGCTTGTCGAGCTGGCGGTCGCGGTCGTGCAGCTCGTTGCGGAGCTTGTTGGCCTCGTCCTCGACGCGGGACTTTTCCTTGAGCGCGACCTCCTTGGCCTCGATCTCGGCTTCCTTGCGGCGGGCGACCGCCTCGAGGTTGGCGCGGTCAAGGATGTCGCGGGCCTCTTTGTCGGCGTCGCGGCGGCGGAGGTGGTTGATCAGCTGCACGAGGCCAAAGCCCATGCCGGCGCCAACCAGCGCGGTGATGATGTAAGCAGCGACCTGTCCGCCGGACATGCCAGCGGGGGCGGCGACGGGTGAGGCGACCGGGGTAGCTTGGGCGAGCAGCAGCCCGCCTAGCGGGGCGCCCAGCGCTGCGATGGGAAGTAGGAGTTGCATGATCGACTGTCTGTAAGAGCGGCGGCCAGGAGCCGCGCGTGAGGCTGGTTAGGACGCCGGCGTGTGCGGCGCACCAGGCAGAGAAGTCGGTCAGACCGACCAGCCACAGAAAGACTAGTAACGTTCAGCGCAACGCCGATGACGTCAGGGCTGCGTTAATCACGCCCCCCGCCTTAGGCATTCCTGATGTCTCTCTCGGCCGCTATCCCAAAATTGGGAAGCCGCAGGCGGCATCGCTGCACGCCCGGCGCGGCTGCGGGAGCGATACACGCTGCCGCAGGAGCGAAACCGGCCGCTGCAACAACCAGGCAGATCCGAGGAACTCTTGCCACCCCAGCACAAGCCGATCGTGCAGCGACAAGGCAACCGGCAACCAGCCAATCGTCTCGCGGCGTGCAATCGGCCAGGGGCGGCCATCAGGAAGCGAACGGGAGAGCCAAACCAACGCCTCCGCAGATCCGTCGGACGCCCCTTGCAGGGCCCGATCGTGCGTGCCGATCGGGGGTTGTCCAACCGGTGGCGGATTGTCAGAGGACGTCGATCTGGTGGTTCCGAGTCTTCGACAAACTCCCAATGCCCAAGGCGATAGCCATAACAACGCCGCAAGACACAGCCGTGCCCGGCGAGGCGGCCCGCCCAAGGGATTGGAGATCGTCGAAACACCCAGATGTGTCAACGTAGGAGCCTATTCTGCAAGCAAACTCTCTGCTCGGCGGCTGTACGACCACCGGCCCGCAACAGATATAATCAGCGAATAAGTTGGAAATGAATCCAGCAGCGCGTCGCGGGCGGCGGGACGATTTTGACCGGCCGGTAAGATCGCAGCAATGTACACAAATCAAAGCTCAGCCGCAAGATACGTCGCCGCGATGGCCGCTGATTGAGCGACGCGATCGGCGGTTCTCATGACACAATCGCCCGCACCCCGGGGACCCGCGTGACACCCTCGCTAACGGAAGCCGTTGCCCAGGCCTGGCCCCCCGCCGAGTGGCGCGACGTGCACTTGCTGGCCGCGGTTTCAGGCGGGGCCGACAGCGTCGCCCTGCTGCGGGCGTTGCACAAGCTAAAACGCGAGGCCGGCGGCCGCGGCCGGTTGCTCGTCGCCCACTTTGACCACGGCATCCGCGGCGTGGCCTCGGCCGATGACGCCCGCTGGGTCGCAGAACTCGCCGAAGGCCTGGGGCTCGAGTGCCGCCTCGGCGTCGCCGCGGGGCCGCCGCCCGCCAGCGAGCAGCACGCCCGCGACGCCCGCTACCGCTGGCTCGCAGAGACCGCCGGCGAGGTCGGAGCCCGGCACATCGCCACCGGCCACACCGCCGACGACCAGACCGAGACCATCCTCTACCGCTTGCTGCGGGGCTCCGGCCTGGCCGGCCTGGCCGGGGTCCCCCCCCACCGGCCGCTCACCGCGGCCTGCGACGTCGTCCGCCCACTGCTTGAAGTGACCCGCGCCGAGGTCGAGCAGCACCTTCGCGCCCTCGACCAGCCCTACCGCACCGACGCCACCAACGCCGAGCCGACCTACGCCCGTAACCGCATGCGGAATGAGCTGCTGCCGGCCCTCCGCCTCGAATTTGGTGAAGGAGTCGACGCCGCGATCCGCCGCGCTGGCCAACAAGCAGGCGAGGCGCAGCAGGTCGTCGGTGAGCTAGCAGCCCGGCTCGCCGGCGAGGCTCGGATCGACGGCAGCCCCGATGAGGTGCGGCTCTCCCCTGCCCTACTAGCTGCCGCCCCGCCGCTGGTCGCCCGCGAGGCGTGCAAGCTCGCCTGGCGTTCTGCCGGCTGGCCGGAGCAGTCGATGGGCGCCGAGCAATGGCAGCGGCTCTACACGCTGCTCTGTGACGCCGGCACGGCTGGCCTTCAACTCCCAGGCGGCGTTGACGCTCGCTGGGTGGATTCTATTGTGGTTCTGCGACGCACCAGCGCCGACTAGTCCGCTTGCCCGGCGCCAGCCTTCTTCACGTCAACGATATCCGACGCCGCGGCCGCTATCCGCACCGCCGCCTTCTCAGCCGCGGGGATGTCGCCGTCGTTGGCTGCCACTGCGACGACCAGGTTGCTCTCGAGGTCAAACGTAAGGTACGCATACCACATGGTGTTCGAGCCGTTGTGCCAGCACGACACGACCTTGCCGTCTCGCTGGGTGACGACCCAGCCGCACCCGTAGTTGTCGAGCACCGGCGTGTGGAGCCGCTGGTAACTTGCCGCGGTGAACAGCTTGCCCTCGCCCCGCTGCCCGCGGAGGTGTTCGTTGCCGTACCGGCACAGCTCTTCGAGCGTCATGCACGCCGTGCCGGCGGGACCCATGATCGGCGTGTTGTCGGCCGTGTCGGCGACCGCGACCTTGAAGCCGAGCCGCGTGACGTGGCCGCGGGGCTGCAGGAACTCCGGCGCCCGACTCTTGGGGGGCCCAAACCCGGCGTGCTCGAGGCCGAGCGGCTCAAAAACCTCCCTTCGTACAAGGTCCTCCCACGACTCGCCGGTGGCGGCCTCGGCCATTGCCCCGGCGATCGTGAAGCCGACGTTGGAGTACCGAAACGCCTCTCCCGGCGGCGTCAACGGGGGCTTTACCAGCACGCCGAGCACCGCTTGGCGGCGGGCGTCGACCGTCGGCCGCCCCTCGGCGGGGCGTTGGATCCGCACGGCGAGCGAAAAGTTAGCCGGCGCCCCGGCGGTGTGCGTCAGGAGCTGGCTGAGCGTGACGCCCCGCCAGTCGACGTGAACGCCCTCCTCGCCCAACGTCTGGCCGACAGTCGACTGCCAATCCAGGTCGCCCCGCTCGACCAGCCGGGCGATCATCGTCGCGGTGATCGATTTAGTGATCGAACCCAGGTGCCAGCGGTCGCCGACCTCCACCGGCACGCCACTGCCGAGCTTCCGCTCCCCGTCCGCCGCCGCGGCGACCACCTCGCCGTCGGCCATCACCGTGGCCGCCAGTCCTACCAGCTTCTGCTCGGCCCGGAGGTCTGCGACGAGCTTCTGCAGCGCGTGCTTCTGCAGCGCTTCGTCGCCAAGCCGAACCGAGTCGGGCTGCGCCCCGTAAGCCAGCGTGGCGGCCGCTAGCACGGCGATCACCACGCCGGTTCGATTGGAAAGCTGGTTGGCGACCGTCATTGGGCTGCTCGGGGCGGCGGTGTGGTGTCAGGATGGGTGGGGGCTATCATTAGAACCGTTCGGCGTGGCTGATTCGACTGAAATCCCGGCTACCTCCCGTGCTAGCACCGCCAGAAGGCGCCTTGACCGGGCGCACAGCAGGCCCCTACTATCCGCGCCTCTCTCGGGAGAAAAACCATCGCCGCTGCGCGGTCTTAAGAACCGCTTGGAGATCATCCGTTGGGCCGAGTCGTCAAATTCTGCTGGAGCTGCTTTAAGTGGGGCGCTGGGATTGCGCTCGTGCTGGCGGTGACGGTCGGCGGCTACCTCTACTTCAAGCTCGACGAGGAGATCACCCGCTACGCCCAGCAGTACCTGGCCGGGCAGTACGCGGAGCTCGACGTCCACGTCGGCAGCGCCCGCTACGTCCGCGGCAGCGGGGTCGTCGTCAGCGGCATCGAGATCGACGAGCCCCAGCCGGGCGGCCCGGCGGTCCGTATGCTCGAGATCCCCGAGCTGCGGCTGGTCGGCGAGATCGACGCCGAGGCGATCACCACCCGTCAGCCGAAGTTCGAGCGGATCGAGTTGATCCGCCCGCGGCTGAGCGCCGTGCGCCAAGCCGACGGCGCGTGGAACTTCGAGCGGCTCCGCCCCGCCCCCAGCGACTCCGGCCCCAGCGGCCTGCCCGTCCACATCCACGACGCGACCATCGCGTTGTCGGATTCTCGCAAACCGGAGGCCGAACCGGTTACGCTCCGCAACGTCGACCTCAAGATCACCAGCGGCCCGGCCGAGCCGGGCGCGGCCGCCGGGGTCCAGCAGATCACCATCGAGGGCCAGGCCGAGGACACCCTCGCCAAGCTGGTCCGCGTGCAGGGCGCCGTCGACTCCGACGGCGGGCGGCTCGACCTGACGATCGACGTCTCGCAGCTCGGCGTCACGACGCAGCGGCTGATGGCCGCGCCGGGCGTCCCCACGCTGCTGCTGGCGGGCCTCGACCTGGACGCCAAGCTCGACTCGCGGACCACGCTCAAACGCCTCTCGCCAGCGGCGCCGATCGACTGGCTGTGCGACTTCCACGTCAGCAAGGGGACGCTCTCGCACCCGCTGCTCCCCAAGCAGATGACCGAGGTCGACCTCCGCGGCAAGTGCGACCAGGCCGGCGTGCGGATCAAGCAGGCGACCGCCAACAACGGCGCCGCCGAGCTCAGCGCCGCGATCAACGTGCTCGGCTGGGGCCCCGAGGCCCGCGCGGCGGGCTGGCTGAAGGCGCTCAAACTCGAACTCAACAACGACGTCTACCGCGTGCTGCCCGACTCGCTCAAACGGGGCTGGGAGCGGTTCGACCCCGCCGGCGAGGTCGACGCCACGGCCTACTTCTGGACCGCCCCCGGCCGGGTCTGGTCCGACGTGAAGATCGACGGGCACAACCTTTCGTTCGAGGACAACAAGAAGTTCCCCTACCGGCTCACCGGCGGGACCGGCTCGCTCCGCTTTGTCGACAAACAGACCAAGGACAAGTCGCGGCTGGTGCTGTCGCTCAACGCGCAGGGGGAGGGCCGGGCGGTGCAGATCGCCGGCGAGTTTCAAGGACTCCCCCTTCCCCCCGAACGCCGCGGCGAGTGCCCCCCGGGCGTCCTCCGCGTCAGCAGCAACGCCATGCGCGTGACGCCGAGGCTGCTGGCCGCCCTGCCCCCCAAGGCGGGCCGCGTGCTCGACTCGCTGCACCCCGAGGGGGAGTTCGGCATCGTGTGGACGATGCGGCGTGACTCGCTCGCGCAGCCCGAGCCCGAACTCACCACCGACCTCTTGATCCACGACGCCTCGGTCCGCTTCGAGAAGTTCCCCTACCCCATCCGCCGCCTGACCGGCCGGGTCGAGCAGCGCGGCAAGCAGTGGACCTTCACCGAACTGCGCAGCCGCGGCGAAAGCGGCGGCGCGATGCTCACCGCCGCCGGAGCCTTTTACGAAGGCGAGGACCCGCCCCGCCTCGAGCTCGCCATCAACGGCGCCGGCGTGCCGCTCGACGAGACCCTCCGCTCCTCGCTCACCGACGAGGAGCAATCCGCCTGGGCGTCGCTCCAGCCGGCCGGCCGCGTCAACTTCCAGAGCCACATCCACTACCTTTCGGGCGAACCCAAGCCGCAGGTCAAGCTCACCGTGCAGCCCCAGGGCCAGACGGTCTCTATGCAGCCGCGGTTCTTCCAGTACCGCCTCGACGCGATCGAGGGCGAGTTCGAGATCAACGACGACAGCATCCGCTTCAACGACGCCCGCGCCCGGCACGGGCCGACCCACCTGATGGCGGACGGCGAGTACCAGAAGCTGACCGGCGGCGGCTGGAAGTTCGACCTGCTGCAGGTGAACGTCGAGCGGCTGGCGATCAACGCCGACTTCCGAGCGGCCGCGCCGCTCGGCCTCAAGAAAGTGATCGACTGCCTCGAGCCGCAGGGCGGCATCGGCGTGCACGACGGCCGGCTCTCGTTCAGCCACAACGGCGACCCCAGCCAGCCGATCCAGTCGGCCTGGGACGTGTTTGTCGACTGCGTGCAGCTGGACGTCAACGCCGGCGTGCGGGTCGACGACATCTACGGCACGGTCCGCGTGACCGGCAACGGCGCCGGCGCCAGCGGACACTCGTTCGGCGAGCTCCAACTCGACAGCCTGATGTGGAACGGCATGCAGCTGACCAAGGTCACCGGCCCGATCTTCTGCGACCAGAACATCTGCCGCCTGGGACGCGGCGTCGCGGAGATCAACCGCGGCCAGCCCCGCCCGATCACCGCCCAGGGGTACGGCGGCGTCGTGACGATGGACGGCCACGCCGTGCTCGGCCTGCCCTCCCAGTACGGCATGCAGGTGCAGCTCACCGCGGTCGACCTCGGCCGCCTCAACACCGACTACCTCCACAACGCCAGCGGCATCACCGGCAAGCTCAGCGGCGAGGTCACCGTGCAGGGCTCGGGCAACACCATCTACGGCATGACCGGCGCCGGCCGCCTGCAGGCGACCGAGGCCGACCTGTACGAGCTGCCGCTGCTGGTGTCCATGCTCAAGGTGCTCCGCAACCGCCCGGTCGACTCGACCGCCTTCAACACGGTCACCGCCGACTTCACCATGCAGGGCGACGACATCCTCTTCGAGCACCTCGACCTCGAGGGCGACGCCATCAGCCTGTACGGCCGCGGCGAGGCCAACCTCGACCGCCAGCTCAACTTGGTTTTCCACACGATGGTGGGCCGCAACGGCCTGGCCGCCCCCGTTCTCCGCACGCTCGCCGGCCAGGCGAGCGAGCAGCTGTTCAAAATCCGCGTTACCGGCAAGATGGACGAAGCGGTTGTAACGAATGAGCCCGTGCCGCTGGTGAGCAATGTGTTCCAGCAGCTCCAGAAAGACTTCCGCCCGCAACCGCTCACCCGCCCCGCCCAACTCCCCGACGCGGCCGCCCAGAGAAGGTAAGTTTTCATTGGAGGTAGTGAGACAACCAACTCGTCCGCGACTGGCGTTCGGCAACCTTCCGCCCCCTCATGGCCGGCGGCCTGGCTGACCGATAGCCGATAGCTGACAGCCAACAGCCTACGGGAGCTAGTGGTATGAGCATCGGACCCATGGGGGGCGTCCTCGGCAGCGCTGCCGGAGCGCCCCTCTCGCAGACCAAGGGCTCGGAGACCGAGCGCTCCGCCCGCGAAGGCGCCGCCCAGGACAAACGGGTCGACGCCGACAACCACGCCGACGCGGCCTCGGGCATCGGCACCACCGAGGAGGACCAGGCCACCGAGGACCGCGACGCCGACGGCCGCCGCATGTGGGAGGCCCCGCCCGACGGCGAGCACGACGCCGACGAACACTCCTCGCCCGACGACCAACACGCTTCCGAACAACCACGCGAACCCCGCCGGGTCCGCGACCCCAAAGGCGACGCCGGCAACCAGCTCGACCTGCTCGGCTAGCCGGGGCTGACCCAAACGGTTTAGTCCGGCTCCATTTTCAGCGGCTCAGCTCCGAGCCCCATTGGGCGGCCGTTTCACGCTGCTATGGCAGTGTTTCTCGCTCCTCCTGCTGCTGCCCTGCCCTCCAGGTTTTGTCCGAAACTTCGAGCCGAGGGGACAAAACCCCCGCGCGTTCTCATCCCCAAGTAACCTCCCGCGGAAGCCGGAGGGCGGCCCCGCTCGCACAGCGGATCCATGCGAGCGCGCAGCACTACCCAAACTGCCGGCTTCCGCCGGCAGCTGGTGAGTTCGGGCGTAGAACCAGGCTTTAACCTGCGATCTGCTTAGCCCCCTATTGGACCACGCAAGGCGGCGATTCTCTACCACGAAATGTGAGCAGGTGCTTGATAGCCGCACGATGGACCTCCCACCGTGATGGCCCATCAGCAGCGGGGCGTTAGCCCCCGGTTCGGCCCCGCCTAGGGAGCAGGACCAAGAGAACGAACCGCCAAGTCACTAAGGCCGCCAACCGAAAAGAGGGGCGTGTTCACGGGTGGCTTGCCCCAGCAGGGCGTGGCGCATCACCAGCGGCGCCGCCGCTGCCAACCCGACGCTCCCAGGAGCAGACAAACCAACAGCGTCGCAGCAGGCTCGGGGGCCGTATACACCAGCAGGAGCGTCTCTCCTTGCTGCTGCACGGTGAACTGCGCAGCAGCCGGCATGCCCAAAGCGCTCTCAAATGGCCCGGCGTCCACCACGAACAAGCTCCGATCAAAACCTTCGATGCTCGCCGCAGTTGCGATGAGCCAGCTCTGCGATTGGCTGGGGTCCCAGTGATCGACCGTGCCGAGCGGCCCGCCGTCCACAACCGAGGCGACGCGGATGACTGCCGGTTCCTCGGGAGTGCTCTGGACCAGAAGCTGCTCACTCACCGCCAGGAGGTCCCACCCGTGCTGGACACCGGCGACGCCGAGCGCGTCGGCAATCTCCCACTGGTACACGGCTCCAGGCCCGAACGTCAGCGAGCCATCGATCGACAACACGCCGGGCGAGTCCCCTGGCGACACAGAGGCGCCACCAGCGAGCACGACATCGCCAATGAACTGACCACTCCCCGCCAGACTGCTGGTCGCGCCACTGAGCATGACGCCCGCCGGCGTTCCGTCCCCAACAAGCGCGAGCGTCGTCCCTTCCGCAAGCTCAATCGAGCCATTGAACTCGAAGGTGTCGTTTCCTTCGAGCCGCAGCTCGGCGTAGGCCGAAGCGGGAGACAACGCGCCGGCCAGCTCCACGAGGCAGTCAAACGACGTCAACGTCGCGACCCCGTGGACGATCAGGTCCGACTCGATCTTCACCCGCTCCTGGAACAACCCCACGTTCCCGTTGACGCCGCTGCCGGGCGCCTGCGCAACGACCAGGTGGGAGCCAACATCGAGATGGATCTCCCCGGCGACCGAGGCGCGCGTCTCGGGTGATTTGGCGCTGCCGGAGATGAACAGGTGCGAGTAGCCCGCCACCCGTTGCGTTCCACTAAGCGAGGCCGCGGCGGCACTCAACTGAAGCACACCTCCCGCAAGGTTTAGGTTGGCGTGGAGCGGCCGGTCGACAATCAGCTGCGACTCGGCCGGAACCGTCACAACGGCCTCGCCGAACGGGGCGCCACCCGATGTTGTCACGCGGGACGCGGCGAGCGTCAGCGGCTTCTCGTACCGAAACTGTTGACCGAGTCTAATAGGGCCGCCGGTCAGCCGGAGCTCGCCACCCAAGGCGGCAAAATCGGCATTGAGCAGCATCAACGCCTCGCGCCCGACGCCCGCTTGGATCACAAGGTCTCCTTCTCCGGAAACCGGGCTCGTGATCTCGGTGGTCCTCTCGCCGCCCCTGATGGTCCCGCCCCCCGGAAGCAGTTCGATGGACGCCGACACCCCGCCGGCGTCCTCCATGAAGAGTACGCCCCCGTCGAATCGCAACGGCCGTTTCGCGAGGGTAGTATCCGACCCGACCTGCAGCGTGCCCCCGGTCTCGATCGTGATGGCAGCGGGCGACACCGCCCCAGTGGGATCCGGCGAATAGTACGAGTCGAGCACACCGCCCTCGATCGTGATCGGCCCGGTGTACAAACGCAGCGTGGTCGAGTAATCGGCTACCCCCGAACCGACCTTCCTGAGTGGCCCGTCGCCGACGAGATCGAGCGCTGAGATCGAGCCCGACTCGAGCAGAATGCTGCTGGGCGTGACCTGAGGCCTGGCTAAGCTCTCGCCTCGAAGATTGCCCGAGCCGCGTACTTCAAGCCGTCCTACTGAACGGGCCGAGTCTCCGCCAGTCAGCAGCGAAAGGTATCCGCCGTTGACCGCCACGTCGCCGCCGTCGGGGAGAGCCTCATCGTGGTCCACGAATAACCGCGCGCCGTTGTTTACTGTCGTAGGGCCGGTGTAGGTATTGGCGCCGGAGAGGCGCAGGTCGCCCGAAACCACCGTCAGCCCAACTGGGCCGGCAGCCCCGTCAACGATGCTAACCTCAATCTTACCGCCGCCGGAAGCGAGGAGCTCGCCGCCCGCTTCGCTGCCGACGGTCAACTCCCCCTCTCCTAGCACGCGTGATAGAGAGCGTCCCGACAGGGCGCCGCTGCCGATCGTCAGCCGATAGCCAGCGAGGTCGACCTCGCCGCCTGCAGTGGTGAGCGAGTTGATGAGTGAGTCGCCGTTCAGCGTGCCGCTGTTCTGGAGTCGGACGTTGTCGCTGCTCGTCGCGGACGCCAACTCGGTCGCGTAGCTGTGGATCTCGCTGTAGGGGACCACGCCATTGGGGCCGTAGGTGGCCAGCTCTCCGTTGGCCAGCGCCCAGCCGCCGATGAGCCCATCGTCGAGCGCCGGGGCGTTGTCGAGCATGATCCGAGCGGTGGGGCCAGTCGAGAAGGCGACCGCCGCGCCCGGTTGCCGAACCAGAGAGTCAACGCGTAGCACCGCGGAGGTTTCGGCGGCGGTTGGCGCCTGAGCGTCCAGGCCGCTCGTGCCGTAGGAGGCCGTCACTTGGCCGATGTTCTCGGAAACCGGCGCGCCGCTCCGTCCGATGAGCGATACGGTCATCCCGTTCGACAAGATCGGCACGCCGTCCGGCAGGCGGTCTGAGAGGGCGGCCTCGCCGGAGTTGTCGAGCTCTAGGCTCGCCCCCGGCCCGCCGACGATGCCGCTGGTCGAGCTGAGTCTGCCCGAGTCGATCAGTGACACCCCCCCGCCAACCAGTTCGGTCGCGCCGCCGTAGGTGTGATTGCCTCCCCGGACGACGCCCCCCAGCCTAATACCCGCGCCCTGGATCGAAGCGTTTGGGCCGAGAATGCCTCCGACTTCTCCGACGCCGGTACCCAAGTCAAGCACGCCGTCGAATACCGAGCCGGAGCCCACCGAGACAACGGCGCCATGACGCCCCGGCACGCTGTTGAGATAGACGGCCCCGCTGTAGGCGCCGGTATTCTTCAACTCGAGTCGGGTGGTCTCATGCGGACTCAAGTAGATCGCGGCGGGCGAAGGGCCCGCGCCGCCTTCGATGACCAGACGGCCTTCCTCAAGGTCGATGCGTTGAAAACTGGACGCCGCGCCGTCAGCCAGGTAACCCGAGGCCGCTCCCTGCTTGACGAGGGTTTTCTGACCGGTGAAGTTACCGCTCAGCTTGCCGCCGCGGAACTGCACGCCACTGGTGAGGTTCAGCGTCGCCCCCTCTTCGACCAATACCGCCGTGAAGTCGGAGCCGTCGTCCCCACCGATATCGCCAGTGTCGAGCACCAGCTCGCCAATGCTGACCTGACCGGCCACGACCAGGTTGGCTCCGGGGACCGCGTGCGTCGGCGCCAGCCGAAACGGCGTGGAAGAGAGGTCATGGTCGCCGGACAGTCGCAACACGCCCTGTTCGACGAAGGCCTCGCCCGCGAGTTCCACCGGCCCCGAGAGCTCCGCGTCGCCGCGGTAGTAAGAGTAGAGGTTTCCCCGCGCGGAGAGCCCGGCCTGCAGTCCGACTTTGTTCATAATGCCAACGGACCCCGTTCCGCTGACACTGCCCTGCAGCAAGAAACCATCAGGGGTCGAATACTCGCCGAGAATGATCCCCTCGCTGTACTGCACGTCCGTCGAGAGAATCACCGGCGTCGCCAAGCTGGATTGCCCCTCGCCACTAAGCCGCCCCGATCGGATCGTGATCTCGTGACCATAGGGGACCTCTGCTTCGGAGAGGACAAGCCTGCCGCGATCAACAGAGATCCGCTCGCCGCGACCACCGCCGGTCAGCACCAGCTGCCCACCCATCACCCGCGTCACGCCGACGGTATCGCCGAGCTGCGCGCCATTGATCATGTGCAGCGACACGCCGGCACCGATGACGGTGTGCCCCGTGTAGTCAGCGTCTCCAATGAAATCGATGTAGGCCGTTAGAGCGGTGGGAAACGTCGCCTCCCGGTTCTCACCTGAGTGGAGAAAAGAAAGCCCGCCGTCACCTGTAATCGAGCCCCTCAGGATAAGTTTCGTGCGACCGGCCGACTTGATGGTGTTGTCGCTAAGCAGCGAGAGATTGACATCGGCCTCCACGCTGCCGATGGGGTGCAGCGGGACCGCCGCCTGAAGCGTGCCGCCGTTGAGATTCAGGCTTGGCAACGAGTATCGACTGCCAGGGAGTTCGCCCGTGTCGAACGGCGATACAATTTTCAGCGTCCCGCCCGGCGCGACGGTCGCCGCGGTGTGCGCGAGGATCTGCGTCCGCTCAAGCCGCAGCTCGCCCGCCTCGATGTCAACACCGCCGGTCAGGCCGCTGAACTCGCTCGCCAGCACGACCGTCCCGTCACCAACCTTGCGCAGCGCGCCGTCCTGCATGGTCACTCCCCCGGAAAGCACTACGGACGCGAACGAATTCGCTTCCAGCTCCAGGGGGTTCTGCGCGGCGACGATAATCGGCGTGGCGACGTTGAACGTTCTGCCGTTGCTGTTGGCGATGGCCGAGATAATTGCAGAGGCTCCGGCCAGATTGTCGAGAGTTATGCCCCCCTCGCCATCGAGGACAACGCTGCTGTGGCCGCTGAACTTCAGCTCGCCGACGGTGACCGGCTGGGACACACTCGCATCGACCATCGGCCCACTAGCGCCAAACAAGCGAGCCACGTCGCCCGGGCCGTTCGGCACATCGCCGAGCCAGTCGTTCGGATCGAGCAGCCAGTCGGAGCCGGTCGACGGGATCCGCCAAGCGGTTTCGACCGCCCACGCGGCAGACGGCAAGATGCACGCTAGTAGACCCGCCAGAAACGAACACCCGGTCACGAAGCTGATTCTACGAGTGACCGCGAGACGCGATTGATTCATTAAAGTCTGCTTGGAAGAAGAGTCGCGTCCAATCGCCGCCGGTGCGGAAGCACATCCGAAACTTCAGCACACGCAGCTGCTCGATGGATTGGAGGAGGCGGGGGAAGACGATCTCTGACCGCTTCAATCTCGCCAGCGGTCATCCGCTATAAGCTACTTGGCCGTGCTGGCCCAGTCAAATAGGGCAAGAAGAAGCGTCACCGTCGAAGCAGGCAGGCTGCGCTACCTCAGAGATTAGAGAGTTGAAAGCCGGCGACTTCTAGAAGCTCGTTCGGTCTCGATGCGATGGCTTCGGCCCCCGAGAAAGGCTGCCCTACCCCGTTTGCCGCCCGCAAGCTAACGCGTGGCGGCAAACACCACACGAACCCTCACGGGTTCGGATTCGGCCACGACGCGGGTTGGGCCGGCACGCCGGACGGTTGCGGCTGGTAGGGCGGCTGCGCGGCGTAGCCGGGCTGCGGTTGGGGCCAGGCGCCGGTGGGCGCGCCGCCGGGGTTGGCGTTCGGCCAGCCGGTCGGTTGTGCGGCCGGCTGGGGCATGGCCTGACCGGTAGCGGGCCAGCCCTGGCCGGCGGGCTGCTGGCCGTGCGGCTGTTGGTTGGGCCAGAGGGGCTGGTTCGACGGCATATTGGGTTGGGGCTGGCCCGGCATCGGTTGGCCGGGCGCTGGCTGGGCGCCCTGCTGCAGGCCGGCCTCGATCCGCTGGATCACCGGGCCGATGACGTCGTGCACCTCGGGCGGGACGACCGAGTGCGTCTTGTTCAGCGCGACCGCGATCGTGCGGCCCGACTTGGTCTGCAGGATCCACTCCTTCTGACCCTGCGGCAGCAGCGTGACCGCGAAGAACGTGATGCCGACGCACCACAGGAAGCCGCGGGATGCTCGCCTCTGGAATGCCCTGAGCTATCGTCGGGCGCCATGGAGCCGCGACCGTTGCCACGCGATGCAAACGGGGCGGCACGGCGCCCGGCCATTGCTTGACAGACCATAGTAGGCCAGATAGCCTGCCTACACCTTCACACCTTGGACGCTCTGGCATGTTTGCTTTTCTCAAGTCTTGCTGCGTCTCCTGGGTCTTCGTCGCGATGCTGGCAGCGACCGTAGGCTAGTCCCTCTGGGTTCTGCTCGTCGTCACCGCGTTCGCCGCTCTTCGGCCGCGTCGCCTCTGGCCGTTCTCGCCAGAGAGCCTCTCCCCACGAAGGGAAAGAGGACTGTCTCCCGCTGCGCCGTTAGGGCAACGCTGGGGACTGGCTCCGCCGCTGATCCACCTTGCAGGAGGGTCCTAGGCATGCTTCGCGCATCTTGTTCTGTACAGAGCTCTTCGATACTGGTGTTGCTCTCACTGGCCGCCACCGGGCTAGGAGCCGACCTCACTTCCATCTGGGATAACGGCGCGGGCGACTGGTCGGACAAAGCCCACTGGGACTCGGCCAACTTCCCCAACAACGGCAACGGCGGGCTCACCTTCGACGCGGTGGTAGGCGGCGGCGAAGTGTCCGTCGACCAGCCGATCGCAATCGAGGTCCTCCACTTCAGCGCCGGCGCCATCGGCGGTTCCGACCCGCTCAACCTCTCTTCGCTCGCCTGGTCGGGAGGAGTGTTCAACGGCACGGGCGTGGTGACCGCCGCGGGCGGCGTGATCGACGCCGGCTACGGCGGAGCCGTCTACCTCGACGGAGCCGCGCTCCACCTGACCGACGACCTCCAGTGGAGCCGCGGCTTCATCAGCTACCTGACTGCCCGCGGCACGATTGAGGTCGCCAGCGGCGCCACCCTCGCCAAGACCACCCTCCTTGAGGGCTGGAACTACCACCTCGACGCCAACCTCGCCGTCGAGTCTGGCGGCAGCTTCCTCCACGACAGCGACGAGACCACCTACGTCTACGGCGCCCTCCTCAACAATGGGACGCTCCATGTAGAACAGGGGGTGCTCTCGCTGCAAGACTCCCTCTCGGGATCGGGGCAGGTCGTCGTTAACGCCGGCGGCACGCTTCAGCTCTATGGAGGGTCGCACACCCCCGGCAACGACTTCAGCGGCGCCGGCACGGTCCAATTCTCCGGTGGCGACGTCGAGCTCAACGGCGTCAGCTACGCCGTCGGGACTACCGTGGTCGACGGTGGCGTTGTCGCCTTCAACACCGGCGGGCCGCTCAGCATTGGCGGCATCGATCTTGGCGCCGGCGCCATCGGCGGCTCCGACGCGCTCAACCTCTCTTCGCTCGCCTGGTCGGGAGGCGTGTTCAACGGCACGGGCGTGGTCACCGCCGCGGGCGGCCTGATCGATACTGGCTACGGCGGAGCCGTCTACCTCGACGGAACCACGCTGCGACTGACCGACGACCTCCAGTGGGGCCGTGGCTTCATCACCTACCAGACTGCCCGCGGCTCGATCGAGGTCGCCAGCGGCGCCACCCTCGCCAAGACCACCCTGCTCGAGGGCTGGAACTACCACCTCGACGCCAACCTCGACGTCGAGGAAGGAGCCCAATTCCTTCATGACAGCGACGAGACCACCTACGTCTACGGCACGCTCCTCAACAATGGGACGCTCCATGTAGAACAGGGGGTGCTCTCGCTGCAAGACTCCCTCTCGGGATCGGGGCAGGTCGTCGTTAACGCCGGCGGCACGCTCCAGTTCTATGGAGGGTCGCACACCCCCGGCAACGACTTTAGTGGCGCCGGCACAGTCCAATTCTCCGGTGGCGACGTCGAGCTCAACGGCGTCAGCTACGTCGTCGGAACGACCGCGGTTGACGGCGGAGCCGTCGCCTTCAACACCGGCGGGCCGCTCAGCATTGGCGGTCTCGACTTTGGCGCCGGCACGATCGGCGGTTCCGACCCGCTCAACCTGACGTCGCTCACCTGGTCGGGCGGCCTGTTTAACGGCACGGGCGTGGTTACCGCCGCGGGCGGCCTGATCGACACGGGCTACGGCGGAGCCGTCTACCTCGACGCAACCACGCTGCGACTGACCGACGACCTCCAGTGGAGCCGTGGCTTCATCACCTACCAGACTGCCCGCGGCTCGATCGAGGTCGCCAGCGGCGCCACCCTCGCCAAGACCACCCTGCTCGAGGGCTGGAACTACCACCTCGACGCCAACCTCGCCGTTGAGGAAGGAGCCCAATTCCTCCACGACAGTGACGAGACCACCTACTCCTACGGCACGCTCCTCAACAATGGGACGCTCCATGTAGAACAGGGTGTGCTCTCGCTGTACGGCGAGCTTGCCAACTACGAGCCGGTCGGGGGCGTGTTGACCGACGGGACCTACCGTATCGCTTCGACCTTGCAATTCCAGAATGCGGCGATCGCGACGAACCGGGCCGCGATCGAGCTTGTGGGGCCCGGCTCGGCGATCGTGGACCAGGCAGACCAGAACGCATTGTCGGCGTTGTCATTGAACGATACGGGCGCCTCGCTGCGGCTGCTCGGCGGCCGCGGCTTCTCGACCTCAGCGGCACTGACCAACCGCGGCGCAATCGAACTGACCGGCGGCACGCTTACAGCGGCTTCGCTGATCAACGCGTCGGCGGGCTCGATTACCGGCTTCGGCAGTGTCGCCCAGCGGCCGAACAACTCCGGCCTGCTGAAGGCGGTCGGCGGCGTGCTCGCTCTTGAGAACGGCGTCGTCGGAACCAGCGGCAAGGTGGAGGCCGCGACCGGCGGTACTGTAAGCGTCTCGGCGGGCGCGCAGAACAGCACGGCCAACCAGCTCACTATCCGCAGCGGAGGCATGCTCGCCCTGGGGGTCCACGACTTCTCCGTTGCGGGCGACTTCCTCAACGAGGACGCAGGCGTTGGCAACGGCTTTGCTCCCAGGACCGGAGTCACTGGGACGGGAAAGATCCTGGCGCCGGTGGGGGTTACGCAGTCAATCGTTGGCGACGTTACCGGGGGCGGAGCCGGTGCGAGCGCGACGCTCGCCTTCGGCAATATCCACGTTGGCGGCACGGCGACCGCAACCTATCGCGTCCAGAACAATGGCAGCGGTCCATTGCTGCGAGGCGCCGTCCAGACCAGCGTGAACGGGGCGAGCGTTACTGACCCACGGCTGACCGGTTCCGGCGTCACGCCGGGCAACTTTGCACCGATCGTCGCCGGGGGGAATTCGCCGAACTACGCGGTGACGTTTACGGCATCGTCGGCGGGGGCACTGGCTGGCCAGAAGGTCCACGTCGCCAATAATTACGACAATGTTTCCAACCAATTGGTAGAGTTCTCCGGCGCCGCCTACCGCCTCGCCAGCCCCTCGGCCCACGCGCCGGAGCCAGTGGCGTTGCCAATCGTCCACATCGGCGATACCGCCCAGCAAACGCTCTCGCTCACTAATACCGCGGCGGCCGACGGCTTCTCCGAGTCGCTCGACGCGGCGTTCGCCGGGGTTACCGGCGCCGCCACGGCGGCCGGTTCCATCAGTCTGCTCGCGCCCGGGGCCGCCGAGTCGTCGAGTCTGGTCGTTGGTCTCGACACGTCAACCGCCGGGGTTAAATCGGGGACGGCGACGATCAGCCTGACCTCCAACGGCGCCGGAAGCAGTGGCCTGGGCGCGACTGCCCTAGGCACACAGACCGTAAACATTCAGGGACAAGTGAATCACTACGCGGCTCCAGCCATCACCAAGGTGGCCGGCGCCGGAACGCTCTCACCGATCGGCCCCAACTCGTACCTGCTCGACCTCGGCTTGATCCCGCTTGCCGGCGTCGGCGCCGTCGTGGAGCTTGGAGTTCTGAACGACGCCCTCGCGCCCGCCGACGAGCTGGCCGGCGACTGGTCGCTGGCCGCGTCGGGGTTCGTGCTGGGCCAGTTCACCAGCTTTGCCGGGCTGATGGCGGGGGAATCGATTACAGGACCTACCGTCAGCGTCGGCGCCTCGATTGCCCAAGACCTGTCGGGCACGATCACCCTGCTTCCTCTGAGCGAGAACGCTAGCGGCTACAGTGGGCAGCTCACTCCGGTGTCGATCACGGTCCAAGCGAGCGTCGTCCTGGCGGGCGACTTCAACGACGACGGCGTTGTCAACGCGGCCGACTACACGACCTGGCGCGACAACCTCGGCGCCGCCGCTGGCGTTCTGCCAAACGACATCGATGGAGGAGCGATCGGCGTCGCCCAGTACAACACCTGGAAGACGCACTACGGGCAGGAGACCTCGACGCTTGCGTCCGCCAGTACGGCGGCCGTGCCTGAACCCGCAGCAACGCTGCTGCTGGGAGTGCTCGCGTGCATGGGGCTCAAGCGTCGCACGCGATCTGGTCGCTGAGGCGGACGGAGCCCGATACAGAATTGCGCCGCCCAGCAGGGCCCGACATGATCGGGTGCTTCGGCCCTCAGTAGCCTCACGGGCTCGGGTTCGGCCAAGCCGCCGGCTGGGCCGGGACGCCCGATGGCTGGGGCTGGTAGGTCGGCTGCGGCGGCTGGGCGGCGTAGCCGGGGTTGGCTTGGGGCCACGCGCCGGCGGGGGAGCCGCCGGGGTTGGGATTGGGCCAACCGGTTGGTTGACTCGTCAGTTGGCCCGCTTGTTGACTCGTCGGTTGGCTGGCCGACTGCCCGGTGGCGGGCCAGCCTTGGCCGGCGGGCTGCTGGCCGTAGGGCTGCTGGGTGGGCCAGAGGGGTTGGTTCGACGGCGTACTGGGTTGGGGTTGGCCGGGCATCGGCTGGCCTGGTTGGCCGCCCTGCTGCAGGCCCTGCTCGATCCGCTGGATCACGGGGCCGATGACCTGGTGCACCTCGGGGGGAACGAACGTCTGCGTCTTGTTGAGGGCGACCGCGATCGTGCGGCCCGACTTGGTCTGCAGGATCCACTCCTTCTGACCCTGCGGCAGCAGCGTGACCGCGAAGAACGTGATGCCGACGCACCACAGGAAGCCGCGGGCGGCGCCGATCAGGGCGCCCATCTGGTGGTCGAAGCCCTCCATCTTCACCTTGTCGATGGCGCCGCGGACGACGCGGAAGCCCATCCAGATGAAGAACGAGGTCACGATGTAGATGACCAGCATCGCCACGAACTTGTTGAACGGCGCCGAGTCGCCGAACATCGGCGCGAACTGATCGGCGAACTTCAGCGCGACGAAATAGCTGGCGATCAGCGAGCCGAGGTACGCGATCTGCCAGGCCATGCCCTTGGAGTAGCCGTGCAGGGTGAGGCCCGCCAGCACGGCGATCATCAGGAAGTCGTAGGGCTGAAACATCAGAGCGGTTCGGACGGTGGGAGGAAGGGCCGCGTGACAGGCGGAGAAGTATACCCAGGGGGCGCCCGACCACGAATATCAACCGGCTATCAACCGCCCGCTGGCGCCGCCAGCAACAACCGGCGTTGTGCGACTTTCCCGCAGAAGTTACCCTCCGGCGAAAATACCGACAGAACCCCTACCCGGCCGCCGCCGTACAAGGGGCTGGGCCGCCGCCGGTTGCGGCGGCGCCACAGTGCCTGTTGCGGCGGCGCCACGCCGGTTGCGGCGGCGCCACTGGGCCGGGCGATCCGTGTTGCCCCGCCGCGACATGACAACGTAAAATCAGCGGCGTGGGACCCTCGGGCCCACGCAAGATCGGAATACCCTGAAAAGTGAGCGTGCCCGCGCTGACTGGCCTTTTGACGAAACGGTGGATGGATTGCCCCTGGGGCGTCGATCCTCTCAGTACGCTCGTCGAAGGGTCACGCAGTCCGCGTGACCGCCGCATGGAGGGGCGCCGCGATGCCGACCTGGCCAGGACGACCTGGCCACCACAGAACCTTTGGTTCTGAGGGGTCGACACCAGCGGTGATCGTGGTAGATGGATCCGCCACACGACCCGCTCCGGGCATTGGTCTAACGACCGGCCTGGGGACGGGGAGCGATGACCAGACTGTCTTACCACTCACAACCTTCGTAAGTTTCGTTCCGCCAGGCGACCGGCCACGGCGGGGCAGCGGCACAACGGGGAGCTATAAGATGCAGATTCACGGCGCCACTCACGTTCACGGACCCCAGGGCCTGTCGGGCCCCCACTCGACCCGCTCGGCGCAGGGCGCGTCGGCGCCGCGTCCGCAGACGGTCGACCAGTTGGACATCTCTGCCGAGGCGTCCGCCGCCTCCCAGGCCGCCGAAGTCCGCACCGATCTGGTGGCTAACCTCAAGAGCCAGATCGCCTCTGGAGCGTACGAGACGCCCGAGAAGCTCGACGCGGCCCTCAACCGCCTGCTGGACCAGATCGGCTAGCGGCCGAAAAGCGGCGCTGCCGCCGCACGGCTTCGGTTGTTGAAACCGCCCGACCGATCTAGAATATGAGCGTCCCTCGCCAAGGCCCGCCGGGGCCCTCCCGAGGATTCTATGCGCAGACGCGTGGCCGGTTTCCCGTCGCCGCGCAAACGGTCGAAGGCAGCATGTCACAGGAAGCGTCCCAAGATTTCTCGCTCGGCAAGGTGCAGGTCGCGTCGTCTCCGCAGGAGCGGTTCGACGAGTACCTGCAGAGCAAGGGCAAGCGCACCACGCAGCAGCGTCGGGCGTTGGTCGAGTGCGTGTTCGAGGAGCACGACCACTTCGACGCCGACGAGCTGCTGGAGATGATCTCCCGCCACGCCGAGGGCGCCGGGGTGAGCCGCGCCACCGTGTACCGCACGCTGGACGAGCTGGTCGAGGCCGGCCTGCTGCGCAAGATGGACCTCGGCGGACGCGCCGTCTACGAGCACGACTACGGCTACCCCCAGCACGACCACCTCTACTGCCAGCTGTGCCGCAAGCTGATCGAGTTCCGCAGCGAGGAGCTGATGGCGATCCGCGACGCCGTCGCCGCCAAGCACAGCTTCCGCGTCACCGGGCACCGGCTGATTGTGTCGGGCGTGTGCGAGGAGTGCAGCCACAAGCGGCACCGCCGGCACTCGCCCCTCGACCTCATTTAGCGGGCGCGAGCGGATGGAAACGGTCCTCATCACGGGCGCCAGCTCCGGCATCGGACGCGAGCTGGCCCGGCTGTTCGCCGCCGACGGCGCCCGGCTGGTGCTGACCGCCCGCCGCGAGCAGAAGCTGCACGAGCTGGCCAACGAGCTCAAGCGCGATCACGGCGCCGAGTCGATCGTGATCCCCAAGGACCTGGCCGACCCGGCGGCGCCGCGTGAGCTGCTCGACCAGCTCAAGGCGGCCGAGGTCGAGGTCGACGTGCTGGTCAACAACGCCGGCTTCGGCGCCATCGGCCGGTTTGTCTGGCTGCCGGTCGAACGCCAAACCGCGATGGCCCAGATGAACGTCGTGGCCCTGACCGAGCTGACCCGGCTGTTCACCCAGGGCATGGCCAACCGCAAACGGGGCGGCGTGCTGAACGTCGGCTCGACGGCGTCGTTCCAGCCCGGGCCGTTCATGAGCGTCTACTACGCCAGCAAGGCCTACGTGCGGTCGTTCAGCGAAGGCATCGCCTACGAGTTCCGCCGCGCCGGCATCACGGTGACGTGCCTCTGCCCGGGCCCTACCAAGACCGAGTTCGGCGAGGACTCCGGCATGGAGTCTACCCTGCTCTTCCGCTACGCGATGCCGGTCGAGCAGGTCGCGCGGGCCGGCTACAACGGCTTCCGCCGTGGCAAGCTGATCGTGGTGCCGGGCGTGCTCAACAAGGTGCTGCGGTTCGTTTCTTGGGCGTCGCCCCCCGCGCTGGTGCGGCTAGTGGTCGGCAGGCTGCAGCGGCCGAAGTAGCCTCGCCTGTTAGCCCGCCCGACGGCGGAACACGGCAAGGGCTAGCACGCTGAGCACTAGCCTTGCGGTGCTCGGCTCCGGCACGCCGGCCAGGCCCCACTCTTCAAAACCGCCCGACGCGCCAAAATCTCCGGTGAAACCGGCTGGGTCGACGCCCTGCAAACCGAACTGCGAGTACAGCGTCACAACGTCCGAGGCGGCGAAGCCGCTAAACAGCGAGAGCGGCAGGTACATGTCGACGTCGCCCGCGCCGCTGCCGGAGTTGAGGTTGGCGTTCATCGCAACCCAGTCGTCACCGCCGGCGTCGAGCTGGTAGACGAGTGTACCGTCGTGATCGAGGATGCCGAGCGTGAACGTGTCGACGTTCGAGTTGGGCGTGCCCCCGACAAAAATCTGCACCTCGTCAAGCGAGATAAACTCGGCCCCGCCGCCGATGGACTCGTTGAGGTCGAGGCTGAACTTGAGCGACGGCACGCCCGCTCGATTCACCACTGGGGCGTCGCCCAGCTCGATCGAGTAATTGAAGTTGTCCGCGCTCTTGTTGTCCAGCACGTTGTTGACGGTCGTGTTGTACGCCCGAGAGATGGTCCCGTTGCCCTGCGGGCTCTGCTGCACAAACGTGTCGAAGCCGCCGGTGCCGGTGGCTTGGACGATGTTGGTGTCGAACTCCGCGGCGACGATCGAGCCGCTGCTGCCGGCGGTGGTGAGGTCGACAAACGCGGCCGAGGCAATGCCGCAGTCGGGCGGTGCGACGAGCAGGCCGACAATCAGCGAGGCGGGCAACGCGACGGCGCGGGCGCACGCCGGTGCAGAGTAGTTGCGGGTCATTAGGCGGACTCCTGAAGAACTCGGTGAGAAGAGCGGTCGCGCTACGCGTCGGCCAGTTCCCTGCCAGGTGTCCCCTTGCGCACTACTGCCACCCTAACTTCGGCAAACCGAAACGGCAACGAAATTGCCGCCCAAGGGTCCAGAATCCCGCAATCGCCTCGCAAGCCGCCGTTCTCGATGCCGCTGCCCCCAGGCCGGACGGCCTACACCCGCAGCTCGTCGCCGCCGGCGGACTGCTCACCAAGCCGGACCAGGATCGGCTCGACCACCTCGTTGAGGAACTCGTCGACCTGCTCCGGCGCCCGGCCGACCAGGCCGGCGGCGTCTACGGCGGCGTCGATGTCGACGCCGGCGAAGGCCGGGTCGTTGCGCAGCCGGTCGAGCAGGTCGTTGTCGCCACCTTGCTGCTTGACCACCGCGGCCGCCTCCTGGCTGTGCGTGCGGATCACCTCGTGCAGGTCCTGCCGATCGCCGCCGGCGCGGACCGCCTCCATCAGCAGGTTCTCGGTCGCCATGAACGGCAGCTCGGCCGCCAGGTTCCGCTCGATCACCTTCGGGTACACCACCAGCCCGCTCGCCACGTTGTGGTAGATCGACAGCACCGCGTCGACGCCCAGCAGCGCCTGCGGCAGCGACAGCCGCCGGTTGGCCGAGTCGTCGAGCGTCCGCTCCATCCACTGGGTGGCGTGCGTGTCGGCGCCGTTGGCGGTGAGGCTCATCACGAACCGGGCCAGGCCGCAGATCCGCTCGCTCCGCATCGGGTTCCGCTTGTACGCCATGGCCGAGCTGCCGATCTGGTTCTTCTCGAACGGCTCCTCGAGCTCCTTGCGGTTGGCGAGCAGCCGGATGTCGGTCGCCGCCTTGTGGCAGCTCGCCGCCACGCCGCCGAGGGTGCTCAGCACGTGCGTGTCGACGCCCCGCGGGTAGGTCTGGCCGGTTACCGCGTAGGTGCGTTGGAAGCCCATCTTCTGCGCGACCAGGGTTTCCAGCTCACGGACCTTGGTGTGGTCGCCGTCGAACAACTCGAGGAAGCTCGCCTGGGTGCCGGTCGTGCCCTTGGTGCTGCGGGCGCACAGCACCGCGATGCGGTGCTCGACCTCCTGCAGGTCGAGCACGAGGTCGTAGCACCACAGGGTGGCCCGCTTGCCGACCGTGGTCGGCTGGGCCGGCTGCATGTGGGTGAAGCCGAGGGTCGGCAGCGCGCGGTGCTCGCGGGCGAAGTTGTCCAGCGCCTGGATCACGGCGACAATACGGTCGCGGACCAGCTCGAGCGACTCCCGCAGCAGGATCAGGTCGGTGTTGTCGACCACAAAGTTGCTGGTCGCGCCGAGGTGGATGATCGCCTTGGCGCCGGGGCACTGGTCGCCGTAGGCGTGCACGTGGGCCATGACGTCGTGCCGCAGCTTCTTCTCGTAAGCCGCGGCGTTGTCGAAGTCGATCTTGTCGACGTTCTCGCGCAGCTCGTTGAGCTGAGCCTCGCTGATCGGCAGGCCGAGCTCGGCCTCGGCCTCCGCGAGCGCGACCCACAGCCGCCGCCAGGTGCTGAACTTCTTCTGCGCCCCCCACAGGGCGGCCATCTGCCGCGAGGCGTAACGGGTGATCAGGGGGTTCTCGTAGTACTCGGACATTTTTTGGCTGCTGTCGGTTAGCTATTGGCTGCTGATGGTATCCACGGTTCTCCGAACCGAGAACTAGCGACTCGGAACCGTGATCTTAAGTTTGTGTAGCGTTTCATGGCCGGCTAGATTTCCCGGCTCGGAGAGCCGGGGATACATTCGGTTGAAAAAGGGGACTGGCTCGATACCTTGAGCAAGTCTTGCCCTAGCGTTGTCTCGCCGCGGTTTCGTGCCTGTCCCCTTTTTCGGCCACCGGGTGAGGCACGCAGAAAAGGGGACATGCGCTGCTTCCTCGCTCTGCAAAGAGACCAGCTCCTAGCGGCCGCGAGCCAGTCCCCATTTCTGCTCTGTTGGCTCGGCTCACATATTCGTCAGATCGTCCTCGCCGCGGCTGCCGACAATCGCGTCGAGCGCCGCGCCGACGGCGCTCGCCTGTTCGGGCGTGTGGTCCTTCTTGAGGTAGATCCGACACGCGCGGTGCGCCAGCGGCAACTGTCGGAACAGCTGGTCGTCGGTCAGCGGGTACACCTTGCCGGTCGCGGGGTTGAACTGGAAGTTCTGGCCCGCGGTCGCGGCCAGCGCGTCGGGCCGGTAGATGTGCCGCGGCAGGTCGATCTGCATCGGCACGTCCTGAACCCCGAGCGGCAGCGTGCTGCGGAGCACTTGCTCGAGCACGGTCTCGTCGGCGAAGATGCTCGTCTGCTCGCTCTCGCCCTCACGGATGGTCTGGTTGCGGTCCTCGACGCAGATCCAGTCGACCTGCCGCTCCAGCAGGCGGTCCCACCGCTCGCCCAGTTCGCGGGTGCGATCGTCATCGGACCTGCTCCACCGCGACACGTCAATCAGCAGCGACCACTCGGTGAAGCCACGGTAGTCGTTGAGGTGCTCAAGCGGGTTGCCCGGGAACAACAGCTCGCGGCTGTCGCGGAACAGGCCCTCGAGCGTCTTGTCGATCGCCCGCACGGTGCGGTGGAAGTAGACCGCGCGGAACAGCTCGCTCTTGGTCTGCATGAACTTCAACAGCGCGTTGATCCCCTTCTGGTGGATCGTCAGACCGCGTTCGCTGAAGAAGCTGTACCGCAGCAGCCGGTCGAGGTCGTACGCCCGCGGGCTGTAGCCCGACATGTACGCGTCGCGGAGCACAAAGTCCATGTTGTCCACGGTGTAAAGGCCGCAGAACAGGCTCCTCAGCAGGATCAGCCAACGCGGGTGCTGGTCGGCGTCGTGCGACTTGGGCCGCGTGATCAGCGTGCAGACCTGCCGCGGGTCGAGCGTCGCGCTCTCCACGATCCGCGTGTTGGGGCACTGGCGGACGCCGCGGAGCAGGTCACCCAGTTCGTGCTCGATGATGTGGGCGCCGAGGGTCTCGTGGTTGAGGCCGAAGTGCGGCTTCAGGAAGTGCGCGTCGAAGAAGTGCCCGAACGGCCCGTGCCCCACGTCGTGCAGCAGCGCGGCCATCCGGGCCAGGCACTCGACGTAGCCGCGGCTGGGCACGTCGCCCTTGCAGACCTCGCGCAGGCTGGGGTAGAGGCCGTCGACCGCGCGGCTCGCCATGTGCATGGCGCCTACCACATGCTGGAACCGCGTGTGCTCAGCCGACGGGTAGACCCACCAGGCGGTCTGGAGCTGGTGGATCTGCCGCAGCCGCTGCAGCCACGGGCTGTCCAGCAGCTGCCGCTCCGAGACCTCGCCCTCGGGCACCTTCGACGTAAACGGGATGTAGCCGTGCACGGGGCAGTGCAGCAGGCTCTCGCGGTTAAAGTCCTTCATCCGGGTATTCTGAAGGGGGAAGGCAAACGGCGGAAGGGGGAGCCGTTTTCGCACGGAGCCAGTCTCAGAAAGTAGCCGGCGAGCTACGCCTCGGCGGGAGTCCAGGGGAAGTCCTTCCTGTCGAGTGAGAATCAACACCGGGGTCCCCGGCGAGGCGTAGCTCGCCGGCTAGGGGGGATCGCATCAAGAACCGTTCATGCGGTAAGTGGTCAGTCTTCCCGGCGTTCTGGCAATTGGTCGGGGAGCAGCGGTGCATCACTCGGCCTGCGTGTTCGCCCGCAGTAGCGAACCGCCGTGGGGCGGCCCAGGGCGACCAGCGGCGCCCATAAACAGAGGGCGGCGACCGCAAGGGTCGTGAGGTGCACGATCGTCCACAGCCAAACCTGCGACGGCGGCACACTGTAACCGAGGAATGCGAAACCCGGAGACGCGACCACGCCGCCACCCGGCGAGGCGGCCCCGAGACCAACGACCACCAGAACAAAGGTCATCAGCGATGCGTAGAGCAGCAGCACCAGCCGCGACAGCAGACGGGATCGTGGGGTGCGTAGCCAGATCCCCAGCAGCGGCAGCGGACCCCCGGCGAATACCGATGCCGTTATGAGAGCGGCGACGCTCGTGACTCCAAACTGCCTCGTATCCGACACCAGAACCGCTAGGAACAACAGTGAGTAGAGCGCCAGGCAGGCGACCGACACCTTCACGCTTGCCGGCATGCCGCCGTACTCACCAAGCGGTGGCCTGACGCGCTCGGCCGCCACTCCAGGCGAAGCGTACGGGTTGTCTGGTGCAGACGGCATCACGAGATCGGGCTCCTCTCGATTCGACTAGCCGGCTCTTCTTCGCCCCACCGGGCAGCGGGCTCGAAATGTCGCACCGCCGCGCGTCGGCCGAGGGCGAAGTAGGCAATCCAGAGGGACGCCGCCTGAATCCCGAGGGGGAGCGCCATGAGCACGAGCCGCAAGTTCTCCGGGATCGACGCCCCAAACATGAACGGCTGTGGCGTCGTGTTGAGGAATGCCCCGCGGCGCCACATCGCGTAGCCAAACGCCACCACCCACAACGTCATGAGCACGGCGCCCGCGAACGAGAGCACGCGTCCCCACAGCCGCGCGTAGCGGTTCCTCTTGAAAAGCCCGTTTGCAATGCGCGCACCGGCCAACGCCGGCACGCCCGACAACACCGCGATCTCCCACAGCTGAGCGCCCTCCCGCCAGAACTGCACGCAGATACAGAAGGCCAACAGCGTGAACAACGCCACGCCGCTGATCGCTAGCTTGACGCTCGCGGGGCGGGCGCCGAGCAGCTCCGCCGGAGCCTGGGGCTCGGCAGTCGACTCGGGCGACACGTACGGGTTGGGCGTTGGCGTAATCACTACACAAGTCTATCAAACCGGGTCGGCAGGTTGGTCGGTTGGCAATTGGTGCTGGAAGAACCGCCGCGCCGACCGGGTCATCAGCCCAACGCAAGCCGTCCCCAGCAGCGTGGCGAGCGCCGCCAGCACCACGGTGGCGACCCAGTAGGACGGCAGGGCCGTGTTCGTCGGCACGGGCACACCGTTGAACTCCGTATCGTGGACCCCGATTCCCCACCACCGCTCGGCCACGAAGATCGCCACGGCGCCCGCTACCAGCACCGAGAACATCGCCGCGACTATCGCGGAGAACCCAAACGCCGCGGCGCCGGCGACCGGATTCCGCCGACGCATCCCCTCGACTACCCCGGCAAT
Organism: Posidoniimonas polymericola; assembly: GCF_007859935.1. Taxonomy (NCBI): domain Bacteria; kingdom Pseudomonadati; phylum Planctomycetota; class Planctomycetia; order Pirellulales; family Lacipirellulaceae; genus Posidoniimonas; species Posidoniimonas polymericola. The sequence goes on along the minus strand of NZ_SJPO01000003.1, from coordinate 546,199 downwards.
CAGCAGCAGCGGAACGAGGTGGAACCCTAGAAAAGCGGCCGAATCGCCGTACTCGGTGAGCCATCGCAAAAGGTTCGCGGCGACGACTGCCCCAAACAGGAGCAGGCAACCGATAGCGAGCTTGACGCTGCTGGGCATCGGGCAACACGGCGGAGCGGCGTCGCCCGCCTTGGGCGACGCGTAGGGATTCTCGGCTTCAGTTGTCATTGCCCAAGCTTGCGATCGGCCCAGAGAAATAAGTCCGTGCCGACCTTCGGCCCAACGCGAAGACGGGGATCCACAGACCTAACGCCACCGCAGCAATCGAGCCGACCATGAACAGCTCGAATGCTGGACGAACGCTTTCGGAGATTGGAATCCCATAGTACGAGGTGCTGCTGCTCACGACCGTGCCGGCTGGTGGCCTGAACATCAACTCAATGACTGCGATCAAAGCCAACGTCATCATCACCGCAGAGGTCAACGCCATGAATCGACAACCACGCCGCGCTAGTTGAGTACGCACTCGCACACATACAAGCATGATCGCGATCGCAGAAAGAGGAATGACCGCGGATAGCAGCAACTCCTCGGCGTCGGCGCCAGAAAACAGGCAGCCCATTAGGTTGAGACCGAAATAGAGGCCCACGGCGGTAAAGCATCCTCTCGACAGTTGTACACTGCCGGGCATGTCACCGCGCGGCATGGCAACGGGCTCTGAGTCTCCTGGTGACGCGTAGGGGTTGCCACCTTCTGCATGCGGATCGCTCATAAGCCCCATCCTACCAAGACTCACCTTGCAGTGACGTTCGGCTGCGTGGACTGGGGCGGACGCCACTCGTGGCCGCAGCCGCTGCAGTGCAGATGATCCGCCGACCGGTTGACGGCCGTCACCCGCTTGCCGTGGCACTCGGGGCAGAGCAGGTAGAAGTACTGCCGGGCGGTGGTGGTCCCGAGGGTGAAGAACACCGTTAGCAGCAATACAGCGGGGATCACGTAGATCGACATCCCAAGTACTAGCGACAGCGTCATCTCCCAACCGCCGAACGGCGCGCCCGCCTGCTGCATGCTCGACTGGAAATCGGAGTCGGAGTAGAAGCCGATAAGGCTGATCGTGCTCACCGCCACTAAGAGCATTATCAGAGAGCCAAGCCCGACCCCCATCGCCCGGGCGCAGACCCTGCTGAAGCGGTTGCGGCGGAAGACACCAACCAGCACCGCCACCCCGCCGCCGAGCACGGCCATCAGCAGCAGCTCATAGAACGACACCCCGCCCAACGCCAGCAGCAACGACAACGCAGCCAGTGTCAGCCCTAAGAACGCGATGAGCGAGCCGATCGCCAGCTTCACGCTGCCCGGCATCCGCCCGTGCAACTCCACGAGCGGGTCGGGCCGCGGAGCGTCTTCCGACTGGGGGGCGGCAAACGGGTTGTTGTCGGCGATGGGCACGATTGGTTACCACGACAAGTGTGCCGAACGGAAACGCGACGACTGACGGGTTGCTCGTAGCCCGCGGCGCTGCCGGGGGACGGCGTCACCGACAATCGAGCCTCTGCATTCTCGCATGGATTGATTGGCCACGAAAACGCACGAGAAGGCACAAAAACAGTGGGCAGAATCGGGAAACGGCTTGCCAATGAGTTCTTGTGTTCTTTGTGCCTTTTCGTGGCTATTCTCTTTGCCTTTGCGCGGGCGATCCCCCGGCAGGGCCGGGGGCTACGCGGGGAATCGTTGGCCGCGAGTGGTCGACAAGGCAGAATCGGCGCCGGGGCGCCCCCACCCTAGCCCTCCCCCATGGGGGGAGGGGATTTGATGTCTACTCGCCTAGCAGCAGCCGGGCAACGTCGGCGAGGTCGGCCGCGTCGGTCGGCAGCTCGTCGAGCAGCCGGTCGGCGTGCTCGCGGGCGGTGCGGAGGGCGCTGGTCTTGTCGGTCAGTTCTTCGGCGGCGAGCACCTTGAGCATCTGCGCGTCGATGCTCGTGACCAGCGCCGCGGGCGACTCGCCTGGGCCCTGCTGCTCGAGGTCGTTGAGCGCGTCGGCGGCGGCCTCGAGCTTGCCCGACTCGGGATTGCCGAACCCGAGGGACTGCTCGGCGATCTCCACCCGCACGCGGCGTTGTTCTTCCGCGGTCAAGCCGCTCTGCGTCAACGCCGAAGAAAGCAGCGTGGCGGCCTCGTCGTGCCGCCCGACGGCCGCGAGCAGCCGCGCTAGCGCGACCTTGGAGTGCGCCCGATCGCTCGCGGTCGGCAGGGCCTCGATCTGATCGGCGAGCTGCTCCTGCCGCTCGGCGAGCAGCCGCCCGATCAGCTCGCGGCGCCAGTCGCTGGTGCGCCGGGGGTCGATGCTGGTGATGGCCGCGAGCCGCTGCTCGGCGGCGGCCGCCTTCTTCTCGAAGCGATTGCGGTCCTGCTCTGCCTGGATAATCAGGCCGTTTCGCTCGGCTAGCTGCTCCTCGATCCGTTGGTTCTTCAACCCGATGACGACCGCCGCGGCCGGGCCGCCGATGGCGAGCGCGACCGCCAGCGCGAGCGCCGCCGCCAGCGCCGGGTTCCGCCGGGCCCAGCGGGCGGCGCGGCCGGCCGGCGAGAGGGGCCGCGCCTGGATCGGCCGACCGTCGAGCCAGCGGCGGAGCTCGTCGGCGACCTCGGCGGCGGCCTGGTAGCGGCGGTTGGGGTCGAGCTCCATGCACTTCAGCGCGATGGTCGCCAGGTCGGCCGGCACGCCCCGGTTGAGCGTCCGCGGGTTCGGCGGGTCGTCGGTCAGGCGGCGCTGGATCTGCGCGGCGGCGTTGCCGCGGAACGGCAGCTCGCCGGTCAAGAGCTCGAACAGCATCACGCCGAGCGAGTAGACGTCTGTGCGGCGGTCGGTCCAGTGGCCGTGGCCGCGGGCCTGCTCGGGCGACATGTAGGCCGGCGTGCCGAGCACCTGCCCGTCCATTGTCATGGTGACCTCGACCGCGTCGCGTTTGGCGAGGCCGAAGTCCATCAGCCGCGGCCGGCGGGAGTAGTCGAGCATCACGTTGGACGGCTTCAGGTCGCGATGCACGACGCCCTCGGCGTGCGCACAGTGCAGCGCGTCGGCCAGCGTGGCGCACAGCTCGGCCACCTCGCGCGGCGGCTGCGGCGTGCGGGCGGCCCAGTCGGACAGGGTCGCGCCGCGGACGAACTCGCTGACGATGAACAGCGTGTCGCCCTCGCGGCCGACCTCGAACACCGGCACGATGTTCGGGTGGCGGAGCTGCGCCGCGGAGCGGGCCTCGCGCAGGAACTGCTCGACCTCGCGCGTGCTCAGCCGGCCCTTGCGGGGGATCTTCACCGCCACGATGCGGTGCAGGTCGGTGTCGCGGGCCTTCCAGACCGTGCCGAAGCCGCCGACGCCCAGCCGGCTGAGCAGCTCGAAGCGGCCGAGGGTCTCGAGCGTGTGCTGGGCGTCCTCGTCGTCGGGCGAGCCGACCAGGCTGAACTGGCTGCCGCACGAGTCGCACTCGACGTCGTCCACGGCGGCGTCGGCCAGCAGCTCGACCGCGTTGCTGCAGTGCGGGCAGCGGATGTGCAGCCCGCGGGAGTCGGTCGGCCCGCGACCGCCCGCGTCCGGGGCGTGGCGGGTCTGCATGAAAGAGTGGGCGTTCGTCGAGCCGAGCTGGAAGCCGTGGGTGACGGCCGCCGGGCCGACGCCGTCGAGCGTGGGGAGCTCGGCCAGCAGCGGCGCCAGCTGCGGGTGGAACTCGGCCAGCCAGGCGTCGTCGACGCGGCGGCCGTCGGAGTCGCGGCGGTGGTGCAGCTCGATCGCCCACAGCTCCGCCAGCACCCGCAGCCGCAGGTGGGGCGGCGCCTGGTCGAGGTAGGCGCCGATGTCGGGCGGCGGGCCGTCGGTCCACGCGAGCTCGAACCGGTCGCACAACGCGTCGACGAGCTGCTCGACGTCGAGCTCCGAGCCGTCTGAGCTGGACTCGATGTCTTGTGAAGAGGGGTCTTCGGCCATACCAGCGGGGCGTGTGCGAGGGGTGGCGGGTCATTCTATTAACGCCTACCGGCCGGCCGAACGCCAGGGTTTGAACCGCCCGCGGGAGATGGGAGACCAGGAATCAAGCGCGTATAATCTGCGTGATCCGGCTTGTCGCACCGACTACCCCAGGAACCCCGGCCCAAGCCTACGGAGAATCATGGTCCACCACCTTCCGAAAACCGCCCTGCTCGCTGCTTTTTTGACCTTCGAGATCGCCGCGCCGCTTTCCGCCCACGAGGCCGAGAAAGTCGAGAACCCGCTGCAGACCGCCCGGGTCCGGGTGGTGGATTCCCTGGGCGAGCCGATCGCCAACGTGACGGTGGCGCCGTGGGCGATCCGCTCGGAGGACGGGCACGGGAGTTGGCGGAAAGACGGCCTGGGGCAGTCGGAGCCGCCGACCGTTACGACCGACGCCGACGGACGTGCCGAGTTCCAGTACCCGATGTACGCCTCGCCGTCGCGGCAGGTGGCGTGCCAGGCGATCACCTGCCGGGTTGAGCACCCGGGCTACGCCGACACGGTCTACAACGATGTGCCGGTGCCGCAGGTAGGCGAGCCGACCACCATCGAAATGCTCGAGGGCGCCAAAGTTGGGGTCAAGCCACTCGGGGAGGACATGGCGCCCTTTGCCGACGGCGTCTACGCGATGTGGAGTGATGACTCCTACGGGCGAGGCCGCGAGCAGGTGGTTTGGGAAGGCGACACGCTGTCGCTGCCGCGGATCCAGAGCGGCGAGGAGTTGATCCGGCTGGTGCGAATCGACCAGCACGCCGCGACGCACTTCAGCCCGCCGCTGCCGTTTGTGCTGACCGAGGGGCAGGTGGTCGACTTGGTGTGGGCGCTGCGGCCGGCGGTCTCGGTGCGGGGCGTGCTGAGCGACAACGTGCCCCGCCCCGTGAAGAACGGGCGGGTCAGCGCCACCGTCATCGCCAAGGCGCCCGGCGACAACTGGGAGAACCTCCACTGGACCGACTGGGCCGCGGTTGCCGAGGACGGGACCTTCGAGCTCAGCGGCCTGCCGGCCGGCGAGCCGCTGCAGATCATCGCCCTGTGCGATGGGTACATCGCCGCCTCGGGCGAACCGCCGGCGTTCGTCGACGAGCAGCAGCGCCAACCGACCAGCGTTCAAATGCCGCAGGTATTCGACCTGCCGCCCGAAGGCCAGGGGGAGATCACCCTCGAGATGGAGCCGAGCGGGACCTGCGAGTTCACGGTGCAGGACGCCAAGGGCCAGCCGGTCGTCGGCATAGGGGTGGTCTGCTGGCCCAACGTCAAGTGGTGGGATAGCGGCAGCCAGATGTATTGCGACTCGCTCATCCGCAGCGTGGACTGGGTCGCGGCGCCCGCCGCCGACTACACCGAGCTGCCCAATGGCGTCGAGCAGTATGAGAACCGCTACCGCGACGAGACCGACGCCCAGGGCCGCGCGGTGCTGGCAAACATTCCCGTGGGGGCGTTCCGCTTCCGCATCGCCGAGGCCCGCGGCGTGGCCCACCAGTACCAGGACCTCCAGGGCCAGGCCGACGCTGCCGCTGAGGGCGGCAAGCAGTCGGTGACGCTCAAGCCGAAGCCGTAACCCGGGCCAACCCCAACTTAGCGGCGGTCGCGGCCACGCCGGCGGCGATCACGTCCGCGGTCTTCGTTTTGCGGCGGCTGCTGGGGCTGCTGCTGGGCAGACTCCTCGGGCTTGCCGCCGACCCAGGTCTTGCCGAGCGTGCTAGAGAGCGCCTTCTGGATCGAGTCGACCTGCGCCGCGCTGACCCGGCGGACCTGCACCGTGTTGTGCGGCTGCGCGGCCTCGTCCAGCAGCGTGATCATCCGCACGACGTCGTCGTAAATCTCGGTGCGGGCGGAGATCAGCAGCATGCCGGCCACCTCGTCGACGCCAATCGACAACGCCCCGTCGAACCGCACGCGGATCGGCTTCGACTCGGACGTCGGGCCGCCGGACGACTCGATGCCGGCGAACTCTAGCCGCGTGGTCTTGGCGGTGGTGTAGCTGCCCGACTTCTGCTCCTCGGTCTGGAACTCCTTGTCCCGCGAGCTCAACAGGTCGCGGTAGACCTCCTTGAGCGCGTTGGCGATCTTGGTCGGGCTCGAGTACTTCACCTCAACGATGCCGGTGCGGCGGTTCATGATGTCGTCGGCCCGGGGGGGCTGGTCCCAGATCTCGATCAGCTTGCCGATGGTGTCGAGCTGCTGCTTGTTCGCATTCGCCACGATCACGCTGTTGGTCTGCAGGATGTACAGGAACCGCAGCTGGCGGCGCATCGACAGCATCATGCTCTTCTTGTCGTCCTTGCTGCTGGGCGCGTATTCGTAGAAGTAGTAGTTCCGGCCGTTGCTGTTGGAGGTTTCCTCCTCATCAAGCTCGTCCTCAAAGTAGTCCTTCAGGTCGAGGTAGATGTACCAGGCGTCGGTGTGTTCGATCTTGAATTCGCTGAACTGCTCCTCACGCGGAGCCAGGGTGTTGAGCAGGTCTTCCGCCCGGGCGACCGCGGACGGGTCGTCGGACATCAGCACGATGCGGCCATCGGGCGCGACGGTCACCGCGAGCGGGGCCGGGTCAGTCGCGGCGGGGGCGGGGACGGGGGCGGGGGCGGGGGCGGGGGCGGGGGCGGGGGCGGGGGCGGGGGCGGGCTGGTTGGCCGGTTGCTCCTCGCCCTGGGCGGGCAGCTGATCGGCGGCAAAGCGGAAGCGTCCCGCCGGGGCCGCACCCGCGCCCGCGATGTCCCCACCGGCACTGCCCACGCCCGCACTCTGGTCCTCTGTGCCGGGCTGCTCGGGCGCGGGCTGCTCCTGCTTTGGCTCGAGGATCAACTCGGCGCCGCCGCTGACCGCCGGCCAGGCGGCGCGGAGCTGCTCGAGCAGCCGTTGGGTCGCGGCCGGGTCGAGCGCCTCGACGACACGCGTCGTCGGCCCGCCGTCCTGCCGCTTGCCGTTCAGCTCGCCGAGCTTCGTCAGCAGTCCGCGGACCTGCTGCAGCTCTTCGGTGGTCCCCCGGACCAGCAGCCGGTTGTTCTCGACGTCGGCCGTGACGCGGAGGCTCGACTCCTGCTTGTTGTCGTCCTGGTTGCCACGGCCGTACGAGTAGTAGTAGTACGGCCGGCGGTTGTTGTCGTCCTCCTCTTCCTCCGGGCTGAGCAGCTCCATCACCGTGCCGGCGACCGCGTCGGCCGGGTGGTAGCGGAGCTGGAAGACCTCGAACTCCTGCCCGCCGACGTCGAGCTGGTCGATGATCCGCTGCACCTTCTCGTGGTCGCGTTCGGCGCCACGGACGAACAGCAGGTCGGCCTGGTTGTCGGCCCGCAGCTCGGTGAGCGGGTCGAGGTCGCCGATCTCCTCGAGGGTCATCATCAGCGACTCGGGGTTGACGTTCTCGAGCGTGTAGGTGCGGGCGGTCCGGACGCCCGATCCGCGCTCGGCCCCGCCCGCCAGACCCACGTCGGACCCGGCGGCCGGGATGTCGAGGATCTCGATGGTGCGTTCGATGATTCGCATCTCGGCCGGCTCGGCGTTCGCCAGGACGCTGTTCTCCTTCTGGTTGAACGCCAGGTAGACCTTCGGCCCTTCCCGGTTAAGCATCTTGGTGACGTCCTTGCCCTTTTGGTTCATCTGCTGCAGCAGCTGCATCTTCTGCATCTGGATCTGCAGCTCCATCTGCGAAGGCTGCGACATCGGGTCCATGCCGAGCACTACGTACAGCGTGTTGATCACCTTCTCCGCCCGGGCGTGCTTCAGCACAAACCGGCGGGGGATCTCCTGGCCCTCGCTGGCGAGCCGCTCCTGGTTGAGCAGCTCGCTCACCAGCCGCAGGTTGGCGGCGGTGTCGATCACCAGCACCCGGCTGGTTGCCGGCAGCGGCATCAGCTTGGCGTTCTTGCCGACCAGCTTCTGGAAGTCCTCGACCGCTTTCGCGGCCTCCATGCCGGGGGCCAGTTCGAAGACGGTCTTGACGATATCGTGCGGCTGGCGGTCGTACAGGCCGGCCTCTTCGACCTTGGGGATCAGGCTCGGCTCGAGGTTGTCGAGCTTGAACACACTGAGCACCTCGCCCGAGAGCACCAGCGTGTAGCCGCGCGCCTGCAGGTGGCGGTTCAACAGGTCACGGGCCTCCGGCAGCGTGTAGCGTCGGCTGGTCGTGAGGTTGAGGTAGCCGGAGGGGAGCTCCTGCCAGTCGAGACTCAGGTTGCTGACGTTCGCCAGCCACTGCAGCACGTCGGGCCAGGGCTGGCCGTGGAAACTGAACGGCACGCGGTCGTCGTCGCCGAGCTTGGTCTCGAGCTCGCGCGGGTCGGGCGGCTGTGGCGGTGCGTCGGGGCGGGTGACCTTGTCGGGCTTGTTCTCGTCGTCCTTCTTTTCGCCGTCTTCCTTCTTCTCTTCGTCCTTCTTCTTGTCTTCGTCGGGCTTGTCGTCCGGCTTCTCTGCGGGCTGGGCCTGCGGGCTGGGCCGGCCGCCGGGCTGCAGCGGTTGGCCGTTCCGGAAGGGCTGGCCGTTGCGGATCTCGATCGCCCCGGACGGCTGCGCCCAGGCCGGCGCCGCCAGCAGCGAAAGGCCGGCCAGCAGCGAAAGGCCGGCCAGCAGCCTCGCCGAAACAAGCGATCCGCAAACCGCGTGCAACATGGCAAAGATTGGTAGGGAGGGGCGTTCCGCCATGAAGACCGCCTTGCGGAGTAGGTGGGAAGGAGGGAAACAAGTTGGCGTGACCACAGCGACGCTCAACCGACGGCGTCCGGCCAGCAGCCGACCTGTCATGCCACTAGTATACGGCCCCGGCCAGCCGCACTCAAATCAGGGGCCGATCCCGGGGGGAAACGCCACGGCCAATTAATCGCGGTGTAATCGCGGATCATTCGCCTTGCGCCGCAAAATCTAGAGATTGCTGCGCGGACCGTCAAACGTCGTCGGCAGGGCCGGGCTACTCGGCCTCGGGCCTGGCTTCGAACGGGGCGGTGAGCGCCGACGCACCTCCGCTAGTGATCCCCACCACGAGAATGCCATCGGTGGGGACACCCCCCTCGAACACCGGCGCGAGATAAGGGAAGTACTCGGGGACCTCTCGTCGGCAGTCCTCCCAGCTGAAAGCGGCCGCGAAGACCACGGTGTCGTCGTCTGGGTCGCGTTCGGCGATGGCGTCCTCGACTACCTCCTCGCCTACCCAGGCGGCGGCGATCTGTCTGCCGAACTCGTCGAGGCAGTCGATCACCATCACGACCGGGCTGGCGATCTTCTCTTCGAGCGCCGCGTCGTAGGCCTCGAAGACAGCGGGCAGGCTCGACTCGACAAGGTTCTGCTGTTCTTCCAGCGCGGCTTCGAGGTCGGGGTTGGGTAGCTCGGAATCTTGCATAGGTTTCAACGGCGCGGTTGAGGCTCGCCCTAGCCTACCCCAATTGGGGTGGGTTTGATTGCCGTGGGTTCGGGTCCCACCCCTGGCGGGGTGGGCTGCAGCAGAAGCTACAGCCCTAGTAGAACCTTTACGCGCGGCGCAAAAAAGAAGGCCCGACCCCCACACCGGGGGCCGGGCCTGTTTGGGTTGCTTTGAGAACAGGCCTTGGAGATCCGCCCTTAGGACGAACGTCGTCCTGTTGACCAGAACGGCTCCGCAGCGGGAACTCAGAAGCAGGTGGTGGTCGCCTAGGCGACCCGCCGGCCATCTAGGTTAAACCACCTCGCTGGCTACAGTTAATATCAGACAATTAACCACCTCCTTCCTACCTAGAAACATGGCGGGGCAGACGTGAATGCCAGAGACACGCCCACCTGGCCCTCTAGTTAGCCGTGCCGCGTAAGCACGAGCCCGGTAAGTAACTCCTGCAGTATAATCGGCCGCCTGGCAAAACGCAGCAGAGATTTCCTACAGGAATTTCGACTCTTTCCTAGACGCAAGCGGCGCCGGTAGGGTTCGCCCGCGGCGAACAAAATCTCCCCACTTTGGGGGATTATGCCTGCGGAAACACCGTCCCTCGCCGCCTGCCATCTCCCGCAAACCGGCGTTCGACTTCTGCCGCCAGGTCGGGGTCGCGACTGGCGAACTGACAGTAGTCGTCGTGCGAGAAGTAGAAGCCGTGACCGCCGCCATCCGCGATGCCGTAGCAGTCCCACGAGAAGAGCAACGCGGCCGTGACGATCGACAGCGCGTCGTCGCGGTCGACTTCGGAGACCAAGTGCCCGGGGGCCTCGATGAGCGGCCTCTCCTCACCGAGCGCTGCCCGGAACCGTGTGAACAGCGGCATGCGGTGCATCTCCGACCAGACCGCCCAGTCGTCAAGCAGCAGCAACGTTTGCGGCGACGGCTTCACGAGTGAGCACAACTCGCCAGCAAGGTAGACTTTCCTTCCCGCATCAAGGTCGATGGGGATGTCGACAACATGGTACGGGTCGACGGTGAGGTCGGGCCGCAGCCAGCCCGCCTGTCGCAGTGGGACGCCGCTCCCGACGCACCACGCCTGCCATTCGCTAGGGGCTAGGAACTTCACTGACAATCCTTCTGACGCGGGTTCTCTTCGACGTGGCGTGGCCGCGAACCTAGAACGCCCTAACCGGGTCTGCAACCTACCATGAACCGCAAGCAACTCCAAAAACTAGGCGTCCCGCCCGACTGCGTGAAACTCGCCGTCCAGGCCCTAACGCGCGCCGCGCAGCAGGACCAGGGCTTCGGGCTCAAGGGCAAGCGGGCGAAGGAACTCGTCGGCGCCGTGCTGGGCGAGCCCCGCGCCTATTTTGAGGATTCGGTGTGGGGTGAGTTCGCCAAGGAACTGGTCGCCGACGCCGAGCAGCCCGCCCTTTCCAACATTGATTACCGCACGTGGGGCGACGAGATCGACGACGCCGCCCACGCGCAGATGCGTCAGGCCTGCCTGGTGCCGACCGCCGTCGGCGCGGCTCTGATGCCCGACGCGCACCTCGGCTACGGCCTGCCGATCGGCGGCGTGCTGGCGTGCGAGAACGCCGTGATCCCCTACGCCGTGGGCGTCGACATCGCGTGCCGCATGAAGCTGTCGGTGCTGGACCTGCCGGTCGAGACCCTCGACTCCCGCCGCAACGCCTACAAAGAGGCGATTATGGGCGGCACGCGCTTCGGCGTCGGCGTCGAGCACCACCCCAAGCAGCAGCACGACGTCCTGGACCGCGACTGGGACGTCACCCGCATCACCCGCGAGAAGAAGGACACCGCCTGGCGCCAGCTGGGGACCAGCGGCTCGGGCAACCACTTCGTCGAGTTCGGCGAGCTGACGCTCGAGGCGCGTGACGACGAGTTGGGCCTCGACGCGGGCCGCTACGCGGCGCTGTTGTCGCACAGCGGCAGCCGCGGGCCAGGCGCGGCGGTCTGCAGCACGTACTCGGCCATTGCCCAACGAAACCTGCCGCGGCGGTACGCGAACCTCGGCCGCCTGGCGTGGCTGTCGCTCGACAGCGAGGAGGGCCAGGAGTACTGGGCCGCGATGAATCTGATGGGCGAGTACGCCGCCGCCAACCACGCGGTGATCCACCGGCTCGTGACCAGCCTGCTGGGCGCGCATGTGGTGGCCGGCGTCGAGAACCACCACAACTTTGCCTGGAAGGAATTCCACCACGGCAAGGAGGTGGTCGTGCACCGCAAGGGCGCGACCCCGGCCGCCGCCGGCGAGCTGGGCGTGATCCCCGGCTCGATGGCCGACCCGGCGTTCGTGGTCCGGGGCCGCGGCGAGCCGTCGAGCCTGTGCTCGGCGTCGCACGGCGCGGGCCGCTGCATGAGCCGCCGCCAGGCCAAGGACACCTTCCGGTTCAACGCCGTGCGGAACGACCTTGCCAAGCGTGGTGTGGAAGTCCTGGCGGCCGGCGCGGACGAGGTCCCCGGCGTGTACAAAGACATCCGCCGCGTGATGGACGCGCAGCAGGACCTGGTGGAGGTCGTCGCCCGCTTCGACCCGCGGATCGTCCGCATGTGCGGTGATGGGTCGAAGGCAGAAGACTGACGCAGCGGTTGGCAGTTGGCGGCCACTGGCAATAATGGGGACGCGCGGCGGAGCCGCGACGCTTCATTGCTTCCCAACCACCATCCTGCCCCTGCCGCCCATGACCCCCGAAGCCTCCTATATCTGCGGCGAGTGCGGCGAGGAGATCGTAATCCCGATCGACCTCTCCGCCGGGCACGAGCAGCAGTACGTCGAGGACTGCCCCGTCTGCTGCCGCGCGAACGTCATCACGGTCGAGATCGACGACGACGGCGAGCCGCGGGCGTGGGGGGAGCTGGAGTGAGTTACACGAGCCGATCCCGCTAACGTCGCGGTAAACAATTTAATAGCCAGCACTTGTGGCCCTGTCCCATTCTGAGAATCCCCACGACGCCGCATGCTCGGATGTTGATCGCCGCAACACGGTACGGTAAGCTGTGCGGCGTTAGTAGCGTAAGGCGGGCTTCGCAATCAATTCTTTCATTCGTAGCCCACGCGGCGAGTCCACTGATTTCCAGGGCTAGTACGCCGCCGTTTGCAACACAGGCGCGACAACTGACGAGGCCAAGAAGCTAGCAATGAGCATGATCAAGAACATCCTATCCCTACTCCTGGTTGGAGCCCTCGCTGCAACCGCGTCCGCGGATTTGGTCGCCACCTACACGTTCGACTTTGAAGGGACGGCAGGTGCGGACTTGATCTCGGTCGGTAGTACGACGGTAAGCGGCCCTCTCGGTGATCTGACACTCACTGCAAACGCGGTCGGCGGAAGCTTTTTTGTCGGCTCAGCAGGACTTGGAATCGGCAACACAGTCTTCGATAGTGGCGGCACTGAAGCGATGCAGTTCTCGTTTAGCTTGACGCCTCCGCCAACCACCGAGACGTTCAACTTCTCCGTTATGACTTTGGGGTCGTTCGGTGGAACACAAGGCACCGACACTGCTAGACTGACAGTCGATGGCGACGAGTATTTGTTTACGAAGTCAGCCATCGGATCCGACACGGTTCCGGTGAACGTGTCCTTCGACCTCAGCGATGACTTTGAGTTCCGCTCGGAAGTCGGCACAGTTGCGCTGCGGAACTTCGTAATCCAGATCGCGTCGGTCCCTGAGCCGACCGCCTTCCTGTTCGGAAGCCTGGTCGCCGGCTGCGTCGGCACGGTTGTGGCCAGGCGCCGCAAGCGTGAGGCGTAACCGCCTACAGCGCGAAAAAGCTCGGCAAACGGCTGCAATACCGCGATCCGCCTCAACAGATAAGAATACGGGCCCGTCGAACACGGGCCCGTATTTTTTGGTTTGGTGCGTGCGGGCGGCTCAGCGAGAGGTGAAGGCCTTCGCCGCTACCGCCCCCCGCCCTATTGGTCCACCGGCTGCACGATCACCGAGTGCCAGCCGGTGGTGTAGGTCTCGAAGCCGGGGGCCTGGGCGTGGGCGACGCAGCACCGCCGGCCGCCTTCCTTCTGCATCTCGAAGCCCTTGGGCTGGTCGAACAGCCGGTCTGGGCCCGCGAGCGTGAGCTTCCCGTGGAGCTGCTCGCCCCACGAGTCGGCCAGGATCCGGCCGGTGCTGTCGCAGATGCAGCAGCGGGTCGCCTCGCGTTCGTCGTCGGCGATCGGCGTGGTGTTGACGATCTCTTGGGCGAAGTCGGTCCAGTTGAACAGGATGCCGAGCACGCCGAGCAGCTGGCCGTCGGCCTCGCCGCCGACACGCACGCCGCACGAGTACGCCAGCACGCCCCGCCCGTCGACCAGCGACGACTCGTGGGCGCTCTGGAAGCCAAACTCGTCGCCGCTGCGCGAGTCGCGGGCGGCGCGGAACCACTCGCTCGAGGCGACGCTCGCGCCGATGGATTGGAATTCGTCGGGCCGGCCGTTGGCCACCACTCTGCCCTGCGGGTCGCAGAGCACGAGGTCGTGGTAGACGGTGTAGGCGTTGAGGATCACGCCGAGCCGCTTGCTGGCGTAGCCGTACGCCGCGTCCGACTTGGCGGTCAGCGCGTCGACCAGGCTGCTGTCAGTCGCCCACCAGCGGACGTCGCACGTCCGCTCGTACAGGTTGCGGTCGATCAGGTCGATGTTGGTAAGGGCCAGGTCCGACAGCCGTGTGCCGCGGATGCTCGAGCCGATCACGTCCAGCAGCCCCTCGATCTTGCCGCTGGTCTGGCTAGCGAGCTGCCCCGCGATCTGCGAGGTCTTGGCGCCGAGCGCCTGCATCTCGGTTGCGACGACGCTGAACGCCGCGCCGGCCTGACCGGCGCGGGCGGCCTCGATCCGGGCGTTGAGCGCCAGAAGCTGGGTGTCGTCGTTGATGTTGGTGATTTCGTCGATCGCCTGGGTCATGGTGACCGACAGGTCGTCCACGTAGGTGGCGATCGACTTCACGCTGCCGACATTCTCTTGCTGCGACATGATGGGTGTTCCGGATGACGCTTCGTGCTCAGTCCGGCGGCCGCCTAGCCCCCACGAAGGGACCCCGCCACGCAGTCCAGAAACCTAGACCGCCCGACGAGCGGTAAACCACTATTTGCAATCAGCTGCCTCTGCTTTCCGGGGCGCCGTATGCCGCGTGGTCTGATTACACTGAACGTAGTATCCGAAATCTTGTCTTCACGATCCGAATTCTGCCCGACCAATCCGCACAACATGCCCAAGCCCATCACCTTTGACCCCGGCGACAAGATCAAGCTCGAGGACGTGCCCGCTAGGCCGGACGTTGGCGGGTGGGACAAGAAGTCGGCCGCCGAGCGGATCGAGCACAACACCGAACAGAGCCGCGAGCTGGCCTACCGCCTGTACGCCGAGAACAAGCAGACGCTGCTCCTGGTGCTGCAGGGGATGGACACCGCCGGCAAGGACGGCACCATCCGCACCGTGACCACCGGCATCAACCCGCAGAGCTTCCAGATCGCGCCGTTCAAGCAGCCGAGCGCGGAGGAGCTCGACCACGACTTCCTGTGGCGGGTGCACAAGGCGGTGCCGCGGCGGGGCAACATCGGCATCTTCAACCGCTCGCACTACGAGGACGTGCTGGTCGTCCGTGTGCACAACCTGGTCCCCGAGTCGGAGTGGCGCCGCCGCTACGACCGCATCAACGAGTTCGAGAAGCTGCTGACCGAGGGCCACGTCAAGATCGTCAAGTGCTTCTTGCACGTCAGCAAGGAGGAGCAGCGGGAGCGGCTGCAGGCCCGGCTCGACAACCCCGACAAGCGGTGGAAGTTCAGCAAGGGCGACCTCGCTGAGCGCAAGTTGTGGGGCGACTACCAGGCCGCCTACGAGGACGCTCTCAACAAGTGCAACACCGAGCACGCCCCCTGGCACATCATCCCCAGCGACCGCAAGTGGTTCCGCAACCTGATCGTCAGCGAGCTACTAAAAGACGCCCTCGAGCGGCTCGACCCGCAGTTCCCGCCCAGCGAAGAGGGGTTGGACGGGATTGTGGTGGAGTAGTGATCCCAACGCATCAACCGAGTACAAATCGTCACGTTCTTGAAGCGTCGCGGCTCGGCCGTGCGCCTAGCCACCCGAAAGGAAGCCCCGCCAAGCTAGTAGCAGCAGCTCTAGTACCAGCGGTGCGTACGAGCCGGCCCTGCCTCGGGGCGCCGCCGCCATGCGGCGCAGGTCGGCCTCGGTGGTGAGACTCTTCGACTCCATCCGCGCCCAACGTTGAGCCGGTTCATCATCCGCGCTTATAGCCCCATGCAGGGGCGAGCAGGCGTGTAGCGGACTCATTACCTTCCCCCTCAGCAGCAGTCGTGCGTCCTGGCGTGACCGGGCAGGATTGTCGCAGGACAACCGAGCGGCGGGAGAGGTTCACGTCGTGCAGAGGTTTCTCCCCCCGGGGATTAGCACGCGGGTAAGGCAGCCAACGCTCGCCGAGGACGTGCGACGTGAAGACACCGTGCGGTCCTTGCCGGCCGAGCCGCGTTGGGCCAGCTACCCACTAGAGCATTTTCCGTGTTGGCGTTCCGATCCGGCGCAGGCTCCTCGCCCCGATGCGCCCAGGGCGAAGCAGGCAGGTTGCTACCCGTCGATGCAGGCCGACAAAGCAGCGGTGCGAGAGGCCAAGCCCGAGCGGAATGCCAACTCGGAACGTGCTCTAAGCACGCCCGGACCTGCAACGCCGACGCAGAGCGGCCGCCACCAGCAGGCAGGCGATTGTCGCGGCAGATGGCTCAGGCACGTTCGCCGCCGGCCAGGCGTACCCAACCGGCCCTGCGTAGTGCTGCTTCCAAATCCGGAAGTCGGCGAGGTCAACGACGAAGTCGCCGCTCAGGTCGCCGCTCGCGAGGCCGCCTGGCTGGCGGAAGTTGGCGGCGATGATGTCGAGGTCGATCGCGTCAACGAAGCCATCGCCGTCGACGTCGCCGGGGACGCGGGGGACCGACGTGTCCTCCAGCAGGAAGACCTCGCTGCCGGCCAACAGGAACGCGCCCAGGCCGTAGTCCTCGAAGTCGGGGACGCTCGTGTAGCTGACCGGCTGGCCGTCGGAGGGTTGCTTGCCGGTCGCCTGCACGTAGCCGAGGAAGCCGTCGGGGTGCAGGGCGTCGGCCGCCATGCCGTTCCAGCCGGCGACCGCGGCCTGCAGGTACTCCTCCCCTTCCAGCAGTCCGTTGTTAAGGCCCCAAGCGAGGCCGTAGGTAAAGAACGCCGTGCCGGAGGTCTCCGGTCCGCCGAAGTTGTTGGGGTCGTGCAGGCTGACGTTCCAGAAGCCGTCGGGGCGTTGGATCGGCACGAGCGCGGCGGCCATCTCCTGGAACGTGAGGGCGAGCTCGTCGCGGTGCGGCGCGTCGGTCGGCATCACGTCGAGCGACCGCGCGAGCCCGGCGAACACCCAGCCGTTGCCGCGCGACCAGTACTCGTCCTCGCCGCTGGGCGTTGTGTACGGAGGGTCGAAGTCGCCGTCGCGCCACCACAGGTGGTCGGTCGTGCTGTACAGCCCGTTGGCGCCGTGCTGGGTCTTGGTGTAGTCGAAGATGTCGTACAGCTTTTCGTAGTAGGCGTCGTCGTCGAGGATGGCGCCGAGTTTGGCGAACACCGGCATCGCCATCTGCACCGCGTCGACCCACGACCAGTAGTCGTCGCGGCTCGAGGCCAGCATGCGGTCGATGTTGGTCTTGATTGGCGCCAGCCGCTCGGGCTGCGGGTCGATCTGGTAGAGTTCGAGGTAGGTCTGCCCGGCGGCCTGGTTGTCGGCGTTGGTGGTGGTCGTGCCGCCGTAGGCCGGCTGCCAGTTGTGGCCCGCGGCCCAGTCGACCGCGTAGTTGTAGTAGGTGGGGCTGGCGTCGATCTGGTGCAGCGCCATCAGCCCCTCATAGTAGGTGGCGCGGGTCCAGATGTTGCTCGGCCGGGCGCGGTTGGTGACGATGTCGACCGTCGGGTCGGGCCACTTCGCCATGAAGTAGTCGTTGGCCAGCGTCATGTCGGCCAGCACGCCCGCGGGGTCCGGGACTTCGACGCCCACGCACACGCTCGTCAGCAGCAGTGCGCAGACCCACGCAGGAATGGTGCGCGGCCTCATCGGCGACATTTGCGTGCGGACAGGCGACAGTAGCGACATGCGACGACACCCGGCACGTAGGGGATCCGATGGGAACGACGAGCAAGGGAGATGAGCAATCCCGACTATATCCGCGCTCTACCCCGCACACAACTTTGCGACCAATCTCGCGCAGCCGTTGATTGCAAGACGTGTGACCAACGCTGCACGCAGGCGTTCTAAGCGGGGTAACGCGCCCTAGAATGGCGTCTTCATCCGACCGTCTCTCTTCATGCACCACTTCTCGCTCGACTGCTCGATATGCGCAAGCTGACTTCTGACCGGCCTCCTTTTCCTACTCTGCTCGCACTGCTGCTAGCGACCTCTTGCCCAGCGGCGCCGTGGGTCCCCGACCTGGGCGACGGCCGGTACAAGAACCCGGTGCTGTTTGCCGACTACTCCGACCCCGACGTGGTCCGCGTTGGCGACGACTTCTACCTGACCTCGTCGAGCTTCTCGCACGTGCCGGCGTTGCCGATCCTGCACTCGCGGGACCTGGTGAACTGGACCCTCGTCGGGCACGCGGCGCCGCGGCTCTCCGAGCGGTTCGACCGGGTGCAGCACGGCGACGGCATCTGGGCGCCCTGCCTGCGGCATCACGACGGCTGGTTCTGGATCTTTGTCGGTGACCCCGATCGGGGGATCCTGATGACCAAGGCCCGCGACCCGCGGGGGCCGTGGACGCCGCTGCACGTCGTGAAGGCGGGTAAGGGGTTGATCGACCCCTCGCCGCTGTGGGACGACGACAACCGCGCCTACCTGGTGCACGCCTACGCCAAGAGCCGCGCCGGCAAGAACTCGATCCTCGTCGCCTACGAGATGGCGCCCGACGGCACGCGGTTGCTGGGCGAAGAGCACCTGGTGGTCGACGGCCAGGGCGGCGTGCACCCGACGATCGAGGGGCCGAAGTTCTCCAAGCACGACGGGCGGTACTACATCCTCGCGCCGGCGGGTGGTGTGAAGCCGGGCTGGCAGATGGCGTTCCGCGCGGACAAGCCGTTCGGGCCCTACGAGGGCAAGCGGGTGCTGGAGCAGGGCTCGACCGACATCAACGGCCCGCACCAGGGCGGGCTGGTGGAGCTGCCGAGCGGCGAGAGCTGGTTCCTGCACTTCCAGGACCGCGGCGCCTACGGGCGGATTGTCCACCTCAACCCGGTCCGCTGGGTCGACGGCTGGCCGGAGATGGGCGCCGACCTCGACGGCAACGGCGTCGGCGAGCCGGTTGCAACGCACGTCAAGCCGAGCGTGAACGCTCTGACGCTCAAGCAAACTCCGCAGACGTCCGACGTGTTCGAGGGCTCGTACAACCTCGCCTGGCAGTGGCAGGCCAACCCGCAGCCGAACTGGAGCAGCGTCGACGACCGCCCCGGCTGGCTGCGTCTGTTTGCCCAGCCACCGGTCGCCCAACCACCAGCCAAGCGAAACCTGGTCGACGCGCCGCACCAGCTGCTGCAGAAGCTGCCAGCGCCCGCGTTCACGGCGACGACCAAACTCGACGCGGCCCACCTCGGCGACGACGCCCGGGCGGGGCTCGTGGTGATGGGACTGGAGTACGCCGGCGTGATGGCGCGCCACGACGCCGGCGGCATCCGACTCGCGCGGATCGAGGGCAGGCAGGGCCGCGAAGAGCAGACCACCGCCGAGGTTGCCCCACTGCCGGAGCGGCTGTGGCTGCGGGTCGAGGTCCGCGTGGAGGCGGTCTGCCGGTTCTCGTACAGCACCGACGGGCAGCGGTTCGAGGCGATCGGCGACGATTTCATCGCCGCGCCGGGCCGCTGGGTCGGCGCCAAGGTTGGCCTGACCTGCGAGGGCGGAAACGGCTACGTCGACTTCGACTCGTTCCGCGTCGAGTGAGCCGCGGGCGCCGCTACAAACGCGAAAGCGTGAAGACGTGCCGCGACTCCTGCTGCTCGTAGACGAGCGACCGCTCGGACTGCTTGAGCGGATCGGCCGCTTCGCCCGAGGTGACGGCGGCGGCCATCCACCGGCGGAGCTCCTCGGCGTCGTAACCGCCGTAGCCGACGCAGAGCTCGGCGGCCTCGCCGAACGCCTTCTTCGGCATGGCCCCGCTGGCGTCGACGGTTACGGTGAGTTCGCTCACGTTGGCGGGCGGCCCGGCCAACTGAACCCGCAGCGCCGGCAGATCGCTGCGCCGCAGGTCGACCCGCAGGCCGCGTTGATCGGCGTCCCAGTCGGAGATGGCCTCCGGCTTGAACCCTTGCGCCGCCAGCTCCTCGACCACCGCTGCTAGCCGGTAGCCGAGTCCGTCTTCCGAGAGCGAGGCGGACTCGGCGTCGCGATCCTCGGCGTCCTCAAGCTTCTTGCGGAGTCGCTCGATCTCACGGACCAGCGCGCTGCTGTTAAATTCTTCGACCAGCTTGTCGTAGCGTTGCTGGAGCTGTTGGTGCTCGGCCTCCGAGACCCCGCCCGCGGGCGACTTGCCCCGCGAGCCCATCTGGTCGCAGCCGATCACACACACCAATCCAAGCGCAACAAATGCCCTGTGCATCGAGACCCCCCTCACCTTGATCTGCATCAAACAGCCACCAAGAACGGCGGCGAACCCGTGGGTAATCAGGGCCACGGCTACCCGCCATCGTAATTGGGGACCGCCTCCGTTGCGAATCTTGGCCACCGATGCGGTTTACCGGCCAGCAGGGGCCGGCCGGACCAGCGGATTGCCAGCCGGGCGAAGACTGGCAACGCCGCCCAGAATAACTCGGTAACAACCCGGCGCCGCTGCCGTAGAAGAGGGCAGAACAGCGGGGCGCCTGCCTACGCACCGATCCTCAACCAGACCAGGAGCCAATCGATGAACCGTAAGAATCTTGTAGTCGCCGCCGTGCTTGCCTCGGCATTTGCCCTCGGCATGCTCACCTCCAAGCAGGCCTCGGCCGGCAAGTACGGCCCGGCCGGACTCGGCGCCAACCTGCACCGGCGGCACGTGATGAAGCAGGCCACGAAGAACGCCCGCCGGGGGCTGCCGGTCCGCAAGAGCGCGATTGTCTGGCTCTCGGCTCCGCAGTCGAACCTGCGTTGGGCCCGCTAGCCCAATGGCCGCAGAGTCAACGCGAGCAGCCGCCGGCGCGACGCGCCGGCGGCTGCTTGGTTGTGGTTCTACTCTTGAATACGCTACGCGCGACGGCGGATACCGAATGCCATGGCGCCCATCGCAGCGATCAGCGCGGCCGAAGCGGGTTCGGGCACGTTCATGACCTGGGCGCGGAGTTCACCCGCCGGGTTGGCCTCGGTGTGAACGTTCAAGTACCAGAGGCCGCTCAGCACGTCGTCGAGCTGCTGGCTGGTGAGCGACGCCATGCCGCTGAGGTTGCCGCTGGCGGGCTCGGGCGGGTCGCCATCGGTAAGAAAGATCTGCACGCCGGCGTTCGAGCCGAGCATCGCCGGACCGTGGAAGTGAGCGCCGGGCGAGACGATGGGGCCCGTGAGATCCTGGTAGTCGACGTCCCAGGTGATGGACATGGCGTCGCTGTCGATGATGACCGAGGCCATGCCGGTAGGCAGCGGATCGCCGCTGGGAATAACTGCGGGCGGGTTGGCTTGGGCGGTGGATAGCGGGAAGGTCCACTCGGTCAGGTGGTCGGCCGACGACGCGAGCGGCGTCGCGAGCGCGGCCACAATCGCCAACATGGGCAGGCTGCGTGAGATCATGGATCGAACTCCTAGGAATCAGTGGGGAAGCGGGAGGTCTCGGCAACGGGGCGTCGGGCGCCCTGTCGACGGGGTTACGGCCCTGGCGGCGGGGCGGATTCGAAAAGTCTTGAATTCTTGACGATTTGCTTGCAGAAGGCTGCCCAGCACGGGCGCGGCGGTTGCTGCCCGCCTCCTGCGGCGCTACGATGTCGGCTCGCGCGTCGCTGGCGCCCCGACCGATCCCCCTTCCCCGGCGGCCCCTGTGCGGATCCTGATCCTGACCGTCGGCACCCGCGGCGACGTCCAGCCGTACTTGGCGCTCGCCAAGGGCCTGCTCGCCGCAGGTCACAACGTGCGGCTCTGCACGTGCGGGCGGTTCGAGTCGTTTGCCGCCGCCCACGGCGTCGACTTCGCGGCGATCAACAACGACCTGCTCGATTTCATGGACTCCGACCTCGGGCGGAGCGTCATGGAAACTACCACTAACCTCTTCGAAATGGTCCGCACCGTGCGCCGGGTGTGGCCCACAGTGGGGCCAATGATACGGCGGCACATCGATGAGATGGCCGCGGTTGCCATGGCCTACCGGCCCGACCTAATCTTGTTTCACAAGAAGGCGATCGGCGCCGAGGACTTCGCCGAGAAGCTCGGCTGCCGCTGCGCACTGGCGTTCTACCTGCCGATGTACGTCCCCTCGAGCCACGCTCCGGCGTTTGGGCTCCCGCGTCTTCCGCTCGGCAGTGCCTACAACCGCCTGACCTACCGCTTCATCAACGCCGTGACCAAGGCCAGCTCGGCGTCGTTTGCGCGGCCTTGGAGGAAACGCCAGGGGATGTCGCCGCGGGGCCGCTACCGTCGGCATGCGGATGGTTCGCCGATCGGCGCGATCCACGCCTACAGCCCGTCGGTGCTGCCAGAGCCAAGCGACTGGCCCGAGTGGGCGATAGTCTCCGGCTACTGGTTCCTCGACGGCCCTGAGGACTACTCACCGCCAGCAGAGCTGCGGGCGTTCCTTGCTGCCGGGCCGCCGCCGGTCTACGTCGGGTTCGGCAGCATCTTCGGACGCGACCCACGCGGCAAGGCCAAGGCCGTGATCGAGGGCGTCCGGCGGTCCGGCGCGCGGGCAATCTTGGCGTCGGGCTGGGGCGGCATCGACCTTACCGACCTCAAACTGCCGGAGACAATGCTGGCGATCGAGTCCGCCCCGCACGACTGGCTGTTCCCGCGGGTCGCGGCCGTGGTGCACCACGGCGGCTGCGGCACTACGGGCGCCGGACTCCGCGCCGGAAAGCCGACGATCGTCTGCCCGTTCTTCGCCGACCAGCCGTTCTTCGCCGACCAGCCGTTCTGGGGCCGCATCGTGCACGAGCTGGGCGTCGGCCCGAAGCCGATCCTGCAGCGCCGCCTGACCGCCGACAAGCTGGCCGCCGCGATCCGCTCGACGCTGGCCGACGAAGCGATGCGGGCCAAGGCCTCCGCCCTAGGTGAGACGCTACGCTCCGAACGCGGCGTCGAGAACGCGGTGGCGTTTGTGGAGCGTTACATGGCGGGGCAGTAGCGGCGTGATTCGGAATCGCGGCAGAGCCGCGACGCTTCATCTCCCCCGCGACGTGGGCCGTGATGACGCGCCGCGGCGTTTTTTCCCAGCTGCCTAGCTGGCCTCGTCGAGTTTGCCGAGCGCGAAGCGGCCGAGGGTGTCCTGGTACCGCTGCTTGCCCTCCTCTACGACGCGGCGGATCTCGCGGGCGTTCTCCTCGCTCTCCTTGCGGAGCTCGGCGATCGTCTGCAGCGACTCGATCTGGTAGTCGCTGATCGCTTTGACGAGCTTCTCGAGTGACTCGGGCGCGATGGTCGACCCGTAGCCGGCCTTCAACGCGGCGCGCTCGAGCTCGCGACCGAGGTCGGCGATGTCCTCGAGGCTCTTATTGACGCCCTCCTTGAGGGCCTCGGTCGACTCGGTCGCCTCATGCAGGCCCTGCTGCGAGGTGTACACCGTGCCGAGGATCGTGAACACGTGCTCGTTGGTGGTGAAGAAGGTGACCGCGCGGCGGTACACCTGGTCCTTGACGTCGTGCGTCTGGCGGAGCTTGGTGACCAGGGTCTCGCCGACGTCGTAACCGATGGCCAGGTTCTCGGAGACGTCCTTCAGCAGCTGGTAGATGCGGTCCTCGCGGGTGTAGGCGTCGTTGGCCTCGTCGCGGCGGAGCTCCAGCCGCGAGCGTTGGCTCTCGTCGTCGCCGGCGTAGTCGCTGACCGCCTGCTGGGCTTCGGCAAGTGTGGCCTTCGCCTCCTCCAGGTGCGGGATCTGCTCCTCGAGCACCTCGCGGGCGAGCACCTCGGCCTCCTTCAGCGCAAAGCGGAAGTCGATGTAGCCGTCCATGATGACCTGCTCGCGCTCGAGCTGGTCCTTGGTGTCCTTGCAGACGTCCTGGTAGACGTCGACGATCTTCTCGAAGCGGGCGTGGGGCGTGCCGCGGCGGATCTTCATCCAGACGTTGCTCATCTTCTCGGTGACGCCGATCTTCCCGTCGTCGAGCTGGCCGATGAGCCGCTTGGAGTCCTCGCGAATCGAATCGAACATCTGGCTGATCTCCAGATACCGATTGCCGATATTGATGTCCTCGACGTTGTCCCGCACCAGCTTGTTAAACGTGCTCATGTGCTTCACGACGCCCGCCACGGCCAGAACCTTGGCCTCGTCGACGTGGCGGACCTCCTCGAGCAGGCGGATCAGCTCGCTCTGAGCCTCCGAGTCGGCCGAGATGCCGAACTTCTCGAGCACCTCCTTCGCACGGTCCAGGTACTTCTGCATCGACTTGCTGGCGGGGGCGGGGGCCTGCTGGGCAGCTTCGGAGGACATCGGTTACGCCTTGAGCATGTGGGTGGGCAATTGGCTGGACGCCTGAAGTAGACAATAATTTGAAGCTGCCGACAAGAAACAACGCCGCGGGGCGAATCCCCGAACAAGCCACGCTGCAAGCGGCGGCCCCCAGCCCAAGACACAGCCCGCATGCCCTCCGAAGCCCAGCAATCCGCCGCCGCCCCGCCCGACCTGTCGAGCGTTGCGCGGGAAGAGCAGATGACCATCGCCGAGATGACCCGGCTGATGGACGTCGCGGCCGCGATCCGCAAGGAGAGGCTCACCGCCGAGCAGCAGCTCAACATCGACGAGACCAAGCAGCTGCTCCGTGAGCGGCTGCTCGAGACCGCACGGATTACCGGCGACCCGGTCACCGAGCAAGAGATCGACGCCGCCATCGACGCCTACTACGAGCGGCGGCACGAGTTCACCCCGCCCGAGCCCGGCATGGAGACCCTGCTCGCCTCGCTCTACGTGCGGCGGGGCACGATCACCAAGCTGGCGATCACCGTCGCGACGATCACGGCGCTGTGGTGGTCGGTGTTCGCGTTCGGGCTGGTCGGGCCGAAGCGGCAGGAACGCCGCCTGGCCGAGCTCTACACCGGCGTCCAAACCAACGCCGCGGTGGTCGACGAGCTGGCCCAGACGCCCGACCTGCGGCAGCGTGTTGAGCAGCTGGTCGCCCAGGCCGACGCGGCCCGCGCCGCCGGCGACGCCGACGCCCTCCAGAACGTGCAGGCCGAGCTGATGGAGCAGGCCGCCACGCTCAAGCAGCAATACGTGATCCGGGTGGTCGCGGGCGAGAACGAGCGTTCGGGCACGGAGCGGCTGTTCACCGACGCCGACGGCACGCGGACCTCCGGCTTCTACCTGATTGTCCAGGCCGAGACGCCCGCCGGCGAGGCGCTGAAGCTGCCGATCCGCGACGCCGAGTCGGGCGAGATCAGGCTGGTCAGCCGCTGGGGCGAGCAGGTGCCCGAGTCGGTGTTCGAACAGATCGCCGCCGACAAGCAGACCGACGGCGTGGTCGACAACCGCGACTTTGCCGAGAAGGAGGTCGGCCGCCTGGAGCCGACCGTCCGGCTGACCGGGCCGGACGGCGCGCCGCTGACGCGGGGAAGGCAGATCACCACATGGTAGTCGACGGCATCCGCGGCTCGGACGTGCTCAACCTGATCCGCCAGACCCACTCGGCCGCCGGGGCGGAGGTGCAGTCTGCCCGCAACCACCTGGACGAGCTGGAACGCGCCACGCGCGACGGCGTGAAGCGGCGCGGCGAGACGATCGTCCGCCTGGCCAGGCACTACCTGCCCGACATCAGCAACGACTCGATCGGCCAGTCTTTCGCCGGCGTCCGCGACGACCTGCGTCAGGTCCTGGACGACAAGAACCGCCGCGAGCAGCTGCTGCGGACGCAGTGGGACCAGGCGATCGACCGCCGGGCGCAGCTCGAGGTCCAGCTCGACGAGGCGACGGTCGAGCTCAACGGCTGCGTCGAGCGGCGTGAAGAACTCGAGCAGCAGCTGGCCGACATCCTGGCGACCGACCAGGCGTTCGCCGCGGCGTCGGACAAGGCGATGGCCGCCGAGGCCGAGCTCGCCCGCAACGAGCAGCGCGTCGCCGAGAGCCGCCAGGAGGCCTCCGACAAGCTGCCCGCCTACCAGCGGAGTCGGCTGTTCCAGTACCTGCTCGAACGCGGCTTCGGGACCAGCGGCTACAAGCCGCGGGGCCTGACCCGTCGGCTCGACAAGTGGGTCGCGCGGCTGGTCGACTTCGAGAACAGCAAACGCAGCTACAACTTCCTCCGCGCCACACCCGAGCTGATGGCCGCTGAGGTCGACCGCCGCCGGACGGAGTTCGACGCCCTCATGCAGGCGGTCGAGGAGATCGAGCGGCATCACTCTGACGAGATCGGCCTGACCACTGCGCTCGAGCAGGGCGTGCAGGCGGGCGCCCGGCGGGACGCCCTGCTCGGTAACCTCGAGCACGAGCAGCAGACCCGCGACGAGGCCGAGCGGCTGCTGGCCGAGCTGAACAGCGAACGCAGCGAGTTCTACAACCGGGCGGTCACGCGGATGCGGCGGTTCCTGGAGACCGTGCAGCAGTCGACGCTCGACGCGCACGCCGCCGCGACCCCGAGCCCCGAGGACGACCAGCTGGCCGCCGAGCTCGCCGCGCTCGGCGGGGAGCTCGACCAGACGCACCGCGAGGCCTCGGAGCTGCGGCACGCGCTCACGGCCCGGCAGCGGCAGCTGGCCGACCTGGCGGACCTGGCGCGGAAGTTCCGGGCCAGCGAGTTCGACTCTTACCGGTCGGTGTTCGCCAGCGGGTTCGATGCGCGTCACCACCTCGAGGCGTTCCTCCGCGGCCAGATCGGCAAGCAGCAGCTGTGGCACGCGCTGCGTCAGTCGCAGCGGTTCCTGCCGCAGATGGTGGAGCAGCGGTGGGAACGCCCGCCGACGGGCCTCGACAACGACTTCTCGTACGTGCTGATGCGGATCCTTGCCGAGGCGGCCGGCGCGATGGTCGACCAGGCGGCGCGGCGGGGCGGCGGGGGATTCAACCTGCCGCCGGCGCCGCGGCGGCGGAGCGGGTCGCAGCAGCCCCCGTCGGTGCGGCGGAGGGCGCGGGGCGGGTTCACCAACGGACGCGGGTTCTAACCGACCGCCGAGCGGGTCACGCGAACGCCGACCCGACGCACAGCTCCGCGGCGCGGAAGGCGTTGGCGAAGCTCTGCTCCCGGTCGTTGCTGAGCATCTGGTCGAGCACCGAACCGTAGTAGATCTGCACGAGCATGCCGGCCAACGCCGCGGCGTCGGCCGCGCCGGCCTCCTCGGCCCAGCCCTGCACCAGCTTGCTCATCGCCTGCTTGTTACGGGAGACTGCCTGGTGGATCGGGTCGAGCTCGTTGGGATAGTCGGCCGCGGCGCTGATCAGCAGGTTGCAGCCAAAGCAACCGCCGTCGAGGATCTCGGGCAGCACCCGGAACATCGCGACCAGCTTGCGGCGGGGATCGCCCGCGGCCTGCTGCTCGACCGCCGCCGACACGGCCTCGCGCATCTGGTGCTCTTGCAGGTCGAGCACCTCGCGGATCAACTGCTCTTTGCTCTCGAAGTGATTGTAGAAGGTCGTCTTGGTAAGACGTGCCTGCTGGACGATCTGGTCGAGGCCGACTTGGCCAAAACCGTGCTTGGCGAAGAGCTCGCGTCCTGCGGCGACGATCCTGTCGCGCGTTCCTATACCCATGACTTTCCGTTACGCCAGCGCCAAAAGAAAGATGCTCTCGCCCAAGCAAGTATTCAGCGTAAACCATTGAGGCGCGCAGGGGGAGTTTCATTGACCACTAGTAAACTGGATAAATACCCAAGCCGATTCGCTAAAATCGGAGGGCCCGCGCTTACCGGCCAATAACGCACCGCCGTGTCATAAAGTGTGGGCGTCAGCAACGACCGGGCGGACTACAATGTTGACGCAAACTGCGTAGAACCGCCGCGGCCTGGCCCGCGTAGGACCAGTAGCCCCCACGCACAGCCGCATCCGCCCCAAGGCGCCCCCGCCATGCACCACCTTGTTTCCCGTCAGCCGCTGGTCGCAGCCGCCGCTGTCGCTCTAGGAGCCCTCGCCATTATGACGTTCGCCCAAACCCCTCCCAACGATGACGCCCCCGATTCTGGTCGACAGGCTGCCCAGCAGGACGCGCCGCCACCAGCAGGGGCCGAGGTCGCCACCTTTGCCTCGGGCTGCTTCTGGTGCACCGAGGCGGTGTTCCAAGACCTGCGGGGAGTCGCCAAGGTGGTCTCCGGCTACACCGGCGGCGACGCCGCGAGCGCCTCTTACAAGGTCGTCAGCAGCGGCCAGACTAAGCACGCCGAGGCGGTGCAGGTGCACTACGACCCGAATGAGGTCGACTACGCCACGCTGCTCGAGGTCTTCTGGAAGACGCACGACCCCACCACGCCAAACCGCCAGGGGGCGGATGTCGGGCCGCAGTACCGCTCGGCCATCTTCTACCACGACGACCAGCAGCAGCGGCTCGCCCAGGAGTACAAGGCTAAGCTCGACAAGACCGGCGCGTTCGACGGGCCGATCGTCACCGAGATCGTCCCGTTCGAGTCGTTCTTCCCGGCCGAGGACTACCACCAGAACTACTTTGCGCTGAACCCGCAGCAGGGCTACTGCCGCGCGGTGATCGGCCCGAAGTTGGAAAAGTTCCGCAAGGTTTTCGGCGACAAGCTCAAGAACGCCCCCAAGAAGAGTGAGGGTGATAACAAGCCGAAGAGCGGAAAGCCCGGCACCGCAGAGAGCAAAGCGGAGCTCAAGCAGCGGCTGTCAGACCTGCAGTGGTTTGTCACGCAGGAGTCCGGCACCGAGCGTCCGTTCCAGAACATGTACTGGAACAAGACCGAGGCCGGCGACTACAAGTGTGTCGTGTGCGGCGAGCTGCTGTTCACCTCCGACGAAAAATTCGACAGCGGCTGCGGCTGGCCCAGCTTCACAAAGACCGCCGACCAGGACGCCGTAACCGAGGTCGTCGACAACTCGCACGGCATGCGCCGCACCGAGATCCGCTGCACCAAATGCGGCGCCCACCTGGGCCACGTGTTCGACGACGGGCCGGTCGCCGCGGGCGGCCTGCGGTACTGTCTCAACTCCGCGGCTATGGATTTCGAGGACAATGACGCCCGCAGCGAGGCGCCCGCCGAGGAGTAGCGGCTGATCGACGCCCGCCGGGCTACTTGCCGCCGGACTCCACGGGGTGGCCGTCGCGGTCGACCTGCCAGAGCCGGCGGGTGTAGGCGTCGATGGCGGTCAGCCGACCGCCGCCGTGGCAGAAGGTGTCGATGCAGACCAGGTGGCCGAGGTCGACGATCTCCCCCGACTTCTGCGACGAGTGTCCGACGATGGCGGTCTTGCCATTCTTGTGCGGCTTAGGCTTCCGCTCGTTGAGGTTCGTCCAGCGGAGGGCCTCGACCGGCTGGCGGTCGAGCTCTTCATTGTGCACGTAGTTGCCGTGGGTGAAGAAGAACGCTTCCTCCTCGTGGTAGTCGAGCAGCCCCTTGAGGAACTTGATGTGCGACTTGGGGAGGTCCGAGGGGTCGGCGCCCTCGTCGTACGAGGCGAGGGTCTCCTTCCCGCCGTAACGCATCCACCAGCTGGCCGGCGAGCGGCCCTGGACGACGCCGAGCATCATCTCCTCGTGGTTTCCCATCAGGGTCACGACGTCGTGCGACTCGCGGAGCTCGAGGATCAGGTCGATCACGCCGCGGCTGTCAGGGCCGCGGTCGACGTAATCGCCGAGCAGCACCAAGCGATCGCCGTCGCGGGGGCCAACCGCCTCGAGCAGGCCCTCCAACGCGGCGCGACAGCCGTGCACGTCGCCGATCGCAATCAGTCTCTCGGGCACCGCGTTCCTCAGGGTGGGGGGATTGGTCGCGCGGCGCCGCCTAGCTAGACCCGCGTTAACCCTTAAGCATAGCCCGCGGCGACCAGACGGGGGAGGCGAGCCGACGCTGAGAATCACAAATCGGGCGCCGCACCCAACCGCAGCAGACCGGTGAGGGCTTGCCCAGCGGGCCGGCCCGGGGGCACAATTGGTCCGCTATGGCCAAGAAAAAAATTGCAAAGAAGAAGCCGTCCGCCGCCGAGCCCTCGGAGCTCACCTTCGAGGCCGCCCTGGCGGAGCTCGAGCAGGCAGTCACCGACTTGGAGAGCGGCGAACTCGGACTCGACGAGTCGCTCCAGAGGTACGAGCAGGGCGTCGCACGGCTCGAGCAGTGCCAGCAGCGACTCGCCGCCGCCGAGCAGCGGATCGAGCTGCTCAGCGGCGTCGACGCCGAGGGGAACCCGGTTACCCGCCCGCTGGACGACGCCGAGGAGGCCCCCAGCCGTTCGGCGAAGCGGTCGGCGGGCCGTGGCCGCGGCGTGGACGATGGGAGCCGGCTCTTCTAGAATGGAGGAGGCCGCAATCATAGATCCGGCAATGGTTTACGGTCACACGCGGACGCCGCCCTCACCCGCGGTCCGCGGCCAAAAACTTTGCCGCGCGGCAAATCCGTTGAACCAACTCGCGGCACTCCCACCGAGTCACGTTGCTCGCGTCCCGTCGCGTCCCCCCAGCACAGCCTCCTGAACCCGGCCCCGAATGGCGACCCTCGAGTCTTCCGTTACGCTGCAAGCCGACGGTCAAACCGACCTGGACGCCATCGACCAGGCGCTCGACCGGTCGCTGCGGTTCGGCGCGGGCTGCCCCGAGCGGCTCGGCGAGGCGATGCGGTACGTGGTGCTCGGCCCCGGCAAGCGGCTGCGGCCCCGGCTGGTGCTGATGGCGTGCCGCGCCTGCGGCGGCGATGCGGCCACGGCGTTGCCCGCCGCGTGCGCCGTCGAGCTGATCCACGCCTACTCGCTCGCCCACGACGACCTGCCCGCCATGGACGACGACGACCTGCGTCGCGGGCGGCCTACCTGCCACGTGCAGTTCGACGAGGCGACCGCCGTGCTGGTCGGCGACGCGTTGCAGGCCCGCGCGTTCGAACTGCTCGCCACCCAGCTCCCGGCCGAGCACGCCGGCCGCTGCTGCGGCGAGCTGGCCCGGGCGGCCGGCGCCGAGAAGCTGGTCGGCGGCCAGTCGGCCGACCTCAGTGGGGCCTTCGACGGCGCCACCGTCGACGACCTCCGCGCCATCCACGCCCGCAAGACCGGGGCCATGTTTATTGTCTCGCTGCGGCTGGGCGCCATCCTCGCCGGGGCGGGCGAGGAACGGCTCTACCAAGTCACCGAGTACGCCCGCGCACTGGGCCTGGCGTTCCAGGTCACCGACGACCTGCTGGACGTCAGCGGCAGCCAGCAGGCGGTGGGCAAGCGGCTCGGCAAAGACGCCGACCGTGGCAAGCTAACCTACCCCAAACTGCTGGGCGTCGACGCGAGTCGCCGCCTGGTGGACGAGCTGATCGACGCGGCCGTGGCGGCGGTCGCGCCGTTGGGCGACACGGCCGGCCCACTGGTCGACCTCGCCCGCAAACTGCAGAACCGTGATCGATGACCCAGACAACCAAGAAGCCGATCCTCCCGACGATCACCTCGCCGCGTGACTTAGACGGCATGTCCCTGCCCGACCTCGAGCGCCTGGCGGGCGAGATCCGCGACGTGCTGTGCAACCTGGTCAGCGCCCGCAGCGCGCACTTCGCCTCGAACCTGGGCGTGGTCGAGCTCTGCCTGGCGCTGCACCAGACCTTCGACTTCCTGCACGACCGGCTAATCTGGGACACCGGGCACCAGATCTACCCGCACAAGCTGATCACCGGGCGGTACCCGCAGTTCAGCACGATCCGCACCAAG
The DNA here is from genome assembly GCF_007859935.1 of Posidoniimonas polymericola. Lineage (NCBI taxonomy): Bacteria > Pseudomonadati > Planctomycetota > Planctomycetia > Pirellulales > Lacipirellulaceae > Posidoniimonas > Posidoniimonas polymericola. The sequence goes on along the minus strand of NZ_SJPO01000003.1, from coordinate 514,900 downwards.
GGCGGGTTGATGGGCTACCCGAATCCGGAGGAGAGCGACTACGACCTGTTTGTCACCGGCCACGCGGGGTCGAGCGTCTCGACGGCGGTCGGGCTGGCGAGCGGCGACCGGCTGCTACGCGACGAAGAGAACCGCTGGACAGTGGCGGTGATCGGCGACGGCGCGTTCCCGTCGGGCGTCGTGTACGAGGCGCTGTGCAACATCCGCGAGAGCGGCAAGCGGCTGCTGGTGGTGCTGAACGACAACAAGATGTCGATCTGCCCCCGCGTCGGCGGCATGGCCGACTACCTCGACCGCCTGCGGATGTCGGGCGCGTACTCCGGCATCAAGGGCGAGATCGTCAAGACGCTGCAGAACATCCCGATGCTGGGCGACCCGGTCGAGCGGATGCTGACCCAGATCAAGGAGGCCGCCAAGGCGGGCCTGCACGGCGGTATGCTGTTCGAGGAACTCGGCATGCGCTATGTCGGCCCGATCGACGGCCACAACGTCGCGCTGGTGCGGAAGTACCTGCGGATGGTCAGGAAGACCGACGGCCCGGTGCTGCTGCACGTCGTGACCGAGAAGGGCCACGGGTTCCACCCGGCGACCCAGGACCCGGTGCTGTTCCACGCGCCGCCTCAGTTCTCGCGCTGCGAGAACGGCGAGCTGCAGATGAAGAAGAGCGGCGGCCGCGCGTACACGAACGCCGCCTCCGAGGCGATCCACGTGGCGATGACCGCCAGCGACAAGGTCACCGTGTTGACCGCGGCGATGTGCCAGGGCAACAAGCTGGAACGCGTCCGCGACGACTTCCCCGACCGCTTCTTCGACACCGGCATCTGCGAGGCCCACGCGGTCGCCTTCGCCGCCGGCCAGGCGAAGGTCGGCATGCGGCCGATTGTCGACATCTACAGCACGTTCCTGCAGCGGTCGTTCGACCACATCTTCCAGGAGGTGGCGCTGCAGAACCTGCCGGTCACGTTCATGCTCGACCGCGGCGGCCTGTCCGGGCCGGACGGGGCCACGCACCACGGCGTGTTCGACCTCGGCTACCTGCGGCTGTTCCCCCACATGACCGTCATGGCGCCGGGCGACGAGCACGACCTCGCCTCCATGCTCCCCTTTGCCCTCCAGCACAACGGCCCCTGCGCCATCCGCTACCCCAAGGCCGCCGCGGTGACCGTCGCCGGCGAGCGGGCGCCGATCGAGCACGGCACGGCCGAGGTCCTCCGCCGCGGCCCCGACGGCCTGATCCTGTGCGGCGGCGCCCTGCTGCCCGACTGCCTGGCCGCCGCCGAGCAGCTCGCCGGCGAGGGGCTCGAGCTGACCGTGGTCAACGCCCGCTTCATCAAGCCGCTCGACACCAAGACCATCCTGCCGCTGGTCGCCGACAGCCCGTTCACCGTGACCGTCGAAGAGGCCGCGCTGGCCGGAGGCTTCGGCAGCGTGGTGCTCGAGGCGCTCGCCGACGCGGGGCAGACCGCTCCGGTCCGCCGCCTGGGGATCGGCGACCACTACGTCGAGCACGGGGAACGCGAAGAACTGCTGGCCGACCTGGGCCTCGACACAGCCGGCATCGCCCAGGCCTGCCGCGAGCAGAGCCAAGCGTGTGCGCCCGGCCAGGGGGTTTCGTAGCGCGGCCGCTCTCGCGCCCTACGGCATCGGCAGCGGATCCGGCTTGTCCGACGGCGAGGCCGGCTCGGCGGTCACCTCTTCGGGCCGCGGGATCGGCTTGGCCGGCGTGGCGTGGTAGACCGGCGGCGCGGAGAACAGCTGCCCCCCCGGCGCCCCGACACCCCTATACTGCGCGGCAGGGGTCGGCTGGTAGACCGGAGCCGACGGGTACACGGGCGCCGAAGGGTAGGCGGGCGGGCCGCCACGGTAGACCGGCGCGGGACTCGAGTAGCCGTGATGGCGGTGGGCCACTCGCTGCCCGTAGATCGGCGGGTAGTCGCGCCGCTGCGCCCGCACGGTCCCCTGGCTGGCGTTCCAGCTGCGGTAGTACGGCTTGAGGACCATCTCGGCGTGGTAGCCTGGCCCCCAGCCGAAGCCGAGGTTCTGCGGCAGGCTGGACGGTATGTTGTAGAAGCCGGAGGCCGCGTGCGTGGTCGACGCCGTCAGGCCAATCAGCACGGCCGTTGTGATCCGCAGGGCCATCGGGGACGCTCCAGTACCAGGGCAACACAGGTCGGAAGCGGCGCCACGCCGGGGCCGCTCTGCGTATCCCGATCGTCGCAACCCGCCGCCGGGCGTTAAACGCGTGCTGGCGCCGCGGGCAAAAACCGCCGCGGCCGCCGCGCACGCACTGGCTGGTGAAACCCTGCGGGAGAAACGCCCTATGGCCGCCGCCAGTGACGATCGGCAAAGTCCATAAACCGCCCCCAGTCGTACTCGGTCAGGTTGTGGCCGCCGCTGCGGAGGTGGTAACCAATACGGCCACCGTGCAGCGGCTGATCCGCGGGGGGCATGTCGCTCGCTGTGAGCCCCTCGCCGCCCAGCAACCGGTAGACCGGCCCCGCGTGGACGCCCGCCAGGAACTCGCCGAGCGGGTCGGCCCAGTCGTCCTCCGAGGCGCTGGCGATGTACGCCAGCCGCGGGGCGACCAGCGCGACCAGCTCGTGCTGGTCGACCGGCAGGGCGTCCTCGTTGTCGTTGTACCGGTTGTAGTTCTCACAGAACCAGTGCGGGAACGAGCGGTTGATCCGCGCCACCCGCTCGCCGTGCTTCCGCCGCGCGAGCGCGGCCCCGGTGCAGCCGGAGTTGTTGCTCACCACCAGGGCAAACCGTTGGTCCTCGGCGCCGCACCACAGCGCGGTCTTGCCGCCCCGCGAGTGCCCCACCACGGCGACCCGCTCTCGGTCGATGTCCGCGCGGCTCTCGAGGTAGTCCATCACGCGGCTCGCCCCCCACGCCCACGCGGCAACCGAGCCCCACGCGTCGTCCGGCCGCGGGTGGTCCGGGTCGTCGTACAGGCCGTGCACGCCGTTCTGGAAGTCGTCGTGCTCGTCGGGGTCGATGTCGGCGTAGTGGAAGGTCGCGGCGAAGTAGCCCCGCTCGATCAGCCGCTCGGCCGGCCAGAACGGGCTCTTCTCGCGCCGCGTTGGGTCGATGTTCTCTAGGTCGCGGTTGCAGATCAAGAGGAAGCCCGGCGTAGGCTCCTCAACGTTGTTCGGCGTGAACAGCGTCAGGTGGACCACCGCCTCGCCGCCGCGGCCCGGCAGGTGGATGGCGACCTGGCTGAGCGTTGCCGCCCCGTCCATCGCTTGGGGGTCTTCGTTTTCCAACTCCCACCGCATGCCGCCGGGCCGGCCGATTGGGGCGCGGCCGTAGACCTGCGTGCGGAACAGCTCGAGCATCTCCGGACGCCGCTGCTTGAACCACTGGTGCTCCGAGGTGACCGCCTGGCCGTTCTCCGCGACCAGCGGGTCGGGCAGGTCGAGCTCGTCGGCGTACGCGGCGTTGGCCATGGCGGCAACCAGCGTGGCAAGCAAGGCCAGCGTCCTGGGCGCGGTCTTGAGGATCACTGTTTCGGCTCCCTCGGTGCGTAGCGATGCCCAACGACCTCCATCGGCACGGCGTACAGGCTGGTCCGTGCGGTAACATACAGCGTCTTCAGGTCCGGTCCGCCAAAGGTGCAGTTGGCGGGGTGCTCGGGCAGCTCGATTGTGCCGAGGTAATCGCCTGCGGAGCTGAACACCTGCACGCCCGACGAGGTCGTTAGGTAGACGTTCCCCTGGGAGTCCATCGCGCCGCCGTCGGAGCCCTCGTTCGGGCCCCCCTTGGTGCGGCAGAACTCCCGCGCGGGGCCGAGTCGGCCGGGCGACTCAACCGCGTAGGCCAGCATCACCGGCGACGCGCTGGGCAGCACGTACAAAGTATTCTCATCGGGCGACAGCAGCACGCCGTTGGGCGCCTTCAAGTCCTGGGCGACGCTCACCGCCTGGTCGCCGCCGGCCGGCAGGTAGTAGACGCCCTGCTGGCCCTGCGGCAGCAGGGCGGGCGCGCCAAACATCGGGTCGGTGAAGTAGACCCCGCCGGTGCGGTCGATCACCAGGTCATTGGGGGCGTTGAACGGCTTGCCTTTGAACTCACTCGCCAGCACGGTGCGGGCTTTCGTCTTCGTGTCATAGGCGACCAGGGCGCCCGACATCTCGCACGCGACCAGCCGCCCGTCGGCGGCGAGCATCAGCCCGTTGGCCCGCCGCGATTCGGTAGTGAACGCCGTGACGCGGCCCTGTTCGAGCACGTGGATCGTGTTGCTCGGGATGTCGGTGAAGTAGAGCCGCCCTGCCCCGTCCCACGCCGGGCCCTCGACAAACGTGTGCCCGAGCGAGACCCGCTCGACCGCGCCCGCCGGCCCCACGCCGGGGATCGGATCGGCCGCGTAGGCAACGTTCGCAATGACCAACAGAGCAACTAACAAGGGGGAGAATCGCTGCATCGTTGCGTGCCGCCTGGGGTCTGAGGAGTTTTAGTTCGGCCATCAGTCTACCGGCGCGGCGAAGCAGGTGGCAAATCGCGGGCCCGCGAGCCACGCTCAGTCACGCATAAACGGCCGCTTGGCCAACTGGATCAGCATCAGCAACAGGCCGAGCAGCGCGATGCAGACCCCCAGCACAATCGGCACCAGCCAGCCGGCGGCGAACAGCACCTCGGCTCGGGGCCAAACCTTACCCCAGAAGACTACCGTGAACGCCGCGGCCAGGCAGAGGAACGGCCCGTAGGGGATGGCGTCGCCGCGGCGGAGGATCAGGCTCAACAGCCCCAGCACGAGCCCGGCGAACGGGGCCAGGAAGAAGACCGCCAGGCACGCCTGCCAGCCTACCAAGACCCCGATCATCATCATCAGCGTGACGTCGCCGAAGCCCATCGCCTCGCGGCCCATCGCGGCCGACCCAACCACCCGCACGGCCCACACCAGCGCGCAGCCGAGCACCAGCCCGATCAACCCAGAGAGCAGCCCGTGCCACGCGGCGCCGCCGGCAAACCAAACCATCGCGATCAAGAGCGTGCCGGTCAGCAGCACGTTGCGGAGCGGGAAGCTGCTGAGGTCACGCCACAACCGACCCCGCCAGACGCCCAGCTTGGCCCACCAGTGGTTGCTGCGTCCCAGCCGCCGCGGCCACGTGCGGTCGGCGATCGCCAGCCCCCAGAACCACCAGCAGCCCAGCCCGACCGCGATGCCCCAGCGGCTGCGGGGGGCGATCAGCCACTCGGGCCAGTCGTTCGGGCTGAACGGCTGCGTCGGGGCGACGTAGAACGGGTCGCCGTTGAAGTCCATCACCGGCTGACCAGCCGGCGTCACCAGCGGAGCCGAGACCGCCGGCGCGACAGGCTCCGACACCACCTGCGGCAGCGCGGCGAGCGGCGTCAGCGTGATCAGCAGCAGGCCCAGGAACGTGCCGGGCCAGGTCACCGCGTCGGGGATGGTCTTCTCGTCGATGTCGATCCAGGCGCCGACCCACATGAACGCCGCCAGCACCGCGTGGGCGAAGAACTGCGTGTGCAGCACGCCCGACAACGCCCGCCAGTCGACCGGCGTGGCGACCGGCAGCAGCGGGTCGATCAGCATGTGCCGGTCGACCTCCCACCAGTAGAGCGCCGCGACAGCGCCGGCGAACATCAGCTCCAAGAGCAGCGGCCGCACCCAGTAGCCGCGGCCCAGCACCCCGGCGTCGCGCCGCAGCCGCAGCCAGCCAATCACCGGCAGCCGGTCGAGCCAGCCCCGCGGGCCGACCCCCTCGGGCGTGGGCTGCCAGGGGGAGCACCGGCGGCGGTCGTAGGCGAACTCGTAGACCGCCGCGTTGAGCAGCGACCCCGCAACGGCACCGAGCAGCGCGACCACGATCAGACGCAACGGGAGCGGCACATCCATGAGCTGCTGCATGCGGTACGGTTTGCCTCGCGTTAGGTCGTGTGTGAGCGGCCGGCCGGCGGCCCGATCTGGCCGGCGATCTCCTCGGCAACCTCCGCGGGCGTGCGGTCGGCGACCTCAACGGTAAGGGTAGCACACGCCTGGTAGAGCGGGGTCCGGGCGGCGAGCACCTGCTCGATTTCCTGCGTCACGCCGGCGCCGGTCAGGCTGGGGCGGCGGTCGCCGGTGGTCTGGTCGGCGGTGATCCGCTCGGCGAGCACCCCGGCCGGCGCGGTGAGCCACACCACGGGGCCCGACTCGGCAAGCCGCTCGCGATTCGCCTGACGGAGGATCGCGCCGCCGCCGAGCGCCACGACGGTCTGGTCGGCGCCGCACAGCCGCGCGACGACCTGCTCCTCGAGGTCGCGGAAGGCGGGCTCGCCGTCGGCCGCGAAGATCTCGGCGATGGTGCGGCCGGCCTCACGCTCGAGCTCGTCGTCGGCGTCGACCCACGACCAGCCAAGCCGCTCGGCCAGAAGCCGCGCGACGGTCGACTTGCCGCTGCCGCGGTAGCCGATCAAGAACAAGCGGGTTGGTTGGGTCATGCGTGGGGTCGGTCCCACCCCTGGCGGGGTGGGCTGTGTGAGAACGAGTGGCTTGCGGTTGCCGAGTGGCAACTCGAAAACAACTTCCTCAATCTATCCCTCTCGCCAAAGGGGGGAGAGGCTAGGTGAGGGGGCCAAAAAAAACGCGGAAGTTGTTTTTGAGTCGTTCCTCGGCAACCCCTTTGTATTGAATGGAGAGCAGCGGCTAGTACTTCACCGGGCCGATGACCCGCTTGAGCGTCTCGCGCATCACGCCCTCAGGCGCCCGCTGACCGGTAAAAAGCTGGTACTGCAGCTCCGCCTGGCGGACAAACATCTCGACGCCGGTCACGACCTTCGCGCCGTGGTCCCGGGCGTCCTTGATCAGCAGGGTCGACTCGGGGTTGTAGACCGTGTCGAAGACCAGCATCGACGGCTTCAGGCACGACTTCTTGACCGGCGACTCGTCGACGTTCGGGTGCATGCCGATCGGCGTGCCGTTGATCAGGATGTCGACGTCGCCCAGGCCGCGGGCCTCCCAGTCGACCGCCTTGGCGTCGAAGTCGGCGGCCAGCTTTTCGGACCGGCTGCGGGTGCGGCTGGTGACCGTGGTCTTCACGCCCCGCTTCTTGAGGCCGTACATGATCGCGCGCGACACGCCGCCGGCGCCGAGCACCAACGCACGCTTGCCCTTCAGCGGGCTGGGGTCCGCGCCGACCTCGCCGAGGGCGGCCTCCATGGCGTCCATCGCGGCCTGGCAGTCGGTGTTGCCGCCGATCACCTCGCCGTCGCGGAACAAGACGGTGTTGACCGCGCCGATCCCCTTAGCGGCGGGCGAGAACTTGGTCAGGCTGCCGGCGATCGCCTCCTTGTGCGGGATCGTCACCGACAGCCCCTTGATGCCGAGCTTCGGCACGTCGGCGATGAACTTGGCCAGGTCGTCCGCCGGCACACGGAACGGCACGTACACCGCGTTGAGCCCCGCCTTGGCGAACGCCGCGTTGTGGATGTGCGGGCTCAGGCTGTGCGCGATCGGGTCGGCGATGACGCCGAACACCTCGGTGTCGGCGTTGATCTGATCGTGCCGGTAGATGCTGACCATCTGGTCGTAGCTGAGCTGACCAGGGGCCAGCGCCCGCTCGTGGTGGAACGTGGCGTAGGTGAACGGCGCGCCGTACTTGGCGCCGAGGATCCGCGAGCACGCGCCGATGTCGCCCATGCACATGCCGACCGTCGGGATCTCGCTGGTGCGGACCAGGTCGAGCATGCGGAGGTTGTCGTCCGGCCGGTGGGCCATGGTCGCGATCTTGACGATGTCCGGGTCGAGCGCCGCCAGCTTGGCGTGCAGGGAGTCGAGGTCGGCCGGCGTGTGCCGGAAGTTGTGGTGGCTGATGATCCGCTTGGTCTTGCCGTACCGCGGGATCTTGTCGGCGATGTCGTCCTCGATGTCCACATAGTCCACGCCCATCGCGATCGCCTCGCGGAGCAGCGTCTGCCGCGCGGCCTCGTCGCCGGTGAACTTGCCCCCGTCCTCCTCACGCCGGCAGGTGACGATCACCGGGCAGGGCCGGTCGACCACCAGCCGGTGCAGGTTCACCCGGGTCGAGATGTAGTCGAGCCGCAGCTCGACGAGCTTCGCCCCCTGCTCCACCAGGTGCTTGTGCTCGGCCAGCATGTGCTTGTGCCGGCTCCGGCCAATCGAGACGCAAATCATAGGTGAGGGGCACGGGGTCTAGGGTGAGGATCGGGGCGTTGGGCAACGCGGAGCCGCTATTTTCGCTCGCCCGGGGCCCAATTGCAAAGGGGCCAGCCGACGGCAGCCCGGCGACGCCTTGGTCGTTGTCGTAAAGTCCGAAAAAACGAGCGGAGGGGACAATACCCGGGCCGTGTCTTGGCCACCTGATCCGTTTCATGCTGGTATAGCAGCGTTTGCTCTTTCCCACCGAGAATCGCCGCGGGGGTTTTGTCCGCCGGTTTTGTCCTCCGTCTCTGCCCCTTGGGCAGCGGCTGCCAAGTCGTGCGAAAACCACCGACTTCCCAGCCGCGCAGTGGCAAGCGAGGCCGACGCTGCGAACAGCGTTGCCTTGCCGCGAATGTGACTGGCGATGCTCCCTCATTAGACCACGCCCAGTGGCGGCTTTCGACAACAAAATGGGGAGTCGCGGCGAGGCGAACCGGCGTCCAACCGGCGACGTCAGGCCGCGGGTGGCAGCGACTCTCGTTCGCACCGCGGCCGGCCAGCGGAAGGACTCTTTCGAACGAACGTCGGTGGGCGTAGCCCAAGAGGTCTGGCGGAGCCGACGTACGCCTGCGGCTCGATTGCCTCTTGTCGCAAGCGACACCGACTATCGCCCGTTCGGTGCTCTCTAACTGGCAGAGTTTATCGCGGGCGAAAGTCGCTGCCATACAGTCGCGCGGGTGCCGGGGGCGCTCCCGTCAGGGGAGCCCCCGACGAGGTACCGGCCGTGGCTCGCAGGCATTCGGGGGATTCCGCTGCCGCGGAGCGCCCCCGGCACCCAGCGGTCTTTCCCCTTTCCGCCTTCCCCTTTCCCCTTTTGTCAGATCCGCTTGAACCGCCGGTCGAGCTCGTCGCAGGTGAACACTAGGGCGGTCGGGCGGCCGTGGGGGCAGTGGTGGTGGTTCTCGGTCAGGCCCCGCTGGTCGAGCAGCGCCGTGATCTCGTGCGGGGTGAGGGGGTCGCCGTACTTGACCGCCGCCTTGCAGCTCATCATGTGCAGCAGCTCGTCGAGCGTGTCGCGGCGGTCGGGCGCCTTGCCGCCGCCGACGAGTTGCTCGACGACGCTGCGCAGCACCTCGGCCGGGGCCAGCTTGGCCAGCATCGCCGGGTACGACGCCACCAGCACGGTGTCGCCCCCGAACGGCTCGACCTCGATCCCCAGGTCCGCCAGCAGCGACTGGTTCTCGAGCACGGCGGCCGCCTCGGACGGCGACAGGTCGACCGGCTCGGGCACCAGCAGCTTCTGCTTCTCGAGCGCCCCGGCGAGCACCTTCGTGCGGATCTGCTCGTACAGGATCCGCTCGTGCAGGGCGTGCTGGTCGATGATCTCCAGGCCGGCCTCGGTCTCCACGACGAGGTAGCGGTTGTGCAGCTGCAGCGCGTTGGGGGCGCCGCCGCCGGGCGTCTGGTCGTGCGGCGTGTCGACCCGCGAGGTGGCCTCTTGGGGCTGCTCAGTGGAAGCGTAGCCGGCTGCCGCCGCGCCGGCCGGGCGCCACGGGTTGCCGGCCGAGCGGGCCTCGGCTTCGGCGGCGGGCGTGAAGCGGCGGAGCGTGAGCGGCTCGCCGGGCGCCGAGCTGGGGGTAGCGGGGGCTCTTCCCTCGTGAGATGCATCAAGCCGCCGCTGGGTCAGTTGCGTGCGGGCCCAGTTGACCAGCTCGCTGCTGCCGCCGGCGTCGGCCTCGTCCTCGGTTGGGTCGCTGCTCCGCTCGACCGGCTTGAGGTCGGTCGTGAGGAACTTGGTCCGCAGCGTGCCGAGCAGCTGGCTGTAGTGGCGGCCGCCGTCCTGGAAGCGGACCTCGAGCTTGGTCGGGTGGACGTTCACGTCGACCTTGTCGGCCGGCATGTCGAGCCGCAGGAAGCAGATCGGGTAGCGGCCGGTCAAGAGCAGGCCGCGGTACGCCTCGCCGAGGGCGTGCTGCAGCGAGCGGTCGCGGATCACGCGGCCGTTGAGCAGCAGGTACTGCAGCCGGTTGTTCGCGCGGCTCAGCGTTGGGTTGGCCGCGTAGCCCGCCAGGCGGACGCCGTCTTCTTCGCTCTCGACCGCGATCAGCGCGTCGGCGATCTCCTGGCCGAACAGCACCGCGATCCGCGACCGCCAGTCGTCGGTCGGCGGCAGGTCGTGCAGGGTGCGGCCGTTGTGGCTGAGCGAGAACCGCCGCTCGGGGTGCGCCAGGGCGACGCGGGTGAACGCCTCGGCGCAGTGGCCGATCTCGGTCTGCGGCGTGCGGAGGAACTTCTGCCGCACCGGCGTGTTGAAGAACAGGTTGCGGACCTCGACGGTCGTGCCGACCGGGCAGCCGGCGGGGGCGACCGGCTCGGCCTGGCCGCCGCTCACCACCAGCTCGGCCCCGCCGGTCGCGCCCGGGGTGCGGCTGCGGAGCGTGAACCGGCTGACCTCGGCGATCGAGGCCAGCGCCTCGCCGCGGAATCCCATCGTGCCGACGCGGAACAGGTCGTCGGCCGATTCGATCTTGCTGGTCGCGTGGTTGGTCACGGCCAGCGGCAGCTCGTCCGGGGGGATGCCGCAGCCGTCGTCGGCGACGCGGATCAGCTCGCCGCCCCCCTGCTCGATCGCCACGTCGACGCGCTGGGCGCCGGCGTCGACCGCGTTCTCGATGAGTTCCTTGACGACGCTCGCCGGCCGCTCGATCACCTCGCCGGCGGCGATCTTGTTGATGACGGAACTAGGCAGCAGCTTGATCACGGGTGAATCCATTCAGAACACAAACTTGGGTCGGTCCCACCCCTGGCGGGGTGGGCTGCCATGACTTGCGGCCGCGGCGCTGCCTCCAACAACCAGCGCCCAGCGCCTTCCAACCAGCGCCTAATTCAATCCGTACTCTTTGATCTTGCGGTACAGCGTCCGCTCGCCGATGCCGAGCATGCCGGCGGCCTCCTCGCGGTTGCCGCCGGTGACCTTGAGGGTCTCGGCGATGAACAGGGCCTCGAGCTCACTGAAGGTCTTGCCGACCAGGTCGGCCAGGCCCCCGGCGCCGCCAAAATTCTCGCCGCCGCCCCCGCCGCCGCTGGCCCCGTTAGCAGCCTGGTCGCCGCCGATCATCTCGGGCGGCAGGTCGTCGAGGTCCAGCACGCCGTCGTAGTCGATGACGACCATGGTCTCGACCGCGTTCTTGAGCTCCCGCACGTTGCCGGGCCAGTCGTACGCCAGCAGCCGCCGCCGCGCGGCGGTCGACACGCCGGTGATCTCCTTGTTGTGCCGCGCGGCGTGCATCTTGACGAAGTGGTCGATCAAGAGCGGGATGTCCTCCCGCCGCTCGACCAGCCGCGGCAGCCGCACGGTCAGCACCTTCAGCCGGTGGTACAGGTCCTCGCGGAACGTGCCGTCGGCGATCGCGGCCTCGAGGTCGCGGTTGGTGGCCGACAGGATCCGCACGTTGACCTTCACGATCTCGTTGCTCCCCACGCGGGTGATCTCGCCGCTCTCCAGCACCCGCAGCAGCTTGATCTGGGTGGCGAGCGGCATGTCGCCAACCTCGTCGAGGAACAGCGTGCCGCCGTCGGCGTACTCGAACTTGCCGACCCGGTCCCGCGCGGCGTCGGTGAAGGCGCCTTTGACGTGGCCGAACAGCTCGCTCTCGAGGATGTTCTCCGACAGCGCGCCGCAGTTGAGCGCCACGAACGGCCGCGGCTTGCGGGGGCTGTTCTGGTGGATCGCCTGCGCGACCAGCTCCTTGCCGGTGCCGGTCCCGCCTTGGATCAGCACGGTGGCGTCGGTCGGCGCGATGCGGCTGAGCCGCTCGACCACGCCCCGCATCGGCTCGCTGTTGCCGATCACCCCCTCGAAGCCGAACTTCTCGTCGAGCCGCCGGCTGAGTTCCGCGTTGGCGCGGCGGAGGTGCTGGCTCCGCGCCGCGTTGTCGACCACCGCCCGGAGCTGCTGCAGGTCGAGCGGCTTGAGCAGGTAGTTGAACGCCCCGGCCCGCATCGCCTCGACCGCGGACTCCACGGTGCCGTGCCCGGTCACCAGGATCACCTCGGCGTCGGGCAAGAGCTCCTTGCTCTTGGCGAGGATCTCCAGACCGCCGACGCCCGGCATCACCAGGTCCGTGACGACGATCTCGTAGGCGTCGCGCTCCAGCAGCTTGGCGCCGTCGCCGCCGCTGGTGGCGAGCACGCAGTCGTAGCCGACCTTCTCGAGGCTCGCCCCCATCGCGTCGGCGTGGGCGTCGTCGTTGTCGACAATCAGCACCTTGACCGGCGGCCCGGCGGCGGCGGTTCGTTTTTGTGGGGCAGCGGGAGGCAAATTGGCAATCGAGGGTTGGAAGCCAGCGGCAGCAAACCGCATCGTGTTGTCGCTAGCCCACCCCGCCAGGGGTGGGAGCAGGCCTCAATTATTGAGGAGTTTGAGCGTGAGCGGAACCCGTTGCCACCACAGGTTTTGCCGCCATGCCGCCAATTGACTAAACCGCAACGACACGACGACCACGACGCAACACGCCAAGAGGAAGCCAATCCAGGGACGCCGGCGCTCCTGACGAATGCCTGCTGAACGGGATTCCGCTGACCAGTGAGCCGCCGCCCATCGTGACACTGCAACGGCAGCACGTTGTGTCCTTCGGGCCGTTGTGGTTCCACCGTTCGAATTCCCCCTTCCAAACGCCTAGGGCGGAACCCAGAGTCAGGGCTCTTCTGACGCGGCTGCTCCGGGGCCTGACGACCCCGGCTCTTGGGGTGGCGCCGGCTCGTCGGCCTGGGCGAGCCGCGCAACGGCCGGCAGATCGATCGAGATCCGTGTGCCGCGGCCCAGCTCGCTCTCGACGCCGATCGCGCCGCCGTGGGCCTCGATGATCTTGGCGGTGGTCGGCAGCCCCAGGCCGCTGCCGCCCGGCTTGGTGCTGAAGAAGGCCTCGAACATGCGGGCGGCGGTGGCGTCGTCCATGCCGCAGCCGCTGTCGGTCAGGTAGACCGAGGCGGTCGCGCCGTGGCCGCGGGTCTGCACCACCAGCTGCCCGCCGTCGGGCATCGCCTGCTTGGCGTTCAGGAGCAGGTTCATCAGCGCGCCGCGGAACGCCTCGCGGTCCAATAGCACGCTGGGGAGCTCCGGGTCCAGGTACGGCACGATCTCGACCCCGGCGGCCTCGCACTCCGGCTCGAAGAAGTCGAGCGCGTCGGCGATCTCGGTGTTGAGGTTCCGCGGCTCCAGCGCCACGCGGCGGACCTTGGCGTAGTTGAGGAAGTCGTCCAGCAGGTCCTGCAGCCGCGTGCACTCCCGCTGCACCGCGTCGACCCGCTTGGCGGCCCGCCGCTCGGCGGGCGTCAGCTCCTCCTCGGGCCGGTCCAAGAGGTCCTCGGCCAGCAGCTGCATGTTGAGCCGGATCGTCGACAGCGGGTTCTTGATCTCGTGCGCCAGCCCGCCCGCCAGCCGCGCGATCTCCGCGTACTGGTCCATCAGCCGCTTGACAGTCTCCTCGCTGGTGGGCTTCTTCATACGCTTGATTTAACCGCGAAGACACCACGCCGCCAAGCTGCGGACCCGAAGCGGCCGCTTCTTCGATGAGAAGGAACCGCCAAGACGCCAAGGGCGCGAAGGAACACGGACCAACCCACGCGCTTGGCGTCCTTGGCGTCTTGGCGGTTCCAAACAAAAAAAGCCGGGCCCTGCAGTGCAGGGCCCGGCGGTGGGTTTCTCAATTCAAAGCAGCGAGGGGCTTAGGCCTCGGCCGGCTCTTCGGCGGGGCCCTCGGCCTCGGCCATGGCGGCCTTGCGGCTCAGCTTGACGCGGTCCTGCTCGTCGACGGCGATCACCTTCACCTTCATGCGGTCGCCCACCTTGCAGATGTCGGCCACGCTGCCAACATACTCATTGGACAGCTCGCTGATGTGGCACAGGCCGTCCTTGCCCGGCAGGATCTCGACGAACGCGCCGAAGTCCTTGATGCTGGTGACCTTGCCGTCGTAGATGCGGCCGACCTGCACGCTGGCGGTCACCGCGTCGACGCGGTTCAGGCCGTTGCGGACCGAGTCCTCGTCCGGGCCGGCGATCGTGACGGTGCCGTCCTCCTCGACGTCGATCGTCACGCCGCAGTCCTCTTGGATGCCGCGGATGTTCTTGCCGCCGGGGCCGATCAAGAGGCCGATCTTCTCGGGGTTGATGCTGGTCCGGACCAGGCGCGGGGCGCTGGCCGCGGTGGCCGCCCGCGGACGCGGGATTGCGGTCAGCATCGACTTGAGGATCTCGATCCGGGCCTCGCGGCTCTGGGCCAGCGTCGCGCGGATGATCTCCTCGCTGATGCCCATGATCTTGAGGTCCAGCTGGATGCCGGTGATGCCGTTCTGGGTGCCGGCGATCTTGAAGTCCATGTCGCCGAAGTGGTCCTCGTCGCCGAGGATGTCGGTCAGCAGGGTGAACTTGTCGCCCTCCTTCACCAGGCCGACCGAGATGCCCGCCACCGGGTTGGTGATCGGCACGCCGGACGCCATCAGGGCGAGCGTGGCCCCGCAGACCGACGCCATCGAGCTGGAGCCGTTGGACTCCATGATGTCGCTGATCAGGCGGATGGTGTAGGGGAACTCGTCGTGGTCCGGCAGGATCGGCCCGACGCTCCGCTCGGCCAGCATGCCGTGGCCGATCTCGCGACGACCCGGGCCGCGGATCGGGCGGACCTCGCCGACCGAGTAGCTCGGGAAGTTGTAGTCCAGCATGAACCGCTTGCTGTACTCCTCGAACAGGCCGTCGACACGCTGCTCGTCACGGCCGGTGCCGAGGGTCACGGTGACCAGGGCCTGGGTCTCGCCACGCTGGAACAGGGCCGAGCCGTGCACGCGGGGCAGCAGGTCGACCTCGCAGTACAGGCCGCGGAGGTCGCCGCCGGAGCGGCCGTCCGGGCGCTTGCCTTCAAGGATCGACTCGCGGACCACCTTGCCCTCGAGCTCGTGGAACTCGTGCTTGAACGAGGCCACGGTGAAGGCGCCGTCGGCGTCCGGGTCGGGGATCAGCTCGGCGAGGGCCTCGTCCTTGACCGCCTTGACGGCCTCGGAGCGGGCGGCCTTGCCCTCGGTCTGCTTGGCGGCCTTGAGCTTGTCGTGCCAGGCGGCCAGCTTCTCGGCCAGGCCGTCGGACTCGGGGGTCTGGAAGTCCATCTTCTCCGGCTGCACCAGCGAGATGAGCTCCTCCTGCATGTCGCACAGCTCGCCCACGTACTTGTGGGCGGTCATCAGGGCCTCGATCATCTCGTCCTCAGGCATCTCGCGGGCGAAGCCCTCGATCATGAGGATGGCGTCCTTGGTGCCGCTGACGATCAGGTCGAGCGTGCTGTGCTCCAGCTCCTCGGCGGTCGGGAAGGCGATCAGCTCGCCGTTGACCTTGCCGATCCGGATCGAGCCGAGCGGGCCGAGGAACGGCATCGGCGAGATCGCCAACGCGGCCGAGGCGCCGTTCATGCTGAGGATGTCGCCGTCCTGCTGGCGGTCGCTGGCGAGCACCATGCTCTGGACCTGCACCTCGTCCTTGAAGCCCTCGGTGAACATCGGGCGGATGGGGCGGTCCATCAGCCGCGAGGTGAGGGTCTCTTTGGTGGTGGGTCGGCCTTCCCGCTTGAGGAAGCCGCCGGGGAACTTGCCGGCCGCCGCGTGCCGCTCGCGGTAGTCGCACGTGAGCGGGAAGAAGTCGAGGCCGGGCCGCGCCGGGCCGGTGGCGCAGGCGGTGAAGGAGATGGTCTCGCCGTACTGGGTCAGCACGGCTCCGGCGGCCTGCTTGGCGAGGATGCCGGTCTCGATGCTGAAGTTGTGGCGGCCGATCTGACGTTCAACTCTGATTTTCTTCAAGGTACTGCTTTCTGACAATTTCTGGCTAACTAGCCGTCGGGTCGACGCGGCCCTAGCGAGAAGCACGCCGCACACAGACGATCGGCGTCGGCCGGCCGAGGCCGGGCAGACAAACCAATCAGCCGCCGGGGCGGCAACGCCCCGCGGCATCCCCCAGAGAACGAGGGACGGGTGGTGAGAACTGAGGATTAAGCCTGAAAGAAGCTTCCCGGGCCCGCCCCGTTGCAACGGGCGCCACCACCAAGGGCGCACCCGCGGGACCGACCGGCGACGTCGATTTTCTTTCCTTGCCTACCTAGCACCGACGCCCAGGCCGCACGGCCTGGGGTCCTCGGCCCTAGGCTACTTGCGGATGTCCAGGCGGGCGAGCAAGTCGAGGTACAGCTGCGGGTTGTGCCGCTTGACGTAGTCCAGGTGACGACGACGACGGCTGACCATCCGCAGCAGGCCACGCCGGCTGGAGTGGTCCTTCGGGTGCACCTTCATGTGCTCCGTCATCTGGCGGATGTGGTTCGTGAGAACCGCAATCTGGACCTCCGGCGAACCAGTGTCGCCCTCGGTGCGCCCAAATTCCGTGGCCAGATCGTGCTTCTGCTCAGTCGTCAACGGCATACGAGTAAACCTGCTAGTCCTCGAAAAACTACTGAATCGCCTGGCGCCGTCCGTGCTCCCCATGTGCCTCACTTCCGCCGCTTCAGGCTCACTCTGGGTCCAACGCGGACGGCCGAACGGCCTGCCACGACGCCCAAAGAAGCCTTCTCTGCGGGTGTGCTGCTTACTCGGTGGGGTAGAGCGCCAACTCCTTCCGGCGAGGGCCCAATGCCCCCGCACCAACAAATGACTTTTCTTTGGTAATTGCGTACAGACGCTACAAGCCCAGCAGTATAGCGGACAATCGGAGGGCTGCAAGCGGGGTCCGGCGGCAAAAACGCCCCCGGAAACCAACCCCTCGCCTCCCCCAGAGCAGCATGCCGCCAACGGCCGTAAGATACCGCAATGGACCAAGATCTCCCGCTGATCGTCGGGGCTGGGCCGGTCGGCCTCGCCGCCGCGTTGCTGCTGACCGAAGCGAGCCCCGACGGCCGCCCCGGTCCCAGGATTATCGACTCCCAGCGGTCGTCCCGCCAGCTTTCCAAGGCCCTGGCCGTCAACCCGCGGACCCTCCGGATCCTTGGCCCCTCGGGCGTCGCCGCTAGGATGCTCGAACTCGGCAAGCCGATCACCACCGCGATGGTCCACGCCCGCGGCAGGGTCGTCGCCCGGGTCGACCTCGCCCAGGCAGGCGGCGAGCACCCGTTCATGCTGGCCCTCTCGCAGGCGACCTCCGAGCGGCTGCTCGGGGAGGCCCTGGCCGAGCGCGGCGTTGCGGTCGAGCGGGGCGTGACGCTGGCCAAGTGCCGCGTCGCCGGCGAACGGGCCGCCGCCGAGTTGCACCACCCCGACGGGCGGCTCGAGCAGGTCACCGCCCCGTGGATCCTGGCCGCCGACGGCGCCCACAGCACGGTCCGCGAGCAGTTGGGCATCGCCCTGCCCGGCACGACCTGCGAGCAGCGGTGGCGGCTGGTCGACGTGCGGATCGAAACGCCGCTGGCCGAGGACGCCGCGCACATCGTGCAGCTGCCGCGGGGCTTTGGCTTCCTGATCCGGGTCGTGACCGGCGACGAACCCAGCGACGGCCAGCTCCCGCTGTGGCGGATCATTACCAACACCGCCGACCCGTGCGGCGCGATCCGCGACGCCGGCCTGCTGCGGCATTACGAGCGGCCCGACTGGGCGTCGGAGTTCAAGGTGTCGCACCGCGCGGCCGCATCGATGCAGCACGGCCCGTTCCTCCTGGCCGGCGACGCCGCGCACCTGCACTCGCCGCTCGGCGCGCGGGGGATGAACCTCGGCATCGAGGACGCCTGGGCGCTGGCTGAGCTGGCCGCCAAGGGCCAACTCAACCGCTACGGCGCACTCCGCACGCCGGTCGACCACCGCGTGGTGAAGAAGATCGACCGCATCACCCACATTGTCCGCGGCGAGTCAGCCGCCACCCGCGCCGCCCGCCGGGTGATGGTCGCCCTGCTGGCCCACGTGCCGGCCGTCCAACGCGCCATGGTGCGGACGGTGATGGGGTTGGATCATGTGTTGGGGGTTTAGACGCGTCTTGGCCCCTATCCACATAGAACAGTGAAGGATGCACAACACTCGCTAGGATGGCGTACTCGACCTCGGAGCATCCCATTACTAGAGTCGTTGCTGGCGGGTGGACCGCACTTAGAAACAGCCAATTTAGGACCAACGCTGCAATGGCAATACCCATTGACGACCTGATCGAAGTTGCCAATGCCATATCCAGAGGTGAGGTTCCTGAATTTCAGCACAACGAGTGCTTTACTTCTGGAGCATTCGATTTACTGTTGGTCAAAGCCACCGGTTCGAATGCGTTCCTGCTTCTGCAAGATGCCGTGGAGAAGTACGAGGCTGTCGATGAGGCCGGAGTAGGGTTCCGCGGGTACTTCTATCTACTAGGAATTCTAGCTCGGCAATCCGAGACTACTGAAGTGCCACCTGGGCTTCTCGAGATCATTGTTCGGCATCCGGAGCTTTCGCACGAACTTCGCAATTGGTACCGGCTACAGAACTAACACCGGGGGTAGCACCGACAGTCGTTCGCACCACGGCCGGCCAGCGGGTGGGTTCGTTCGAACGATTGTCGGTGGCGCAGCCCAAGAGGTTTAGTGGCAACGATGTACGCTTGCGACTCGGTTGCCTCTTGTCGCAAGCGACACCGACAATCGGCCGAGTTGAGCGAACACGCCCGCCAACCGTGCGCCGGCCGACTGTCGCTGCTGCCCAGTGATGAATTCGGCACGCCAACCAATAGCCGATGGATTACATCCATCGGAGGCCCCGGAGCGGAGTTCGCCGTGAGGGCCACCCCAACACCGGGTTCTTCCGACGGATGTAATCCGTCGGCTGTGGTGGGGTGTGGCTGCGTCCAAACAAAAACAGGGCCGCAGCCAAGCCTGGCTGCGGCCCTGTGTACTTTCGAGTTGCTCGCCCTACGTTAGGCGGGTTTGGTCGTGCGGATGACGTCCTTCAGACGCACCACGTCCCACGCCAGGCCGGTCTTTTCCATCAGCAGGATCATCCAGTAGGTGGGGTCGACTTCCCACCACTTGTGGCCCTGCGAGGCGACCCGCTGGTAGGCGTGGTGGTTGTTGTGCCAGCCCTCGCCGAAGGCCAGCAGGCCGACCAGCCAGTTGTTGCGGCTGTCGTCGGTGGTCTCGTAGTTGCGGTAGCCCCACATGTGCGAGATCGAGTTCACAAACCAGGTGACGTGGAACACGTACAGCATCCGGATGCCGGTGCCCCAGGCGAGCATCGACAGGCCGCCGTTCAAGCCGCCCAGGCCAATCGCCGTGCCGAAGTAGCCGACCGCGAACAGCACCAGACCGCACACCACGTGGGTCGGCAGGAACAGCTTGTGCAGGACAATCATCATCTTGTCCTTCATGATGTCCGGGGCGTAGCGCTGCAGGATCTCCTTCTGCCACTTCATGCCGCGGTTCGGGAAGAACCAGGTGATATGGCTCCAGATCGCTCCGTGCCGCGGGGAGTGGGGGTCGCCGTCGTGGTCGCTGAAGGCGTGGTGCTTGCGGTGGTTGGCCACCCAGGTCAGGGCCGAGCCCTCGCCCGACAGCCCGCCGAGGAACGCCAGGAGCCAGCGGACCGGCTTGTAGGTCTTGAAGCTGCCGTGCGTCAGCAGCCGGTGGTAGCCCATGCAGACGCCCAGCGAGCCGGTCATCAGGATCAGCACGACGCAGGTCGCCAGCGCCTGCCAGCTGAAGTAGAACGGGGCCATCACCGCGAGCGAGTGCACGGCGATAATCCAGATCACGACCGGCCAGTCGAGGCCCCTGCTCCACAGGGCCCGGGTGTTGGCCTGCTGCGACGGGTGCGACAGCTCGTCGACCTTGGCGCTCGCGACGGGCTTCACCCGCTTGCTCTTGGGCGGCGCGGTTACAGGATCGGTAGGGATAACGGACATAGCTGGGGTCTCTCGGGGGCGCCACTGGGGCGGTGATCGAAAATCTACGCGGACTGCCCGCGAGAAGTGTTGGAAGAAGAAAGTAAGAGGGGCCGCATCGGGCGACCAGTTGAAAACCTTGCCCTAGAAGTCCTTGCTTTCATGCTGCAGTTGGTACGGCGAACCAGGCCCAATGGCCCGGCGATTCCTTCGCCGCGCATCGATTTCTGAGAAATAATCTCAATACCAACCCAGGTACTCGCGTACAAGCTTAGGCGGAAATCCCGTCAGCGGATACCCCAGGAGAGTGCCCCCCGGGCTCGGGTTTCCGGGGCCTTCGGCAAGCCCTAGGGAAACCGGGTAATTTACGCGGATCTCACCCTCCTTGTGTCGGCGGCTAATCAGCCCCCGATCGACCGCATACTGGTCACTGCGGCGTTTTGTCACGGCTGGCCGCCCGCTCCGCCTCGGAAGCTCCGCACCGCGATGCCGCCCCGACCGATGACGAACTCGGCCGCGCCGCCCTCTGAGGTCGACAGCACCCGCGCGCCGCTCTCCCGGTAGCTGTCGCTCGCCTGGTCGGAGTAGACGCCGGCGGCGCTGCTGATCACCACGTGCTCCGGGCGGCACCAGTCGGCCAGGCCGGGCGGGTCGCTGCGGGGGGAGCCGTGGTGCGGGACGAGCAGCACGTCGCAGTCGTACGGCTCCTGCAGCAAGAGCTCCTCGAGGCCGCGGCCCTCGAGGTCGCCCGGCAGCAGCACGCGGCGGCCGGCGTGCTCGAGGCCGATCACCAGGCTGTTGGCGTTGTCGGTGTCGACCACGCCCATGACGGTGGGGTGCAACACCTCAACCGCTACACCGCCAAGCTTCAACTGGTCGCCGAGCGCGAGCTTCTCGACCGGCACGCCGCGCTCGTCGAGCAGCCGCTTGAGTGCCGCCGGCGCGGTCTGCTCGTCCGGCAGGAGCCGCCGCGGCAGCAGCATGTTGGTCGTGTAGACGCCGCCAACCGTGAAGCGATCGAGCAGGCCCGGCAGCGCGTTGAAGTGGTCGACGTCGGCGTGCGAGAGCAGCACGCCATCAATTCTTGTGATGCCCTTCGACCACAGCACGGACGAGATCTTCTCGGTCGCCATCCACGGCGAGCCGAGCGAGCCCGCGTCGTACAAAAACACGCCGCCGCCGGGCGGCTCGATCAGCACACAGACGCCGTGTCCCACGGCGATAAACGTGCAGCGGAGCTCACCGCCCGGGTCCTTGCCGCCGCGGGCCGCCTCGACCACGGCCGGCGCGAATCCCGCCGCCACCAGCAGCAGGCCGGCGTAGACCAGCCCGCGTCGCACCGCCGCGCGGCCGCCCCAGCGTAGCGCGGCGGCCATCAGCGCGTACGCGGTGAGCGTCCACCACAGCGCCGGCCCGGCAACGTACGCGTGGCTCCCCGGCGCGACCGCGGCGTAGTCGATCGCGCGGTCGAGCCAAGTGCACGCCAACCAGCTAACCGACGCGAACAGCGGCGCCACGAACGGCGCCGTGACCTCGGCGGCCAGCACCAGCAGCCCAGAGATGACCGACACCGCCACCAACGGGAACGCCGCGACCGACAACGGCATCGCCACCGGCGACAACAGGTGGTACTGACGCATCATCAGCGGCGCCGCGGTCAGCCAAACGGCGACGGTCGCCACGAAGATCAGCCAGCTCGACGTCGCGCACCACCGCGCGAGCTTCTTGGGCGGCGATTCGACCGAGCGGAGCAGCCGGGCCAGCGGATCGAGCGCCTCGCGGCGGTCGAGCTGCCGGCGACCGAACCAGATCAGCGTCGCGGCGGCGAGGAAGCTGAGCTGAGCGCCGGTGCGGAACAGCTCGCAGGGGCTCATCGCCAGCACCACCACCGCGGCCGCCGCCAGCGAGTTCATCGCCAGCACCGTCCGTCCTGTCCACAGCGCCAGGCACATCAGCTCGGCCAGCACCGCCGCCCGCACCACCGGCGGCCGTGCGCCGGTCACCGCGGCGTACGACGCGATCGCGACCATCAGCACCACCAGCGACCACCGCCGCGGAGCCCAGCCCATCCGCCCCACAAAGTAGAACGCCGACACCACCAGCCCGACGTGCAGGCCCGACACCACCAGCACGTGCAGCGTGCCGGCGTGGCGGAACCGCTCGATGGTCTCGTCCGGCAGTCGGTCCTGGGCGCCAACAATCATCGCCGCCGCTAGGCCGCCCGCCTCGGGCCCCAGCCTGGCCCGCAGCCGCTGGTCGCCCCACACCCGCACCGCGTCCAGCACGCGGCCGACCGACCACCCGCCACGCTCGGTCACCGCGACGCACTCCGGCGACACGCACCGCAGCAGGCTCAGCCGCTGCTGGGCGCGTTGATCGAGCGCGTAGTCGAACTCGCCCGGGTTCAGCGCCGACGGCGGCGCCCGCAGCTGACCGAACACCCGCACACGGTCGCCGGCGCGGACGCCCGTCAGCTGACCATTGCTGGTCAGCACACAGCGGCCCGCGACGCCGCGCCACCTGGCGCCGTCACGCAGCGCAACCAACCGGAGCTCGACGCGGCTCGACTCGCTGCCGGGGATCGCGCGGTACGGCGAAGGCTCGGGCGTCGGCTGGAGGGCCGGGGACTCGAGGGCGATCGCCTCGACGCAGACCGGCTCGGCAATCTGCCCCGCGAAGCGTCCCAGGTCGTCGGCCGCGAACAGCCGCCAGTGCGAGTGGTGCCAGCCGCCGGCGAGCGCGCTGATGCCGATCAGCAGGGCGATCGACGACCACCAGCACCGCCCTCCCCTCCACAGCGTTAACCAGGCGAGCCACGCCGCGGCGCCAATCACTACCCACCACAGCGAGACACTCGCGTACCGATCGGCCACCACGCCCGCCGCCGCCGCGGCCGCGACCGCCACCAGTGGCTCATAGGGCGCAAGCCGGCCGCGTTGCCGACGCTCTTCGAGCGCCGCGGGCGTCCAGAGTTGTGGGGAGTACGGCGACAAATGTCGTGCCCAGGGCGCAGAGGTTTTCCAGACTAACCAGAGTAAACAGTTGCAACGGCGATCCGCAAGCTGCTAGGATCGGGTTCCCGCGAGAAACTTCCGCGACTCTGTCCATGGGATCCTCAAAATGCTCCGCGCGACCGCCCTAGCCGCCTGCCTCTTCTCACTCACGCTGGCGGGCTGCGGAGACTCAGCGTCGGACGACGACTACGACGAGCTCGAGGGCAAACGCTACGCGCACCGCTACTTCCAGGTGGACCTCCACGGGCGGTCGCTAGTATCGAACGAGCCGGTGGTGGACGAGCGGGAGGCCGACATCTACCGCAAGACCCAAACGGTGCTGATCGAGTCCGGGCAGGTGCTCAACTCGGCCCTGCGGCACGACGACCTCTCCGAGTGGGAATCTATCCCCGAGGGCGAGGAGACGCTCGACTGGATCCGCGAGCGGCTGGTCGTCCGCTTCCCCAAGGGGAGCGAGGTGCTTGAGATCGCGCTGGTCGACCGCCGTGCGCCGAAGGAAGCGCTGGTCGCCGCCGTCGAGGCGATCTCCAAGGCGTACCTCAATGAGGTGGTGTTCGAGAGCAAGATCCAGCGGCAGAAGCCGCGTGACATCCTGACCGAGTCGTACCGCGACCTCGACGACGAGATCAAGCGGAAGACCAACGCGCACCAGGCCAGGCTGAAGGACGCTTCGTCGGCGCGGCTGCCCGAGATCGCCGCCCGAATCGAGCTGCTAAAGCAGCAGATCGCTCGACTGGGGGACGCGCGGATCGGGGCTGAGCAAGAGCTGCTGCGGCGGCTGGTAGACCTCGAACTCGCGGGATCGGGTTCCGGCGACGAGGCTGATGACGCCGACGACGACAGCGATGACAACGAGGACGCAGAAGAAGCGGGCCAATCCGCCAGCGACACCGAGCCGCCGATGGAGGTTGTCCGCCAAGCCTACGCCAAGCACACCGCGAAACTGGATGCGCAGATCGAAGAACTGACTGTCGAGGTCCAGGACCTCAGCAAGGACGACCCCAACCTGGCGGCCCGCGCAGCAGAAATTGAAGGGCTCAAGTCGATTCAGTCGGACATCCTCAACAAGATCGAGCACTGGGACATCGAGCTGAAGGCGCCCGACCGGGTTTCTGCGTTCGGCAGCGTCGAATTTATTGAGCCGTAGGCGAACAATGGGACTGGAGTCCCTCAACCGAGCTGCCTCAACCGAGCTGATAGCCCCCATCCATGACTCGTAGCAGAGCCACCGCTGTCCACTGCTTGCTCGTTCTCGTACACCTGGCGCTCATCGGCTGCAGCCGTGAGTTTAAGTTTCCGACGAACTACGAGGAGCTCCAGGCGACCCGGCGTGTGCGGCAGTACTTTCAAGTGCAGCGTCCGGCCCAACTAATGCAGGCTGTTGGATTCGATCCGTACCCCTCCAATCCGGAACTGCAAATCCTGCTGCAAGCGGAACTAGCGGCACTCATGTCAGACGACGCCATCGCGTCAGCCACTTCCGCAACAGAGTTCCAGCAGTGGGAGATCGCCGCGGCAGGAGCCGATCCTGTCGCCTGGGTCCGCGAGCATCTGGTGGTATTCAGTCCCAGCGCAGGCAGTGAGTTGTTGGAAATGGCGTTCGTCGACGGGCGATCGCCGAGCGCTGCGATGCTGGCTATCGTCGAGTCCCTAACGGCCCAGTACACCGAACGTGCTGAGCTTGAAGAAAAGGCCCGTCATGCGTTTCTTGAGGCGAAGCAGTGGCGTGGCGAGCGCAGCAAGCTGAGCGAGCCATTGGCGGCCGCGTACGCCGACTGGGAATCGCGGGTCGAGTCGGCGACGGCGGACCTGCTCCGCGGTGACAGCCAGTTCCCGCTGCCGGAGCATGTGCAGGAGGAGATCAAGAAAAGCGACTTTGGCAGCCGTAGCCGCGAAGAGGTCGTCGAGGTCATCCACAACAAGGTGGCCTTCTGGCTCGAACGCAAGCAGCCGATTTTCAAGCTCTCCCAGTTCGGCACGGCAGAGTTCCACGACGGGCGCTAGGACGCGAGTCAAAACGGGGACTGGCTCGAAGCGTCAAACAGGCAGAGACCAACTGTTGATGGGACCGCGCCGTGCCTGTCCCCGTTTTTGACGGACTAGCGGGACTGAGTCTGCTGGCAGTGGCCCGCTAGAAACGGGGACAGGCACGCGACCGCGGCCGGGCTGAATCGAAGGCGTTAATTCGCACTGCGGTCGAGAGCCAGTCCCCGTTTCAAGCTCCCGCTTCTTGCGCGCCCGACGTCTGAATTACCTCCCCCGCCGAACCGCGTAGCATCCTGCCGCGTAACAGCGTATACTCCGCTGCTTACCGGAATTAACCGCCGCCCATGGAAGGGTTGGCCGCACGCCTGCTAGCGCTGCTAGCACGAATACTGCCCGCGGTGCGCTGTGATGCGTTCCGCGGAGCCTCAGGGAGGGCATCTCATGCTTCGCAAGTTCTGCTTCATGGCGGCCGAACTCGGCCTGTTCTTTGCGCTCTTGTCGGTCGCGGTGAGCGGCTGCAGCAAGCCGTCCGATTCGGGCTCGTACCCCGCAAACGCCGACGACGCGCCTGCCTTCGACCCCAAGGCCGACACGCCGGTCGATCCTGGCAACGACGGCGCGAAGGTGCAGCCGATCCCCAACGCCGACGCCGACGACCCCGACGTGCAGCCCATCCCTAACGCCACCGGGACTCCCCCGGTCACCGAAACCAAAGCGCAGGAGGCCCCGATGGCCGACCGCATGTCCGACGTGCCGCTGATCCCCCGCGAGACTTTGTTCGGCGACCCCGAGCGGGCCCAGGCGCGGCTCAGCCCCGACGGCAAGTGGCTCAGCTTCATGGCGCCGGTCAAGAACGACGACGGCTTCGGCATCCTCAACGTCTGGGTCGCGCCGGTCGACAACCTCGACGCCGCCGAGCCGGTCACCAAGGACACCAAGCGGCCGATCGGCTCGCACAGCTGGGCCTACGACTCCAAGCACATCCTGTACAACCAGGACAAGGAAGGCGACGAGAATTTCCACCTCTACGCCACCAATGTCGAGACCAAAGAGACCAAGGACCTCACGCCGATCGACGGCGTCCGCGGCGAGCTTCAGGAGGCCTCCGACAAGTTCCCGGGCGAGCTGCTGGTCGGCTTCAACGACCGCAACCCGCAGCTGCACGACATCTACCGCGTCAATATCGCGACCGGCGATCGCAAGCTGGTGCAGCTCAACCCCGGCATGGTCGAGCAGGGCTTTGTCGCCGGCTTCCTGACCGACGACGACTTCAACGTTCGCATGGCGATCGCCTTCAGCCAGACCGGCGGCCAGGTGTGGCTCACCCCGACCGGCGAGCCGGGCGAAGGGGGATACGGCGAGGACGCCTGGGAGCAGTCCGAGGAGTTCACCGCCATCGACGCCATGACCAGCGGCCCGGCCGGCTTCGACAAGACCAACCGCGTGCTCTACTTCCAGGACAGCCGAGACCGCGACACCTCGGCCCAGTTCAGCAAGAACCTTGATGCCGGCAACGTCGAGCTGATCGCCGACGACCCGCGGGCCGACGTCGGCGGCGTGCTGGCGCACCCGACCAAGAAGACCCTGCAGGCGGTGTCGTTCACGTACAGCCGCCGCGAGTGGAAGGTGCTCGACCCGAGCATCCAGGCCGACATCGACTACCTGACCGATTTCCAGGACGGCGAGTTCATCGTCACCAGCCGCACGCAGGACGACGCGCAGTGGACCGTGGCCTACATCCTCGACAACGGCCCGGTGAAGTTCTACCGCTACACCCGCCCTGCAGACGGCGGCGCGTCTTCTGCTGAGGGCGCCGGTGATCGCAAGATGCACTTCTTGTTCAACAACCGCGACGACCTCGACGACTACCCGCTGGTCAAGATGCACACGCCGGTCATCAAAAGCCGCGACGGGCTGAACCTGGTGAGCTACCTGTCGCTGCCGCCGGGCACGGACCCGGACGGCGATGGCGTTCCGGACCAGCCGGTCCCGCTGGTGCTCGACGTGCACGGCGGCCCCTGGGCCCGTGACGGCTGGGGGCTGAACGCGTCGCACCAGTGGCTGGCGAACCGCGGCTACGCGGTGCTGAACGTCAACTACCGCGGCTCGACCGGCTTCGGCAAGAACTTTATCAACGCCGCCAACGGCGAGTGGTCCGGCAAGATGCACGACGACCTGTTGGACGCCGTGAAGTGGGCGGTCGGCGAAGGCATCGCCCAAGAGGACAAGATCGCGATCATGGGCGGCAGCTACGGCGGCTACGCCACACTGGTTGGCATGACCTACACGCCGACCACGTTCGCCTGCGGCGTCGACATCGTCGGCCCGTCGAGCCTGGTGACGCTGCTCGAGAACGCCCCGCCGTACTGGGCGTCGTTCATGCCGGTGATGAAGATCCGCGTTGGCGACTGGACCACCGAAGAGGGCAAGGCCGAGCTGCTGAAGAAGTCGCCGCTGTCGCTGGTCGACAAGATCGAGCGGCCGCTGTTGATCGGCCAGGGCGCCAACGACCCCCGCGTCACCCAGGTCGAGGCCGACCAAATCGTCGCGGCGATGGAGGAGAAGCAGATCCCGGTCACGTATGTGCTGTACCCGGACGAGGGCCACGGCTTCCACCGCCCCCCAAACCGCAAGAGTTTTAACGCGGTGACCGAGGCCTTCCTGGCCGAGAACTTGGGCGGCCGCTTCGAGCCGATCGGCCCGGCGTTCGACGGCGCCAGCATCCGCGTGCCGGTCGGCGCCGACGAGGTGCCCGGGCTGAAGGACGAGCTGAGCGAAGAGCAGATGACGATGCCGGAGGTGGAGTAGCTCCTATAGGGTGCCGGGGGCGCTCCGCGACATCGGAAGCCCCCGATGCAGACCGAGAGTCATCGACTATAGTTCCGGGGCTTCCCTGACGGGAGCGCCCCGGGCGCCCATTATCTACGTTTCCAATCTACCTGCAGGAACGCGTAGCCGAATGAGCAACCCTTACGCGTCGCCCGCGGCGGCCAGCGTTGAGACCGACGAGTCTCGCTACACGACTCCTCAGCTCGGGACAATCGTACTGGTGACGATCGTTGCGCCAGCGGTGTGTGTCTGGCTGGGGCGAGTCGTCTGTTGGATTCGTGGCGGCTGGCTCTCGCGGCAATTGGAGATTCCAGCCGTCCACTGGCGACTGCCACATGAATTCGTGCTGAACAGCCTGCTCGCGGTCCTGCACGGCGTCGTCATCGGGGTGTTCACCCTGCTGCTGGTCGTGCCAACGCTCCGCAGGCTTGGAAACTGGAACGCCGCCTACCTCGCCTACGGAGTTAGCGCCGCCGTGGTTGTTGCTTACGAACTGCTTAAGCCCTACGAGCGGATCGAGGTCCCGACCGATGCACTGCTCGTGATGGTTTGCGTCGTGGCAAGCTGCGTCGCCGCCCAAGTGGCGTCGCGGTTTGTGAACCGTTAGGGTGGCGGCATGAACCACAGCAATCGATGGGCGATAGGGAATGCGACGGTGCTCGCCACGCTGCTCTCTTGTCTCTTGCTTGCAGGACTGGCCGTTGAGCAAGATCATCCCTGCTTCGTTCCCAAACAGCTAAACATTTCGTACGGTCGACCATACGGCTGGCCTGTCACCTACATGCAGCGCGGATTCTACCCAACCTCCTACAACAACCCGTTCGCGGATTGGTTCTCGGGGTACACGACCCTTCTAGGTGACTTTCCAGCCCTCAGGTTCTCCCCTTGGTGGCTCGCAATTGACATTGCGTTGGCCTGCTTGTGCGTTGGAAGACTCACCAGGCTTGCGTACGGTTACTTTCGCCGGCACGATTACAGACCGCGGCTGTCCCTTAAAGCCGTTCTCCTGATATTCCTGCTCGCCAGCGTCGCGTTCGGACCGTTCCGTCTCTACCTGCCATACGTGATCATTTCCCTCGTGATCGTCTTGGGATGGGCAATCTACGCCTTCGCGTTAGCGATGGCCCTCTACGACTTGAGTCGCATGGCCGCAACCACCCTAGGCAGCTCAAGAACGCAATAGCCTGATGCCCCAGATCTCGGTCGTCATCCCCGCCTACAACGCCGAGGGGACCATCGAGCGCGCCGTGCGGTCGATGCTCGACCAGACGCTCGCCGACATCGAGGTCATCATCGTTGACGATGGCTCAACCGATCAGACCGCGGCCGCTGCCGAAGCGATCAATGACCCGCGGCTGCGGGTGATTCGGCAGCAGCACCAGGGGGTCGCCGCAGCAGCCAACACCGCCCTAGCGGCGGCGGCCACGCCGCTCATCGCGAGGATGGACGCCGACGACTACTCGCACCCAACGCGGCTGGCGGAGCAGCTCGCGCTGCTCGAACGAGAACAGCTCAATGTCGTCGGCTGCCAGGTGAACATCGTCGACGCGTCGGGCACGCCGGTCGAGAACCTGCGGCGGTACGAGCACTGGCTCAACGACGAGACGCTCACCCCCGACCAGATCCTCGCGCTGCGGTTCGTCGAGTACCCGTTGGCCAACCCAACACTCTTGGGCCGCCGGGCGTTCTTCGAGCTCGGTTACCGCGCGGCGCCCTCCCCTGCCGAGGCCTTCCCCGAGGACTACGACCTGATGCTCCGCGGGGCGGCGGCCGGCCTGCGGTTCGGCAAGGTCGCGCGGCCGCTGTTGGACTGGATCGACCACGACCGGCGGCTCACCCGCTCGCACGCCGCCTACACGCCCGCGGCGTTCGACCGCTGCCGCCGCACGCACCTGCTAGCGGGCCCACTGGCGAATCGTCTCGAGGTCGACCTGGCGGGGGTCGGCCAGACCGGCAAGCCGTGGCTCCGCTGGCTGCAGTCCGAGGGCCTCGCGGTCCGCCGGGCGTACGACATCAACCCCCGCAAGCACGGCGTGGTGATCCACGGCGTCAGGGTCGACGACCCGCAGCAGATGCCGCCGGCCGACGGCACGCCGCTCGTGATCGCGGTCGGCTCGGAGGGCGCCCGGGGGGTGATTTCCCCCGACCTGCTCGACCGCGGCTACGTGCTGGGCCGGGATGCGTGGTTCGTGGCATAGCTACCGGAGGGGAACCATTCCACTGCGGCCCTCCCCTCAACTTTTTCTCTTGCTTTCTCCGCGGCGCCAGCCGATACTGACCTCCATGAGCGGCAAGTATTGGCAGTTTTTCTGGTTTTCGTTTACCCGGTTCTATTTTGGGAACCTCGGGGCCGGAGGTGCTGCCTAGTCAAACTGCTCTAGTTTGAACGCGGACAACCAAGCCCCGAGACCCCTGTGGTCGTCGGGGCTTTTTTATTGTCTATCGGTTTTATCGCCAGTCCGTGGTCCTTGGTCCGTTGTCAGTTGCGGATCCACAGAACCACCGACATCGCACTTCTGACCACGGACAACTGACTACGGACCAATTCCCATGATTGTCGTGATGCGGAGCGGCGCGACCGACCAGGAGATCGATCACATGATCCAGCAGGTAGAAGAACTAGGACTTAAGGCCAACGTGCTGCGGGGCACCGAGCGGACGGTCATCGCCGCCATCGGCGACGAGCGGGTCAACGGCGTGCAGACGCTCGAGAGCTCGCCCGGCGTCGAGTCGGTGATGCCGGTGCTCGCCCCCTACAAGCTCGCCAGCCGCGAGGCGCACGACGCGACCAGCGTCGTGACGGCGGGCTCGCTGTCGGTCGGCGGCAAGCAGGTCGGCGTGATGGCCGGGCCGTGCTCCGTCGAATCCGAAGAGCAGCTGATGACCGTGGCCAAGGCGGTCAAGGCGGCGGGCGCCACGGCGCTCCGCGGCGGCGCGTTCAAGCCCCGCACCAGCCCGTACAGCTTCCAGGGCATGAAGGAGGACGGCCTCAAGCTGCTGGCCGCCGCCCGTGACGAGACCGGCCTGGCCGTGGTCACCGAGGTAATCGCCCCCGACGACGTCGACCTGGTGGGCGAGTACGCCGACGTGCTGCAGATCGGCGCCCGCAACATGCAGAACTACCGCCTGCTCGAGGCCTGCGGCCGCAGCCACCGCGCGGTGCTGCTGAAGCGCGGCCCGAGCGCCACAATCGACGAGATGCTGCTCGCCGCCGAGTACATCCTCGACGGCGGCAACCCCAACGTGATGCTCTGCGAGCGCGGCATCCGCACGTTCGAGGCCCACACCCGCTTCACCCTGCCGCTGGCCACCGTGCCGTACCTGCAGCAGAAGACGCACCTGCCGGTGATCATCGACCCGAGCCACGGCACGGGCCACACGTCGCTGGTGCCGGCGATGGCCAAGGCCGCCATCGCCGCCGGCGCCGACGGCATCATCGTCGAGGTCCACCCCGACCCCGAGCACGCGATGTCCGACGGCTACCAGTCGCTCCGCTGCGAGCAGTTCGAAGAGATGATGCAGCAGTGCCGTAGGGTGGCGGAAGCGGTGGATCGGACGGTGTAGGAGGCTGGCATTCCAGTAGAAGGCATTCGCTTGGTAGTCCCCCTCCCTGGCAGGGGGAGGGGTTAGGGGAGGGGGTTCGCCCCGCCTGCGATCGCTGCCTTCAGAATCGCTTCCAGCACTCCATCCAGGTTCTCTAAAACTTCATCGTTTGTAACCCGAAGAACCACGAATCCAAGCTCCTCTAGCCGCTTCTGCCTTTCTGCGTCAGCAACCTGCTGCCCTTCGTGGCTCTCGCCGTCGACCTCAACAACCAGTCCGCCCTCACCACAGAAGAAGTCGACTACGTAGCAGTCGATCGGGTGTTGTCGACGGAACTTGAGTCCGCGTAGCTGCTTGCTGCGGAGGGCGTACCAGAGAGCCTGCTCTGGGTAGGTGGCGTCGCGGCGGAGTTGTTTGGCGTTCGTGCGGAGGTTGGAGTTCGCACGTTTGCGGGGTGGTGTGGTCATTGGTGATTCATACCCCCTCCCCTAGCCCCTCCCCCTGCCGGGGAGGGGGATTGGATTTGCGTTTGCGCAACACCTTTCGAGCAGACTATCTGTGCGCTGATTTCCTACCATCAGTCTAGTCAGCACGGCGCAGACGCGTGCAGACTTCATTCCCATTGAGTTAACTACCGCGGCCGAAACGACTCCTCAAACACAAGCGAGATGGAATGGGCAGCCAGAAGTCCCTCAACCCCGTCGAAATTGCCGTGCGGCAGGGCAATCTGTTCGCCGGAATGAAGAACCGCCACATGGGTTCGCATGGGTGAGGTGTCTAGCAGCTTCCATTCAGCAATCTCCGACCAACGAAGCGTCGTCGTGTCGCCTCCGAGCCATCGGGCGATCGTAACTCCCTCTGTGGAAGCCGTGGCCCGTTTTAAGAAGGGAAAACAGACAAGGCAAGTTACGAACCCGATCAACGCGAGCGGAACCAGCACCGCGTAAAACCCCACTAGCAGGCAAATCGCGATTGGTCCAGCCGCTAGGAATGGGATCCACGCGATCGGGTTTCGAGAAGCCATACGATTGTGGCGGCAGGTGCCGACGGCAATCGCGACGGTCGCGATTCCCCACAGCGTGTAGGCGGCGATGACCCAGTACCAAAACACGTGTCGCCTGTGAGAGTCCCTGAGAACGTGCTAGTCGCAGTGTAGTCTAATCCGGCGCCGGTGCATGGGGGCGCCGGCCATTGGCTCTAAACGGGATCCCCATGAAGTCCCCCTCCCCGGCAGGGGGAGGGGTTAGGGGAGGGGGTGCGCCCCGCCTGCGATCGCTGCCTTCAATATGGCTTCCAACACGCCGTCAAGGTTCTCCAACACCTCGTCGTTCGAGACTCGAAGCAGGTTGAATCCTAGATCGGTGAGCCGCCCTTGCCGCCGCGAGTCAGCTACCTGCTGGCCTTCGTGGCTCTCTCCGTCGACCTCAACCACCAAGTTGCCCTCACCACAGAAGAAGTCAACCACGTAGCGGTCGATTGGGTGCTGCCGGCGGAACTTGAGCCCGCGAAGCTGCTTGCTGCCGAGGGCGTACCAGAGGACCTGCTCTGGGTAGGTCGCGTCGCGACGGAGTTGCTTGGCGTTGGTGCGGAGGTTTTGGTTGACGCGTTTGCGGGGTGGTGTGGTCACTGGTGATTCGTACCCCCTCCCCTAGCCCCTCCCCCTGCCGGGGAGGGGGACTTTTCCGCAATGCCGCAAACGCTTCACGAACACTAGCTCCCGCACATCTACTCGACCGTCAGCCCATTGCGCAGCAGCCAGTCGTACGCCACGCGGTGGTTGGCGTCGCAGGTGCGGATCAGGAGCGAGTGGGAGGGGGCGTCGTAGCGGACCACGGAGGCTGGGCCGTTGAGGCCGGCCATGGCCGTCAGCTCGGCCGTGAGTTCTTCGGCGGCTTGCGAGCCGTCGGCGCTCTTGGCGAGCGGGTAGAACTCGGTGCTCTCGATCCCGACCGCGGCGTCCTGGCGGGTGGCGATCTGCAGCGTGCGGGCGTCCACCACGCGCCAGCCGAGGCCCAGCGGGTGCAGCACGCCGTCGAGCGCGTCGCGCCACGGCTGCTCCCGGGACGAGCAACGCACCAGCGTCTGCGGGCCGATGCGCGACGCGGCGGCCGAGGCCCAATCGACGACGATCTCTAGGCCCGTGGCGTCGCGCCAGTAGTCGAGCACTTCGGCCAACGGCGTGGGAGAGATGAAGCTGAAGGTGGCGCTGCGGCTCAGCGGCGACTCGAGCCTCGCCAGCGGCGGCTCGGTCGCCAGCAGCGCGGCGGGGTACTTGGTCCGCTGCTTCAGGCCCCGCGCGTGGCGGAGCCGCTCGCAGAACACGGCCAGGTCGAAGTGGGCGTCGGCCGGGGCCGACAGGGTCAGCTTCTGGCCGTCGACGCCGAGCGCGGCGTCGTCGATGCTGGGGACCATCGCCACCACCAGCCCGCGGAGCGATTCCATCTGTAGCGGGGCCGCGGCGAGGTCGGCGACCGAGAAGCCCGCGGTGCGGACCGAGTGGCCGCCCAGCCGCGCGAGGGCGAGTTGGCCGTCGCGTTCGGCGTAGGTGAGTCGCAGCGGCTTGAGCGCTGATTGCAGCAGCTCGGCGAGCGTCGCGTCGGCGCCGCTGAAGGCGACCTTCGCGCGGGGGCTGACGCCGGCCCGGGCGAGCGCCTGCGGGTCGATGTTCACGGGCACGCCGGCCAGCTCGCTCCACGTGCGGACGCTGTCGGCGAGCGGCGCGGGGGGCAGCTTCAGCTCCGGCAGCTTGTCGTTCAGGCGGCGGGCCAGGTCGACCGGCGCGTGGTTCTCGAAGGCGGTCGTGCCGCGTTCGACCCAGACGCGTTCGATCTCGGCGCGGGCGGCGAGCTGCTGGTCGACATCCTCCGCCGCCTCGTCGGACGGATCGGTCGCCGCGGGCTTCTCGACGCGGTGGTCCCAGCCAATCGCCAGGCGGGGCTCCTCGGGCGGAGCGGGCGAGTCACTCGCCGCGGGCTCGGCCG
Organism: Posidoniimonas polymericola; assembly: GCF_007859935.1. NCBI lineage: Bacteria > Pseudomonadati > Planctomycetota > Planctomycetia > Pirellulales > Lacipirellulaceae > Posidoniimonas > Posidoniimonas polymericola. The sequence goes on along the minus strand of NZ_SJPO01000003.1, from coordinate 480,589 downwards.
ATTTGCGGTCGCCTCGGAGCATCACGAGGTCAAGCTTGGAGGGGTCGAACTCGAGCGGGTCGAACCCCTGCGGCTCTGGTTCTGGTTCGTTGTCCGTGGCGGCAATGGCGTCGGGGGCGGGAGCGGCCGGCTCACGCGCTGGTTCGCGTGCGGGTGTGTCGGCGGGTTCGGCAGCCGGCGGGTCGGCCGACGCGAGTCGCTCGTCGACCTCGGGCAGCGGCGGCAGGTCGTCGACGACAACCTCTGGCGTATCGGCTTCGATCGGCTCGCCCGGAACCTGCTCGTCAGCCGTCGGCGTCGCGACGAACGGCGCGTCACCCGACGTTGTCGATGAAATCTGGTCGGCGATTCCTTGCTTGTTCTGTTCTGCTAGCGCAACGGGTGCAGGGTCGTCGCCGCCGGAGGCGAGCCAGTAGGCGACTGCACCGAATACCAGCAGCGCGGCGCCGCCGGCGCCGACCGCGATCGCGACCTTGTTGCCGAGCGCCTCGACCCGGGAGAGGCGGGCTCCGGCGGTTGCTGTGGGGACCGGCGCCACGTTGGCTGGCGTCGCGGGGGCGGTTCCGTCGGGGGTCGCTGGCGGGGCCGGGTTGTCCAGGCCGAGCTGGTCGACCGAATCGAAATCACCCTGCGGAGCCGTCGTCTGCGGAGCGGCGGGTGCCGGCGCAGCGGCCCCCGCGGCGATGCCGCCCGCGCTCGCGGCGGCCGCCTCTTCGGCGCCGGGCACCAGGTGCACCATCGAGCCGCACTTCGGGCAGCTGTGGATCTGCCCAACGAGCGACTCCCTGGCGACCTTCAGCCAGGACTGGCACGTTTCGCACTGTACCCGGAAGGGAAGCATAGGGGTGGATTCGATGGGAGTCTCGCGGATTTCTGTCGTCAATTAAAGCGATTCGACACTTGGTGTGCTGTCTATTGCGGCAGTCGCTGACGGCGGTTTGAAAACGCGGACTGGTTCGACGCGCGGCAATGCTTGAGCCCGTGGCGGCTAAGAGTCGTCGTGCCTGTGTCCCCGTTTTCAACGGACCACGCTAACGCACGCATGAATTCTTCCTGCACAGGTTGTTGGTCGCCCAGTTCACGATGCTAAGGACTACCAGTAGCAGCAAACACATCGGGCAGTCGGTCGCCCCGCTTCTCGGCCGAGGAGCGGGTCGTGATGTAAATGGTTGGCCGCCCGGCGTCGTCGGGCTTGACGACGTAGACGAGTTTCTGTTTTGGGTCGCCGGGGCCGGCGGCGGTGCGGTCGGGATTCGCTTTGAGGAGGATGTCGAGCAGCACGTCGGCGGCGGGCTGACCGGTGGCGTCCATCGAGAACGACTGGTTCTTGGTGATGCCCTCTAATTGTAGATCACTGCCGAGGATGACCACCGGCGCGTCGATCTCGTCCGCCAGGTAGCGGACGGCCATCTCAAGCGTATCTCGCGAAAAACTAACGCTCGCCGGCTGACCCAGTTTCTGCTCGATTGAAACTTCCCGCGGCGCGGCTGTAGCGGTTGTGGCGGCGGCTCCGCGGGCGCCCGCCGAGAGCTGCGCAAGCATTAATTCGGACGCCGCCAGCAGGTTCTCCCCCGCCGGCAGCGGCAGGTACGCGTTGAGCACCGCCGCGTCGTCCTCGACACCGGTGCGGGCGTACGCGCCGAGCAGCCGCAGCATGGCCGGCAGCTGCGCGACCAGCCGGCGGCCGTGCGGCGCAGGGTTGAGGTCGAGCACGGCGAGCTGCAGGTCGTTCGGCCAGTTCGTTACGCGACTCTTCAGCTGCGAGGCGAGCCGGGTGGCGGTCACCTCCGCGGTCGAGGCGCCGCGGGCCTCAAGATAGAAGTCGTCGGCCCAGTGCACGCTGAGCGACGCCGCGCGGAGCGCGTCGGGCAGGAAATCGAACACGGGCGACTGCAGCGACTCGGTGACGCCGGTGAACAGCGAGCGGCCGTCGGTGAACAGGAAGCTAGGAGCGGCGAGCAGCGTCGTGTGCCGGTCGCGGTCGGTCTGGTCGGCGAGCAGCTCGAGCTCGCGCCGCAGCGGCGGCGCGGCGCCGCCGGCGTCGATTGCCTCGTGAAGCGCCGCCCGCGGCGCGACAACGTAAACGCGGCCCGCTTCCTGATCCGGGACCCAGCAGCACCACGGCGCGCCGACGCGGTACGCGGCGCCCTCGTGCTGGGCGGTGCGGAGGTTGGCGTAGGGGGGCGGCGGTTCCCAGGCGCCGGGCGCGCCGGCTAGCGGCTCGGTCGGGGTGATAACCAGCGTCGCCTCTAGTCCGCCCTGCGCCCCCCCCTGCCCTGGCCGCAAGCCGATGACCAGCTCGTCGATCGCGCGGAGCTTCACGCCCGCGGCCCGCATCAGCTCTTTCAGCACCGCAAGCCCCTGCGGCCCGAGCGCCCGCAGGGCCCGTTCGCCCTCGGGCTTGGCCAGCAGCGCCGCCGGACGCAGGTGGAGGATCAGCTCGCAGCCGGGCGGGAGGTACGCCAGCGAGATCGGCTCGCCCGCGGTCGGCGACTCCCACAGCGTGCGGTGGTCGTCGTCGATCAGCTCAGGCCCGGCGTCGGAAACGACTTCTTCCAACTCGGCGGGTTCGGATTGGCGTTCGGGCTGGGGGTTCTCCGCGGGAGTCCGAACGCCGGCCGCCTGGGGCGGCGCGGGGCCGCTCATCAGGAACGCCGCGGCCAGCCCCACCGCCATCGCCAGCAGCACGCCGAGCGTCACCAGCAGCTGGTTCCGCTGGCGGTTCTTGCGGGGCTTCGTCGCGCGGACGGTCGGCTTGTCGGGCAGCGGGGCGGTCATTCCCTGTAGTCTATGGCGCCCCCGCATCGGTTGCCACGGACCGCGATTGCGGGCCCCGGTGGGCTATCCTACAGTGGGGGCCTATACAGTGGATGCAGGCGCGGCCGCTGGAGGCGCCGCCCTGCTCTTGCTCGCTCACCGGGACGCACGCCATGAAAGCTTTTGAAGCGGTTCAGCACTACTTCCACCTCGCCGCCGACCAGCTCGAGATGGACGCCCCCCTCCGCAAGCTGCTCGTCACGCCCGAGCGTGAGGTGACCGTGCAGATCCCCGTGGAGATGGACGACGGCCGGCTCGAGACCCTCATCGGCTACCGTGTGCAGCACAACAGCGCTCGGGGCCCGATGAAGGGCGGCCTCCGCTACCACCACGAGGTCAACCTCGACGAGGTCCGCGGCCTGGCCTCGCTAATGACCTGGAAGACCGCCATCGCCAACCTCCCCTACGGCGGGGCCAAGGGGGGCGTAACGGTCAATTCGCGCGAAATCAGCCACCGCGAAAAGGAACGCATCACCCGCAAGTTTGTCGACGCTATCCACATGGTCATTGGTCCCGACGTCGACATCCCCGCGCCGGACATGGGCACCGGGCACGAAGAGATGGCGTGGATCATGAACCAGTACGCCAAGTACAACGGCTTCAACCCGGGCGTGGTGACCGGCAAGCCGGTAGAGCACTACGGCATCCCCGGCCGCGAGGAGGCGACCGGCCGCGGCGTCGGCATGCTGACCGTCAAGACGCTCGGCCGGTTGGGCCACAAGGTGGGCAAGAGCACGGTCGCGATCCAGGGCTTCGGCAACGTCGGCTCGCACGCGGCCAAGTTCCTCGCCGAGGCCGACGCCAAGATCGTCGCGATCAGCGACCACACGGTCGCCCTCTACAACAAGGAGGGCATCAACGTCATGGAGGCGGTCCGCTACGCGCGGAAGAACAACGGCCTGCTGCGCGGCTTCAGCGAGGCCGAGGAGATCGGCGGCGAGGCGCTGCTCGAGCTCAAGGTCGACGTGCTGATCCCGGCCGCCGTGGGCGGCGTCATCACCTCGGCCAACGCCGCCAGCATCCACGCCCCGCTGGTTGTCGAGGCCGCCAACGGCCCGGTCACCCCCGAGGCCGACGAGATCCTCCATGAGAAGGGCGTCGCGGTGCTGCCCGACGTGCTCGCCAACGCCGGCGGCGTCACGGTGAGCTACTTCGAGTGGGTCCAGAATCGCCAGCACTACAAGTGGAGCCTCGACCGCGTCCGCGGCGAGCTCGACCGCCTGCTTATTGCGGCGTTCGAGGAGGTGTGGGACAAGCACTCCGAGCTGAACGTCAGCCTCCGCACCGCCGCGTTCATGATCGGCATCGAGCGCGTCGCCCGCGCGGCCAAGCTGGCGGGGTTGGCTTAATGTATCCCCGGTTCTCCGAACCGGAAAAACTAGCCGGCCTGCCACCGCTGCAACCCTTCAAGTTCACCGCTCGGAGAGCGGTGGATACATTCTGACACCGCCAAACGTTTCCATGCCGCAGCACCTCCGCCCCCACCACGGCTTCACCCCGCAGCTCGGCGCGCGGGTCTACATCGATTCCCAGGCGACCGTCATCGGCGACGTCACGCTGGGCGACGACTGCTCGGTGTGGCCGGGGGCGATTGTCCGCGGCGACCTGATGGCGATCACCCTCGGCGCCCGCAGCAACGTGCAAGACGGCGTCGTGCTGCACACGACGCACGACAGCCGGTTCAACCCGGGCGGCTTCCCCCTGACCATCGGCGAGGATGTCGTGATCGGGCACCGCGCGGTGCTGCACGGCTGCACGGTTGGCGACCGGGTGCTGGTCGGCATCGGCGCGATCGTCAACGACGGCGCCGTCGTCGAGGACGACGTGATGATCGGCGCCGGCTGCCTGGTGCCGCCCGGCAAGCGGCTCGAGAGCGGGAGCGTCTACGTCGGCAATCCGGCCCGCGTGCTGCGGCCACTGACCGACGCCGAGCGCGAGCACCTGAAGTACTCGCCCGGCAACTACGTGCGGCTGAAAGACGGGTACCTCAGCGAGCAGTAACCGCGTCAGATTGGCGTGCGCGTCGGCGGCAGATGCCTGCTACAATCGTGGGCTGTGCCCCAGTCCTCTCCGCCAGATGCGCCCGACGCGCGGCCGCACCGCCAGCCGCACCACGACCCGTGGAGCGTGCGCCGCGTGCTGACGATGCTCAGCCTGATTGTCGCCGGCGAGGCGATCTTCACGCTGCCGTTCCACATCATCCGTTACTTCCGGCCCTCGTTTGTCGAGGTCTTCGCCCTTACCCAGACCGAGCTGGGCGACATGCTGGCGATCTACGGCGTGGTCGCGACCATTGCCTACCCGCTGGGGGGCGTGCTGGCCGACCGGTTCCCGGTGCGGGTGCTGCTGCCGACCTCGCTGCTGATGACCGGCGCTGGCGGCCTGGCGTTGCTCTTCAGCCCTTCGATCGCCACGATGAACTGGCTCTATGCCTTCTGGGGGTTCTCGACCATCCTGCCGTTCTGGGCCGCGCTCATCAAAGCGACGCGCCAATGGGGCGGCGACGACGAGCAGGGCATGGCCTTTGGAATCCTCGACGGCGGCCGCGGGCTGCTGGCGTTCTTGCTGTCGCTGATGGCGGTGGCGTTGTTCGAACTGCTCATGCCGGTCGCTGAACAGACCGCCACGCTCGCCGAGAAGACCGCCGCGATCCGCAGCACGGTGTACGTCTACGTTGGGGCGTGCGTCGCCGCGGCGGTGTTCACCTGGCTGTTCGTTCCCGAGCCGGTCGAGGAGACGGGCGAGCGGTCCAGCCGCCGCGAGGCGTTCGCCAAGGTGCTGGCGGTCGTGCGGATGCCGGCCGTGTGGCTGCAGTCGCTGATCATCGTCGCCGCCTACAGCGCATTCAAGGGCATCGACTACTACTCTCAGTTTGCCGCCGACGTGTGGGGCTGGACCGACGTCGACGCCGCCAACCTGGTCAAGTACGCCGCGTTCAGCCGCGCGTTCGCCGCGGTCGGCGCCGGCCTGCTGGCCGACCGGTTCAGCTCGTCGCGGGTGCTGATCGCGTGCTTCGCTTTGGCAGGCGGGTCGTACATAGCGTTGGTGTTCGCCGCGCCATCGGCCGCCCACGCCTGGATGCTGTGGACCGCGGTGCTGACCGGCTGCCTGGGGTTCTTCGCGCTGCGGGGCGTCTACTTCGCACTGCTCGAGGAGTCGCACATCCCCGCCGACATGACCGGCACGGCGGTCGGCGTGGTGTCGCTGCTCGGCTTCACGCCAGAGATTTTTATGCCGAAGCTCGGCGGCTGGCTGCTCGACCGCTGGCCCGGCGAGGCGACCGGGTTCCACCTGCTGTACTGGTTCTTGGGCGGTGCGTGCGTGGTCGGCATCGTGAGCACCCTCACCCTGCGGTGGCTCCTGGGCCGCCAAAACGCTCGTCAGGCCGCGAGCTAGAGCAGCCCAAGCACCGTGCAGCCCACCCCGCCAGGGGTGGGACCGAACCGGTGCGCCGTCCCACCTCTGGCGAGTTGGGCTGCCATCAGGCAAACCGGCGCGGAGAGGCTCGAAGCTAACCCGCTAATTGACCGATGATCTCCGCGGCCTCGGCTACCTGCTCGGCCGTGAGATCAAGGTGGGTCACCAGCCGGATCCGCTGCTTGCCGATCTGGAAGCAGCCAACGCCGGCCTCCGTGAGCCGCCGGTGGAAGTCGGCGCCGCTGGCGTGAACCGGGTCGACCTCGAGGATCACCAGGTTGGTGTCGCAGCTGCCGTCGACCAGCGACAGGCCGGGCGACTCCCGCACGGCGGCGGCCAGCAGCTGCGCGTGCGCGTGGTCGTCGGCCAGGCGGTCGTAGTGGTGGTCGAGCGCGTACAGCGCGGCCGCGGCCAGCACGCCCGCCTGCCGCCAGCCGCCGCCGAGCGCCTTGCGGACCCGCCGCGCCTCGCGGATCAATTCCTTCGGCCCGCAGATCGCGCTGCCGACCGGCGCCCCGAGCCCCTTGCTGAAGCAGACGCTCACCGTGTCGAACGGCGCGACCAGCTCGGCCGGCGAGTTGCCCGCCGCGACGCACGCGTTCCAGAACCGCGCGCCGTCGAGGTGCCGGGCGAGGCCCTGCTGCTGGGCCCACTCGCACACCCGCTCGACGCCGGCCTGCGGCAGGGTGCGGCCCCCCTTGCGGTTGTGGGTGTTCTCTAGGCAGACCAGACGGGTCCGCGGCGCGTGGTCGTTGTCGGGGCGGACGCGGTCCTCCAGCAGCTCGGGCGTCAGCAGCCCGTCGGGGGTCGGCACGATCTGCGCACAGATGCCAAACAGCTGGGCGAACGCCGCCTGCTCGTATTGGAAGACGTGCGCGTTCTGCTCGCACAGGAACTCGTCGCCGCCGCGGCAGTGCAGGCGGATGCCGATCTGGTTGCCCATCGTGCCCGACGGCACAAACAGGGCGTCCTCCATGCCGAGCAGCTCGGCCACCCGGGCCTGCAGGCGGAGGACCGTGGGGTCCTCGCCGAAGACGTCGTCGCCCACCTCGGCGTCGGCCATCGCCTTGAGCATGCCCGGCGTCGGGCGGGTGACAGTATCGCTGCGGAGGTCGATCATTTCGGGGGCGGTACGCGCGGGGTTTCGAGTGCCAGCTTGGGGAGCAGCCCACCTCGCAAGGGGTGGGACCGCCCTTCGGCACGGCTAGAACAACGGTCAATTGGCCGGTACGCTTAACTAATCTATCAACTCCGCCCCGCAGTCTCCCATCCCCGCACCGTTCCAGCATGCTCCGTATCGATGCCCGCCAGCCCGGCGCCGCCGCCGCGATCGATGAACTCCGCCAGCGCCTGGCCCCCGAGGGCAACGTAGTGAGCGAGGCCGGCCGCCGCAAGACGATCGAAGTCTTCGGCGAGCCGCTAACGCCGGTGCAGGTGGTCGAGCGGATCTGCCGCGAGGTCCGCGAGCAGGGGGTCGACGCGGTGCTCGAGTACTCCGCCAAGCTGGACGGCGCCGAGCTCACCGCCGATCAGCTCCGCGTCCCGGCCGAAGAACTCAAAGCGGCGCACGCGGCGGCCGACCCGGAATTCCTGGCGACCGTGCAGCGGATCCGCGAGAACATCCTGCGGTTCCAGACCGCCATCCTGCACTCGGACGTCGAGATCCCTACGCCCGGCGGCGGCTTCCTGCGGCAACGCTACCTGCCGCTCGCGCGGGTCGGCATCTGTGTGCCGGGCGGTGCGGCGGCCTACCCGTCCACCGTGCTGATGACCGCCGTGCCGGCGCAGGCCGCCGGCGTGCAGGAGCTGGCGGTGGTTGCGCCGCCCACCAAGTTCGGCAGCTACAACCAGGACCTGCTGGCGACCTGCCACGAGATCGGCGTCACCGAGGTGTACCGCGCCGGCGGCGCGCAGGCCGTGGCGGCGATGGCCTACGGGCTGGGCGACAGACTGCCGCAGGTCGACATGATTGTTGGCCCGGGCAACCTGTTCGTCGCGCTCGCCAAGAAGCACGTCTACGGCGAGGTCGACATCGACTCGATCGCCGGGCCGAGCGAAGTGATCGTGATCGCCGACGAGAACACCCCGCCGGAGCACGCCGCGGCCGACCTGATCGCGCAGGCCGAGCACGCCCCCGGCTCGGCGGTGCTCATCACCTGGCACGAGCCGCTCGTGGCCGAGGTAAACGTGGCGGTGCGGCAGCAGCTCGAGGAGCTGGAGCGGGGCGACCTCGCGCGGCAGTCGCTCGAGGAGTTCGGAGCCTTTATCATTGTCAACGACCGCGACCACGCCGCCCAGATCGCCGACCTGCTGGCGACCGAGCACCTGCACATCGCGTGCGCCGAGCCCGAGGAGTTGCTCGCCAAGATCCGCTGCGCCGGCGCGGTGTTCCTCGGCCCGCACAGCCCCGTGCCGGTGGGCGACTACGCCGCCGGCCCGTCGCACGTGCTGCCGACCGGCTCGACCGCGCGGTTCGCCAGCGGCTTGTCGAGCAACGACTTCCTGCGTTCCAACAGCGTGATTTCGTGGAGCGAACAGGACCTGAAACAGAACGCCGAGGACATCGTCCGCATCGCCGAGAAGGAAGGCCTGACCGCCCACGCGGCGACGGTCACCCGGCGGCTGGGCTAGCGGCATTAACCGGCGTGGGCCAATCGTCGGCAGCCGACGGATTACATCCGTCGGACGATCCCGGTGTTGAGGTTGCCCTCATGGAAGACCCAACCCCGGGGCACCCGATGGATGTAGTCCATCGGCTAGCGGGCGCAGCGTTTCCCCTGGAACGCGCCCCAAGAATAGTTTCCAAACCGACCCACTTCGTTGTAGAAAGCAACCGGCAAGCGCGGTCAAATGGTTGGACAGAGTCGCTCTGAACGCGTCGAGAAGTGACGCGAGAGCGAACCCTTAGGCCGGAGAGTTTTGTCCCCCCTTAGCAAACAAGAAGGGACAAAAGTCGGCCCGCCAGAACGAGCCCGACTTTTGTCCCTATAAATCGATGTGCGAATAGGGGACAAAAGTCGCGTCCCCCCAAGACCATGAACTACGCCCGACCCGACATTCAAGCGATGACCGGCTACACCCCAGGCGAGCAGCCCAAGGGGACCAAGGTCATCAAGCTCAACACCAACGAGAACCCGTACCCGGCCTCGCCCAAGGTTACCGAGGCGATCACCCGCGCCGCGCAGGCCGGGCTGCAGAAGTACCCCGACGCGTCGGGCACGGCGTTCCGGATGCGCGCCGGCGATGTGCTGGGGGTCGACCCCGACTGGATCCTGTGCGGCAACGGCAGCGACGACATCCTGACCATCGCCACGCGGACCTTCGTCGGCGAGAACGACGCCGTCCGCTACGCCACGCCGAGCTACGTGCTGTACAAGACCCTGGCCGAGATCCAGGGCGCCGTGCAGGACGTCGTGCGGTACGAGCGGGACTGGACGCTCGGCTACGAGTTTGTCGCGCCGGCCGAGCGGCTGAAGCTGGCCTACCTGGCCAACCCCAACAGCCCGTCCGGCACGGTGCTGCAGCCGGGCGAGGTGGCCGCCATCGCCGACGCCCTCCCCTGCCCGCTGCTGGTCGACGAGGCCTACGTCGACTTCGCCGACTCTAACTGCCTGGACCTGGTGCGGACCAACGAGCGGGTGATGGTCAGCCGCACGCTTTCCAAGAGCTACGCGCTGGCCGGCCTGCGGTTCGGCTACGTGGTCGCTCAACCCGCGATCATCGAGCAGATGGCAAAGGTCAAGGACAGCTACAACTGTGACGCGCTTGCGATCGCCGGCGCGACGGCCGCCATCGACGACCAGGCGTGGCTCGTGGAAAACGTGGCCAAGGTGCGGGCGACCCGCGGCCGGCTGGCGGCGGCGCTCGGCGAGCTCGGCTTCGCGGTCACCGACTCGCAGGCCAACTTCGTGTGGGCCGTCCACCCGACGCTGTCCCACGAGGAGCTGTACCTCGACCTCAAGTCGCAGGGCGTGCTGGTGCGGTACATGCGCTACGACCACTGGGGCGACGGCCTGCGGGTGAGCGTCGGGGCCGACGAGCAGATCGACGCGCTGCTGGCGCTGCTAGCGCCGCTGGTGCGGGGGCGTTAAACTGCAACGGTCACGGGCTCTGTCCCACAGACGCGGGTTTGTCTGCCATCGCGTGACGCGTACGACCGATTAATCCCGCAGAGTACGAACATCTGCGCGGCCAGGGACCGGCCCGCTCGCAAGCCCAGGGATCGGGATATGCCTCGACGACTCGCCAGGATCGCCGCCGTTGGATTCATGCTGCTGGCGGCGGCGCCCACCGAACAAGCGTCCGCCGACCAGGCGGGCATGGTGCAGTACAGCCTCAGCTCGCCCTCGGGGTCCGGCAGCACGTCGTACCCGGGCGGCGACTTCGCCGCCCAGATGGCCGCCGCCCACGGCGACCCGAGCGTCGGGGCGTGCGACTGGGGCTGGGGAGCGGGGGGGTCGCCCTACCGCACCGGGCCCGGCCACTGCGACACCTTCAAGGTCGGTCCGCGGTGGACCAGCAAGTTCGACGGCGTGTTCCTGTTCCGCGACAACATCGACCTCAACACGCTGGCGACCGGCGCCACGGCCGGCGGCATCGCGATCGACCCGGCGGCCGCCGGGACCGTTAGCGAGAACATGCGGGAGGGCATCGGAGCCCGGCTGATGGTCTCGAGCTACTGGCCGCAGTGCAGGGGCTACGAGCTGCAGGTAGGCTACCTGGGCGTGTTCAACTGGCAGGCGAACGCGTTCGACCCGAACGTGCCGTTCCCCGGCCCGCTGCCCGCGGCGCCGGGCTTCGAGTCGCAGAAGTCGCTGAGCTACCGGTCGTCGCTGAACTCGGTCGAGCTGAACGCCCAAACGGTCAACGACGGCGCGATTAAGCTGTTCGGCGGCGGGCGGTTCATCCTGCTGTCCGAGCGGGTGAGTGACTACCTAGACAACACCGCGCAGCCGCCTCAGATCCCGCCGAACGCGGCGGACGGCGTGATCGGCGACCCGGCGCTCGACATCACCGACGTCCTCCGCGGCGTGGCGGTCGACAACCACCTGATCGGCCTGCAGACCGGCATGCGGGCGGACTTCTTCACGCTGGGCGACCGGTTCCACGTGGAGGGCTTCGTGAACGGCGGCGCCTACTTCAACTACATCAAGCGAGACTCCGGCTACACTGAAACCCGCAGCCGCCTGGCCCTCGACGACCCGTCGACCTTGGTGGACGAGTCGCAGTTCTCGAGCAACTCTTCCCGCACCGGCTACAGCTCGGACCGCATGCGGGTCGCGTTCGTCGGCGAGGCGCTGCTCGGCGGCGTCTACCAGGTGAACCGCTGCACAACCGCCCGACTCGGCTACCAGGTGCTGTACCTGACCGGCGTCGAAATGGGCGACGAGGCCTTCATCGGCGCCGACCCAACCAGCAGCGACCTGCTGATGCACGGCTGGTTCGCGGGGGTCGAGTACAAGCGGTAGCTCTCGCTAGAGTCGCGGCATTTCAGTGGAATTGCGGCCAAGCACAGGAGTAGAATACGGCAGCCGGTGGATTGCCAATCTCCCTCAGCAGGCAGCGCGTATGCAGCCCTCATCTCGCACCCCAGAAGGCGACGACAACACCTGCGGCGTGTGCGGGAAAGAACTGCGCATCGAGGCGTCCCGGCCGCCGGGCGACGCCACTTGTCCGCACTGCGGATCGCTTGTTTGGTTTTCAGAAGAAGGCGCCGCGGCGATCGCCTCGGCATCTAGGGCCGCCAGGTGGTGGCACCGTGCCCAGGTCGCCATGGGCGCCGAGAACTGGGACGCCGCCGAGCGTGCGCTGCGGAAGGCGGCTCAAGCCGATCCGAAGAACGACGACTTCGCGAGGGCGCTCGAACACGTGCGGCAGCAACTCCAGTCGCTACGACCGCCCCACCGGCGAAAACGCCGACAGGTGTGAGCGTAGAAAGTCCCGTCTAGCTCAGCCCCTTCACGACCTTGTGCCGCGGGCAGCTCACCAGGTGATCGTTCACCATGCCGGCTGCCTGCATGAACGCGTAGCAGGTGGTCGGGCCGAGGAAGCGGAAGCCGCGGCGTTTGAGCTCCTTGCTCATCGCGGTGGAAATCGGCGTGTGTTCGGGCGCCTCGGCGATGGACTTCAGCCGGTTCTGGATCGGCCGGCCGTCGACGAACGACCACAGGTAGTCACACAGCGAGCCCTCGGCGTCCTGCAGGTCGAGCACCGCCCGGGCGTTGCCCACCGTCGACTCGATCTTGCCGCGGTGGCGGATGATGGCCGGGTCGGCCAGCAGCTTCTCCACCCGCTTGTCGGTGAAGCGGGCGACCTTGGCCGGGTCGAAGCCGGCGAAGCAGCGGCGGTAGCCCTCGCGTTTGGCGAGCACGGTGCTCCAGCTCAGCCCCGCCTGGGCGCCCTCGAGGGTGAGCATCTCGAACGCCAAGTGGTCGTCGCCACGGATCGGCACGCCCCACTCCTGGTCGTGGTAGAGGCGGTCGAGGTCCGAGACTTCGGCCCAGGGGCAGCGTGGCATCGGCGCTATTTGGTCTTGGAAGGAAAAAGCTGCATGACCGGCATCTCCAAAGAGGGAAACGCTAGGGGCTTCAGGCTCTCCCCAGATTTGAGCAGCGTAACATCCTGGTACCTGCCCGCGATAGGACGACGACAAACCTCGACACACTGTTGCTCGGCAAGAACGATCCAGTACTCATCTACGTCGGCCTCGGCGTAGATTGCCGCATTCTCGCGATCGAGCTTCTCCGACGAGATCGCGATCTCGATAACCAACGAAGCCGTCGAGGGGTGCTGGGTGCGGTAGTCATCATCGCTACCGACGACAACCGAAACGTCCGGCTCAGGCTCTGAGTCTTTCAGCGTCAACGGCTGGTCCAACCGTACCGTCCACCCCGATTCGATCGCGCCGTGCAACCACTTGGCGAGGAACTGCAGCAGCCAGCCATGCAAAGGAGATTTGCTCATCTTGTCTAGCACCACTCCGCGGATCAGTTCGGTCTTCTCCTCGATCAGACCCTCCTCTGCCGCTCGGCGGTACTGCTCGACCGTCATGCGGTGGCAGAGCGCCCGGACGTCGGGGATGTCGAGTATGTTGGAGACGATGGACATGGCGGCTGGGGACCAGCGGGGTAAGATAGTGGGTCCGTTCATTCTAGCACCGATTGCCCCGGCGGGCTAAACGCCACCCGATTCTCCGTGAAAACGACATCCCAATACCACTACGACGTGCTAGTCATCGGCGCCGGCCACGCGGGGACCGAGGCCGCGCTGGCCGCCGCGCGGATCGGCGCCCGCACGGCGCTGCTCACCACCAACCTCGACACGGTTGGCCAGATGAGCTGCAACCCGGCGATTGGCGGCGTGGGCAAGGGCCAGATCGTCCGCGAGATCGACGCCCTCGGCGGCGCCATGGGCCGCGCAATCGACGCCGCGGGCATCCAGTTCCGGATGCTCAACCTCCGCAAGGGCCCGGCGATGCACAGCCCCCGCGCCCAAGCCGACAAGAAGGCGTACCAGGCAGAGGTCAAGCGTGTCGTCGAGGAGCAGCCGAACCTCTGCCTGCGGCAAGAGGTCGTCGAGGACCTACTGGTCGCCACGCCGCAGGGACCGCGGCCCGCTGGTGAGACTGCTTCAGACCGCGGCACGCCCGGCACAATCGCCGGCGTGCTGGTCAAGGGCAACGCGCAATACCTGGCGCCGACCGTCATCCTGACGACCGGCACCTTCCTGCAGGCGATCATGCACACCGGCGAGGCCCAGACCGCCGGCGGCCGGGCGGGCGAAGGGACCACCGCCGGCATCAGCGGCGCGCTCCGCCGCCTCGGCTTCCAGCTCGAGCGGTTCAAGACCGGCACCCCGCCGCGCATCAACGGCCGCACGATCGAATACTCCCGGTGCGAGCTGCAGCCCGGCGACGACCCGCCGCGTGGCTTCTCCTTCCTGACCGACCGCCTGCCAGAGCCGCAGCTCCCCTGCCACATCACCTACACCAACGAGCCGGTGCACGAGCTGATCCGGGCCAACCTGCACCGTGCGCCGATGTACAGCGGGCAGATCGACAGCACCGGCCCGCGGTACTGCCCGTCAATCGAAGATAAGATCGTGCGGTTCGCAGAGAAGACGCAGCACCAGCTGTTCCTCGAGCCCGAGGGCCGCCACACGCAAGAGGTCTACGTCAACGGCGTCAGCACCAGCCTGCCACGCGACGTGCAGGACGCGATGTTCCGACTGATCCCGGGCTGCGAGCAGGCCCAGATCATGCGGTACGGCTACGCCGTAGAGTACGACTACGCCCCGCCCGAGCAGCTCAAGCCGACGCTCGAGACCAAGCGGGTCGCCGGGCTGTACTTCGCCGGGCAGATCAACGGCACCACCGGCTACGAGGAGGCCGGCGCCCAGGGCCTGATCGCCGGCGCCAACGCCGCGCTGGCGGTCGCCGACCGCGAGCCGCTGGTCCTGCCGCGCGACCAGGCGTACATCGGCGTGCTGATCGACGACCTCGTGACCCGCGGAGTGGACGAGCCGTACCGGATGTTCACCAGCCGCGCCGAGTACCGGCTGCTGCTCCGCCAGGACAACGCCGACCGCCGGCTTACTCCGCTGGGCCATCAGGTCGGCCTAGTCGACGCCCAGCGCGTCGACCGCCTGCGTGTCAAGATGGATGAGGTTGATCGGATAGCGAAGCTGCTGGCCGACTCACGCAGCGAAGGGGTTTCGCTCGAGCAGCTGCTCAAGCGACCAGAGATCGGCTGGGACGAGATCGTCGAGCGCTCGCCCGTCCTAGCCAACGCCGGCCCCGAAGCGGCCGAACAGGCGTTGTTCGACACCAAGTACGCGGGCTACATCAGCCGGCAGAGGACCGAGGTCGACCGGCAACGCCGGCTGGCAGGCAAGCGCATCCCCGATGGCTACGACTACAGCCGGCTAACGCAGCTGCGCGCCGAGGCGCGCGAGAAGCTCACGTCCATCCGCCCCACGAACATCGACCAGGCGAGCCGCATCCGCGGCATCACGCCCACGGACATCACGCTGCTGATGGCGCACCTAGAGGCGAGTAGGAAACCCTCGCAGACACGGTAGGTTAGTTGCTTTCGGCAGCGTCGCAGCGGGGTGTCCAGCCAGACGATCGCCGCGGCCCCACCGCCGGGCTAAATCGTCAGTGGCGTTTTCCGGCAATCACAAAGCCAATAATGAGAAAGACTTACGTCAACGACATCGATATTGACTGACTCCCCTAGCCCGTTATAATTCGCTCACCTCTGGCAATTCAGGCAACCGGGGAAGGCATGGTTGATCATGCCGTTTGCAAAGCCTCGTAGAATTCCGTAGGTCAAGGGCATTAAGCCCATGAGTTTCCCTTTCGGGGTTTGGTCCCTTTAGGGTATTGGGGCGTGTACCGCTCCAGATCGGGGTGGCGCGTGACCTTACGGTCGTCGCACCGCCCGACCGCCAACAACCTGATTGTCAGCCCGCTCGACCACGACAAGGTCGACTCCGGCGCGCCAAGGTCGTCTCCGGCGGCGGCGAGGCACGGACTGTCACACCATTCACTAGGGAGAGGAGTGGTTAAGCGAATGAAAACCGTCTTTACAACGGGCGAAGCCGCCAAGATCTGCAAGGTGAGTCAGCAGACAATTATCCGTTGCTTCGACTCGGGGCAGCTCAAGGGCTTCCGCGTGCCCGGCAGCCGTTTTCGCCGGATCCCCCGGGATCAGCTATACACCTTCATGCGGGACAACGGGATCCCTACCGACGCCCTCGACAGCGGCAAACGCAAGCTGCTGATCGTTGACGACGACGAGGACCTGGTGGACCTGCTGGTCGACCATTTCCAGCGCGACGGGCGGTTTGACGTCCGCAGCGTGAACAACGGCTTCGGAGCCGGCATGCAGATCAAGGAGTTCCGCCCCGACTTGGTGGTGCTCGACATCATGCTGCCGGACATCAACGGCCTTGAAGTCTGCCAACTCGTACGCGGCGACAAGAGCATGGACGACGTGCGGATCATCTGCATCTCGGGCATGGTCGAGGAGGACAAGATCCAGAAGCTGCGTGACGCCGGCGCCAACGACTTCATGAAGAAGCCGTTCGATGTCGACGCGCTGACCACCCGGGTCTGCCAGCTGCTGGACGTCGAGACCGCCGCTTCGAGCTAACCCAGACTCGCGAGCCGTCAGCCGTGTGGCGTGTGGCTTGCGAGCAAAGCAGTCTCGAGGCGGCGTTGTATCCGATGCACCCCGCTCGAGTCGTGACCAAGCGACCTGTCGTCCCCCTTCCCCGCCCTCGACGTTGCGGCGGAGCCCCGGGGCGTTCGGGACGCACACAGCCGGATGCTGCGCGTGGACGAAGCAGAACAACAGCGTCGTGACGCGCCGGCGGTAGCGCCGTCCCCACACGCGGCATTCGACAACGACGAGTTCCGCCGCGCCGTCGAGCACGCCAAGCTCGACGCGATGAAGGAGCTCGCCTACGGCGCCAGCCACGAGATCAACAACCCGCTGGCCAACATCGCCGCCCGCGCGCAGACCATGCTCCGCACCGAGCGGGACGAGTCGAACCGGCGGATGCTGACCGCGATCCACCGTCAGGCGATGCGGGCCCACGAGATGATCTCGGACTTGATGCTCTTCGCCCGCCCGCCGCGGATGCATAAGGAGCCGCTCGACCTGGTCGGGCTGCTCTCGCGCGTGGTCGAGGAGGTCCGCCCGCTGGCCGAGGAGCGCGGGATTTTGGTGGAGCAGACGGACCCGGACACCGAGGTCGATGCGGTCGCCGACCCGGTGCAGCTGGAGGTCGCGGTCGCGGCCCTGCTGACCAACAGCATCGAGGCGTTGGACGCCGGCGGCGAGGTGGCCGCCGCGGCGCGGCGGATCGATGACCTGTGGGTGATAGTGGAGGTCTCGGACAACGGGCCCGGCGTCCCGCCGGCGGTGCGGGAGCACATGTTCGACCCGTTCTACAGCGGCCGTGAAGCGGGACGCGGGCTCGGCTTCGGGCTCTCGAAGTGCTGGCGGATCATCACCGAGCACGGCGGCCGGATCGACGTCGACAGCGGCCCTGGCCGCGGCGCCCGGTTCACCCTGTGGCTCCCATCGAACTCCACCGACCAATAGCACGCCGGCTCTGTTACTGCCATGGCCCAACCGGCGGAACCACTCGGCCCCGACCGCGTCACGGTCGCTATTGTCGCCGAGAGCGCGGCGATCGCGGACCGCGTGGCCGACCGCCTTACCACCCGGCGACGGGTCGACAGCGGATCGCTGTCGGTGGTGGTTGGCGACCTCCGCGGGGTCGTTGTCGCGGTGGCGACGCCAAAGAGTCCGGCTTCCGACTGGGGCCAGGTGGTGCGGTCGCTGCGAGCGGCTCACCGGCCGGCGGTCCTGATCGCTGCCGGCCTCGTGACGCCCAACGAAGAAGGCCAGCCTGCGGCCGGCCCGGTGCGCTTCGCCGCCGCTGTCGATCGCGACCGCATCTGCTACCGCCTTCCCACCGACACCGCCGACCAGGTGTGGGTGGTCGCTCACCCGCAGACTCAAACCAACCAGGCCGACGCGCGAGCCGATTGGCCCGCCGCAATCGCCGCCGTGTGCGCCGAGTTCGACCTGCCGCTCGCGATGTTCGCGGCGGTCGACACGGCCGGGTCCGCCGGCGCAGAGTGGCGGAGCCTCACCCGGCAGCCGTCTGCGGCGGGCAAGCTCGGCGCTGCGCTGGCGGGCGTTTGGAGGCGGCCGGCGTTCGCCAAGGAAGCCGCGACACGGTTCGCCCAACGCTGGAAGCAGCTCGACCAGCTGGTCGATCGGATCGAACAGTTCGCCGGCGCTGCGCAGGGCCGCGTGCCCGGCGCACCGCGTCGCGACTAGCGTGGACGCGGCCTCGATTCGCGGCATTGCGCACAACGCTTCGCCCTCATGCGCACGCGTCGCGCATTTCTCCAAATCTTTGCGCAGCGCCCCACACACTCCGTTATCTTGAGGTCCCCTGCCCGCATCGACTTCCCCCAACTGGCCCTTTCCTGCAGGGTCTTTCCTCCAGGCCCTCTCCACAGGCACGTCATGCCCCGCACCGCAATCCTGCTCTGGCTGCTCCTGATCGCCGTCTGCCCCATTTTGTCCGCGCACCCAGGCCCCGACCACCAGCACGACGAACCGTCGTCCGAGGCGCAGCCGCGGCTCCCCAAGGCAATGGCCCTGCCGGAGCTGTCCGGTCCGACGCCGTGGTCCGACAAACCGGTGCTCGATGACCCCGAGCGGTTCCAGATCGCGATCATGACCGACCGCACCGGCGGGCACCGGCCCGGCATCTGGATGGACGCGGTCAACAAGCTCAACATGCTGCGGCCCCAGTTCGTAATGTCGGTCGGCGACCTGATCGAGGGCTACTCGCAGAACCGCGAGCAGGTCGAGGGCGAGTGGGACGAGTTCCTCGGCTTCATCGACCAGATGCAGATGAAGTTCTTCTTCGTCGCCGGCAACCACGACCTCACTAACCCGATGATGCACGAGCTGTGGCGCAAGCACTTCGGCGCCGAGTGGTACTCGTTCGACTACCAGCGGGTCCACTTTGTCTGCCTCTCGAGCGAGGACCCGGTCGACAAGATCGGCGACGAGCAAATCGCCTGGCTGAGCAAGGATCTTGAGGAGCACCGCGACGCTAAGTGGACGCTGGTGTTCCTGCACAAGCCGCTGTGGATCTACGCCGAGCGGGACCTGCGGGCCGGCAACCCGGACAGCACCAACTGGAAGCAGGCGGAGCAGCTGCTGGTCGACCGGCCGCACACCATCTTCGCCGGCCACGTTCACCACTACGTCGAGTACCAGCGCAACGAGCAGAAGTACTACTCGCTCGCCACGACCGGCGGTGGGTCGATGCTGCGGGGCAACGAGTACGGCGAGTTCGATCACGTCATGTGGCTCACCATGGAGCCGGACGGGCCGCACCTGGTCAACCTGCGGCTCGACGGCATCCTTGAGCCCGGGGTGGTGAACGAGAAGGGAATCAATCGCTTCAACCGGTTCCTGGAGAGGACCACGGTGGCGATCGATCCGATCTTGATTGAGTCGCAGGGCGATGGGTTCTCCGAGGGCGAAGTGGTGCTGAAGGTCGCCAATGAATTCAACGAGCCAATCACTGTGAAGGGCGAGATCGACGGCCTGCCGCTCCGTGGCCTGACGGTCGACCCGCTCACGATCGACCTCGAGGTCGCCCCCAACGACGCGGTCGAGCAGCGGATCCGCATCCGGTTCGCCGAGCAGGTCGACTTCTCCTCGCTGTCGCGGACCACGCTGACCGCAACCGTGCGGTCCAGCGGCGACAACCCGCTGCTGACCGAGCGGACCTCGCCGGTGGTGATCGACCGCCGCTTCGAGCTACCCGGCTTGGCCGAGCTCCCCGCCATCGACGGCCAAGTCGAAGCGTGGCCGGAGACCTCCGAGCAGACCGCCGACAAGCCCTTGGTGCTCGAGGCGCCGCTCGCGTGGCAGGGCCCGAACGACGCCTCCGCTAAGTTCTTCGCCCGGCACGTCGGCGACCGGGTGTACGTCGCCGTTCAGGTGAAGGACGACCGCGTGCTGGCCGCCGGCGACCGGGTCGAGCTGCTGATCGACCCCCGCGGACTGGCCGCGCGGGTCCAGGACCCCAGCTACATGCGCACCGGCTTGTCGATCAGCGCCTACGCCCCGACCGCCGGCGGTGAGACCCGGGTCGACGCGCACCGCCTGAACCACCTGCGGCCGTACAACGGCGTCGATGCGGCCGCCTCGCTGACCGACGACGGCTACGTGGTTGAGTTCTCCATCCCGGTTCGGTTGTTCAAGGAAATCCAGGGCAAGACCTGGGAGAGCGTGCAGGGGAACCTCGTCATCCACGACGCCGACGACGAGGGCGAGACGCCCGCCCAGGTGCTGTGGCGGGGCAGCGACCGCGTCCGCGAGATCAACACCGGCTTCGGCCAGTTCGTCAAAGAGTAGGCCGCGGTTTTTGAGTTCGCCGGTTGATTGCCGTACACTGAGGTCAGTCAACCGCACGACTCTCGACCATGACGCCCTCTCCCGGACCTTCCCAATGACACTCAACCGTCGCAACTTCGCGAGGACCGCCGCCTGCGCCGCCCTCGCCCCCGCCGCTCTGGCCGCCGCCGAACCTCAGGCTTCCTCCAAGCCTCAAGATTCTGGCGGCCGCCGGGGCAACCCGATCGCGGT
The DNA here is from genome assembly GCF_007859935.1 of Posidoniimonas polymericola. NCBI lineage: Bacteria > Pseudomonadati > Planctomycetota > Planctomycetia > Pirellulales > Lacipirellulaceae > Posidoniimonas > Posidoniimonas polymericola. Next base: position 460,160 of record NZ_SJPO01000003.1, on the reverse strand, counting down.
CTCGACCTACTCGTTCTGGCGGTTCAAGGACGACTCGAAGCTCTCCATCCAGCAGTGCATCGACGAGGCCGCCCGGATGGGTTTCGACTCGGTCGAGATCCTGCACATCCAGATGGAGAGCGAGGACCCCGGCTACCTGCAGCGGCTCAAGCAGCAGGCGTTCATTAACGGTTTGTCCCTGTGTGGGCTGAGCACCCACCAGGGCTTCGTTTCTCCCGACGCGGCGGTGCGGCAGAAGAACATCGACCACACCATCCACACCATCGAGCTCGCCTACCAGCTCGGCATCCCCACAATGCGGGTCAACACCGGCCGCTGGGGCACCAGCGGAAGCTTCGACGACCTGATGGCCAACCGCGGCATCGAGCCCAGCCTGCCCGGCTACTCCGACGACGACGCCTTCGCGTGGGTGATTGATTCGTTCGAGAAGTGCCTGCCCGCCGCCGAGAAGTGCGGCGTCACGCTCGGCCTCGAGAACCACTGGGGTCTCAGCCGCACCCCCGAGGGCGTCCTCAAGATTGTTGACGCGATTGACTCCCCCTGGCTGCAGTGCACCCTCGACACGGGCAACTTCCTCGAAGACCCGTACGACAAGCTGGAACTAATGGCGCCCAAGACGGTGTTCGTGCAGGCCAAGACCTACTACGGCGGCGGGCTGTGGTACTCGCTCGACCTCGACTACGACCGCATCGCCGCGATGCTCCGCCAGCACGACTACCGCGGCTTCGTCTCGCTCGAGTTCGAGGGCGAAGAGAGCTACAAGACCGCCATCCCGAAGAGCCTCGCCCTGCTCCGCAACGCCCTCAACGGTTAGCGTCGCGGGCCTTCTCTCCGTTCGATAATCAACCGGGCCGGGGGAGCGTTCCCCCGGCCCGGTTCGTTCTTTTACGCAGTCCGTCTACGGCGACTCGTTGCCGATGCCGATCACGCCAACCGCCACCCGGGCGCCGGCGTCGCCGGAGGGTTGGCTCTTGAGATCGTCCTCGCCGGCGTGCACGACAATCGAGCGGCCGAGCACAAAGTGCAGCGGCACGCCGTCAACCTTCACGTCGACATTGGCCACGCCCGAGCCGTCGGCCTCGATGTTGCCGAGGTCGCCGGCGTGGTGCTGCTCGGCGTCGGGGCCCGCGTGGTCGTGGCCATCAGGGTTGAAGTGGCCGCCGGCCGACTTGCCGTCGTCGGAGCGCAGGTCGCCGTACTCGTGGATGTGGAACCCGTGCATGCCAGGCTCCAAACCCGAGATCTGACCGCTGACCATGAAGCCCTTGCCCTCGCCCTTCAGCTCGAGCGTCCCGGTGACGCCGCTGTCGTTGAAGTTCTCGAGCCGCACCACGGCGAAGCTCGGCATCGCGACCTCGTCGGCCATCGCGTGACCCGCGGCGGTGTGGTTCAGCTCGGCGTTGGGCATCCGGTGCTCGGCCACCGCATGACCGGACGGGCCAACATCCTCGGCCTGCCCCACATCGGGCTCGTCGGCCTCGGGCGCCTCGCAGCCGGCCAACGGGATCAGCCCCGCCAGGGCGAGCGTCGCTAGCGTGGGCTTCCAACCGAATTTGAATGTCATCGTGTGCTCCTTGAGTCGCTTGTTTCGACGCCGGGGAACGTCCGCCCCCGGCTGGAGCCACCACCTAGTGCAGACGGCGCGCCGCCCGATTGACCGGTTAGGCCGGCGATGGCGGCGATTCACCTGACTGGCAAGCAGCCGCGGTGCTCGGCCGCGGGTCAGCCCGCACGCTGAGCGCTCAGGTAGAATCGGCCCCTCCGCTGTGCCTGCCTCTCCGCCATGCCAGCCCAGCCCCCCGCGCTCGCCACTTCTCTCACTGCCGCAGGCCGCTCGTTGTGCCCTCCTTCATTCTGTCCGAAAAATCGAGCGGAGGGGACAAAACCCCTGCCGCAAGATTGCCCTCGGGCTGCGTTTCCGCCTGCTATTGCATTATTTCCGCGGACGACGCGGGGAAATGGTGCATGGGGTTTTGTCCGCCGTGGGGTTTTGTCCCCAACGGAGAGTTCGACGGCCTCCGGTCCCTACCTCCTGCAAGCCTGGCGCCCTGGCGGGCCCTCGCCAATCCCAAGCGACTCACCGCGCAGCAGCCACCCGCGGTGGCAGGCCTGAAAGGGCCATCCCGTCGGCGTTCTTGGAGCTACAGCACTACCCCTGATTGGATCACAACCGCTGGCTCGTTTCCACAAAGAAATGGCGAGACAGGGCGAGCAAACGCTTGGCGCGCCGGAGAGGTGGTCCAGGTGAATTGCGGAGTCGAAAATGGGTCAAGAAGAGTTGTCTCGCAAGAAAAACAGGTGTCGGACACCATTTTAGTTTTCGGGACGAAACAAGTTGCTTGCCCCCCGCTGACCGCCTATCCTGCAGGGGCGGCGCCGATTACCGCAAACAGTGGGTCGTCCGCTCTTCAGCCTTTGCTCCGCTCGATATCTCCTGCCGCGACTCTGTTCCATGAAGGTCAGCTGATGAAGCCGCTACCGTTTTCCTGGCTGGGATGCCTCCCGCTCACGGCCGCTCTGGCCATTCTGCTGCCCGTGGCGCGCTCGCAGGCGCTGACGCCGGACCTCGCGGTCATTGCGGTGTCGGGGCAGTCGGCGGTAGACGCGGGCGTCGATTACCAGTTCGGCAGAGTGTATGGGCGACTGGTCGGCCCGAATGGGGAAGTCGCCTTCGGGGCTGACCTCGAAGGGCCCGGCGATGTGCCGTCGCGAGAGTCCCTGTGGCGGAACGGCCCTCAGGCCCCGCAGCTCGTCGCACTCGTCGGCGACGCGGCGCCAGGAACCGCAGACGGCTCGGTCTTTGAAGCCGTGAGTCCGCGTCAATTTGCGAGCGATGGAACGCTGTTCTTCATGAGCGACCTGGCCGAGACGAACAACACCCCGAGCTTCGGCTTGCTTTCTCATGGGTCAGTGAGCGGCAGCAACCTCCTGCTTCGATTCGCTGGGCAGTTCAGGCCCGGCGTCGATGTGAACGAGAACGGCGTGATCGCCGCCACCGTCGAACATAGTCTCTATCGCTACGAAGGCCCGTCGTACACCCCGCAGCTCGTTTTCGCTTCGGGAGATCCAGCGCCAGGCCTCGACTACGAAACGCCACTCTATCTCGGCGTGGTCCAGATCAACAAGAAGGGTGAAGTCTTCGTTGGAGGCGGCATCATCAGGGAAGCCGGCACCCTAGAGCAGCATAATTTGTACGGCTACTGGATCGCGGATGCGGACGGAAGTCTCAGCAAAGTATACCTAGAGGGCGATTCCGCCCCGGGCTTTGCGCCAGAGTATAGTATCCCTCGAGGGTACGTCCCTTTCACAGGTGACGTTAGTTTCAACGACGCGGGGAAGGTGGCCTTTTGGGGCGGTGTCGTCGAGTTCGATGCCATAGTCGCCTCCCCTCCCATGTATAATTTTAAGAGTAAAATGATATGGACGACTAACGAATCGGGTGAGCTAGAAGCGTTTGTCCAGGATGGCTCCCTGGCGCCGGGAACGGCCGGGGGCGCGTTTTCGGGGCTCTTAGGGCCTTCGCTCAGCAGCAAGGACGACATCGTATTCGCCGCCGACGTGACGCCGAGTGGACCGGAAATGCGCAGCGGGATCTGGCGGGGCTCCGATTCAGAACCGCTCGCCGCGGTCGCTCTCGAGGGGCAGCAGGCGCCGGGCCTGCCACCCGGCGTGGTATTCTCCGAGCTAGGCTGGTTCGGCCCCGACTCCGGCGAGCCTTCGAGCTACGAGGTCAACGGCAGCGGCCGGGTCGCGCTGCATGTGTTCCTCGACAACAACTCCGGCGTCGACCTCGGCTCGGCGCCGAGCGGGATCTGGGCAGAAGACCTCAATGGCGCCCTTACCCTCATCACCCACACAGGCGCCGCGCTCGACGTGAACCCCGATCCGGAGATCGTTGACCAGCGCGTCATCGCAAGCCTGTCGACCCTCGGCGACACCTACGAAAACACCTCGCAGAACTACTTCAACGACCGCGGCCAGATCTTGTTCACCGCCACCTTTACCGACGGCACAACTGGCGTGTTTGTCTCGAACCTGGTGGCGGTCCCGGAGCCGGCCGGCCTTGCATTGATCGCGACCGCCGCCGGACTGCTGCGCCGCCCGCGGCGACACGCCGCCCCCATCTAACGAAAATCGGCTCATGATGATACGCACCAGCCGGTCGCCCCGGCTCTGCTGGACGATTGCCCTGCTCGCCATTCTGCTGCCCGCGGCGCGCTCGCAGGCGCTGACGCCGGACCTCGAGGTCATTGCGGTGTCGGGGCAGTCGGCGTTGGAGCCGATTGATGGTTACGAAGCAAGATCCGTTGGAGCTCGCCTGCTCGGAGCAGACGGGCAGGTCGCATTCTCTGTTCTGATGAAAGGAAGCGGCATCGACAACTGGCTGCACTCACTCTGGCGGAGCGACCAGCAACACACCGAGATGGTCGCGTTGGCTGGCGAACCGGCCCCCGGAACCAATGACGGCTCTGTCTATGGTCTCTTGGACCCCCAGCGTTTTGTGTCCGATGGCACGCTCTATTTCCTAAGCGACCTCTCGCCGATTGGCCGTGAAAGATCTAAGGGGCTACTCGCCCACGCCGCGGGCGGTTCAGCCACGCTCCAGGCACGCTTTACAGAGACATACCGCGACCATATGTCCATTAATCAGAACGGCTTGACTGTTGTATTTGCGAACGACAGGAACATCTACCTATACGAACACCTTTCAAGCTCACCGCGATTGGCCTTTGAAAGAGGCTCCAACGCACCGGGATTCGACGTCGACCAACCGCTCGCCCTGGGCGTCCCCAGTCTCAACAACCAGGGTCTGTTCGTAGCCGGAGGTGGGCTTCGAAGCAGCGACAAGAACAACACTGGCTACTGGACAGTCAACCAGGCCGGTGATGTCACCCAGGTCGTGCGTGAGGGATCGCCGGCGCCGCACTCGCTTCCGATGGCTGAGTTCGGAGACATGAATCTCTTCTTTCGAGCGTTTCCTTCTAGAGCGGTCATTAATGACGCCGGCCAGGTGGCGTTTCACACCGGGGTGCGTCTCTCGACAACACCGGTAGACGAGTACGAAGATTTCGCGATCTGGGCAACGGACTCGGCAGGGGTGCTGCATCCCATCGCTGAACGATCCGCGCTTGCTCCAGGAGGCGGTGGCTTGGTGTTTGACTACCTGTTCGAACCGCTGATCAGCAACCACGGCGATGTGGTCTTCGCGGGTGACCTCCGCACGTCCAGCCCGGAGCAGATTTTCAGCAATAGTGGGATTTGGAAGGGGCGTGTCGACGAAGACCTCGTCCCGGTTGCGCTCGAAGGGCAACAGGCCCCAGGGCTGCCAACCGGCGCTGTGTTCGGCGACTTTGGCTTTGCCGCTGAGGTAGCTCTAGAAGGTGGTTCCTTCGAAGTCAATGGAAGCGGCCGCGTCGCGTTCACCGCCCGTCTCCGGATCAGCCCGGACGCCGACCTAGAACTTGGCAACAGTCCGCACGGCATTTGGGCCGAGGACCTGAACGGGGAATTGCAGCTCATCGCGCATACCGGCGGTACGATCGACGTCGACCCCGATCCGGCAGCCGTCGACGAGCGAGTAATCCAAAGTATTTGGAGCCTAGGCGCTATCAACGGCAACGTTAGCCAGCAGTACTTCAACGACCGCGGCCAGATCTTGTTCACCGCCACGTTCACCGACGGGACAACCGGGGTGTTCGTCTCGAACCTGGTGGCGGTCCCGGAGCCGGCCGGCCTTGCGCTGATCGCGGCCGCCGCCGGCCTGCTGCGCCGCCCACGGCGACACGCCGCCCCCATCTAACGAGAATTGGCTCATGATGATACACGTCAGCCGGTCGCCCCGGCTCTGCTGGACGATTGCCCTGCTCGCCATTCTGCTGCCCGCGGCGCGCTCGCAGGCGCTGACGCCGGACCTCGAGGTCATTGCGGTGTCGGGGCAGTCGGCGTTGGGGGTGATTGCCGGCTACGAAGCACGGGGCGTGGGAGGCCGCCTGCTAGGCGCCGACGGGCAGGTCGCATTCGGGGTAGGTCTTGTTGACAGCTCTGATAATGTCCGGTGGTCTCTATGGCGTAGCGACCGGCAACACGCCGAGGTGGTCGCCGTGACCGGCGAACCGGCGCCCGGAACAGATGACGGCTCCGTCTACAGTTATCTGCCGGCTCACCGCTTTGTGCCCGATGGCACGCTCTACTTTACAAGCGATCTACTTCCGAGCAGCGACGGAAGAACGTTCGGTCTGTTCGCCCACGCCGCGGGGGGAACGGCATCGCTCCAAGCTCGTTCAACCGGGGTCTATTCCTTGGATTGGTCGATCAATCAGCTTGGCAGGTCTGCTGTAAGGGCAAACGATGGGAGTATCTACTACTACGACCACCTATCCACGACTCCGTCGCTTGTTTTCGAAGCAGGATACACCGAGCCGGCGTTCGGCCTGGCTTCGCTTTCCCTGTTCGGTGGCCAGTTGGTCCTCAACGACCAAGGGGTGCTGCTGTCGGAGGGAAGCATCGGCTACACCTACGGCACTGCAGACTATTACGACTCAGGATTCTGGACCGTCGACCGAGCCGGAAAGGTGACGGAAATTGCCCGTGAGGGCAGCCCGGCGCCGGGCTACGGCCCCGGCCATGTCTTTGGGCCCCTGGGGCTCAACAAATGGCAGCGGGGAGCGGCCGATATGAACAGCTCCGGTGAGGTAGCCTTTATCGGCGATGTTTATTCCACTGCGCCCCCGGCGTTTGGAGGCGTGGATGTATGGGTCACCGGCCCGGACGGTCAACTCCGATCAATCGCATCATGGGGCGACTCCCTACCCGGGGCGGAAGGCATAACCCTGGGGTACCCCTACCCCCCCACGATTAGCGACAGCGGAGTCGTTGTGTTCGCCGCCGACCTGGAGACGGGCGATAGAGACCGGGACAGCGGCATCTTTAAGGGGGCGAGCCGCGAAGATCTTGCCGTCGTAGCAGTCGAGGGGCAGCAGGCGCCCGGTCTCCCACCATGCGCCGTTCTTGGCGACTTCGGTGAGTGGGGCTGGTCGGGCCAGTGGGCCACGTTTGAGGCGAACGCCAGCGGTCGTGTCGCGTTCCATTGTTTCGTCGTCAATGACTCGGGCTTTGACCTCGGCCCTGAACCGAGTGGGATCTGGGCAGAGAACCTGCAAGGCGACTTGCAGTTGATTGCCCACACCGGCGAGAGTCTTGACGTTAACCCGGATCCCGCCATCACCGACGAACGGGTGATCGAGAGGCTGTCTCCCTTCGGCAACGACCTGTTCGCCACTTCGTCGCAGAAGTACTTCAACGACCGCGGCCAGATCTTGTTCACCGCCACCTTCACCGACGGCACGTCCGGCGTGTTTGTCTCGAACCTGGTGGCGGTTCCGGAGCCGGCCGGCCTTGCGTTGGCCCTCGCCGCCGCGGGCCTCCTGTGGCGCCCACGGCGGCGTTCGTCTGGTCGCCAGACTTAGTCCTCGTCGTCCTTCATCTTCGCCTTGGCGATGACTTCCTGCTGCACGTGGCCGGGGACCGGCTCGTAGGCGGCGAACTCCATCGTGTAGCTCCCCTGCCCGCCGGTCATGCTGCCGAGGGTGCGGGCGTAGGTCATCACCTCGGACAGCGGCGCCTTGGCGGTGACCACGGTCAGTCCGCCGGGGGCCTGGTCCATGCCGAGCATCTGCCCGCGGCGGCCGGAGAGGTCGCTGCTGACGTCGCCGACGTTGTCGGCCGGCACGGTGACCTCGAGCTTGACGAACGGCTCCATCAGGGCCGGCTGCGACTGCTTGAAGACCTCGGCGAACGCGCGGCTGGCGGCGGTGCGGAAGGCGGTCTCGTTGGAGTCGACCGGGTGGTCCTTGCCGAAGTGCACCTCGACGCAGACGTTCTGCACCGCGCAGCCGGAGATCACGCCCCGCTCGATCCGCTCGAGGAAGCCCTTCTCGATTGCCGGCATGAAGTTGCCGGGGATCGCCCCACCGACGACCGTGTCGACCCATAGGAAGTTCTGCTTGGGGTGGTAGTGGGTGTGCTTGAGCTGCGGGAAGCGGTCCTTGGTGGCGTACTCCTCGGGGTCGGTCCCCTCGGGGAGCGGGTACATGCGGATGTGGACCTCGGCGAACTGGCCGGCCCCGCCGCTCTGCTTCTTGTGGCGGTAGCTCCCCTCGCCGTTGGCGGTGATCGTCTCGCGGTAGGGGATCTTCGGCTCGTGGGTCTCGATCTCGACGTGGTCCCGCCGGGCGAGCCGCTCGCGCACCAGGTTCAGGTGCAGCTCGCTCATGCCGGTCAGCACGGTCTCCTTGGTCTCGGGGTCGTGCTCGACGTGGATCGTCGGGTCCTCCTCGACCAGCTTGTGGAGCGCGGCGGAGAGCTTGGCCTCGTCGCCGTGGTTCTTGGGCGACACCGCCAGCCCGATCATCGCGGTCGGGAAGTTGATCGGCGGCAACTCGATCTCGCCGAGCGACATGCCGGTGTGCAGGTCGTCGCACTTGGCGACCGCCACCAGGTCGCCGGGGCCGGCCTCGTCGATCGGCTCGGTCTTGTCGGCCTGCACCCGCAGCAGCGCGCCGATCCTGATCCCCCGGTTGGTCTTGCTGCAGGGGACCGTCGAGTCGCGCTTGAGCGTGCCGGAGTAGACGCGGATGAACGACAGCTTCTGCACGAACGGGTCGACGCGGGTGCGGAACACCTGGGCGGCGAGCGGCGCGTTGGGGTCGGCCTTGAGGGTCACCTCGTCGCCGTCTTTCTTCCCCTTGTGGGGCATCTCGCAGGGGGAGAACGCCTCCTCGGCGAGCATGTCCATCAGCTCGGTGACGCCGACGTCGGACTTGACGCTGACGCACACGACCGGGGTGACCGCGCCCTGCTTCTCGGCCTCGACCGCCAGCCGGGCCAGCTTGGCGTGGTCGGGCTCCTCGCCCTCGAAGTACTTCTCCATGACCTGCTCGTCGACCTCGATGATGGTCTCGACGGCGGTCTCGTGGACGGCTGCCAGGTCGACCACCGAGGAGCTGCCGTGCACCGGGTCGAGCGCGCCGATCACCTCGTGGAGGCCCTCACCGGTGGCGTCGGGCGCGTCGAACAGCACGCACTCCTTGCCGAAGGTCTCGTGGATGTCGTCCAGCAGTCCGCTGAAGTCGATGTTCTGGTCGTCGAGCTTGGTGATGCAGAGGATCCGCGCGAGGCCCGCCTTGCCGGCCTCTTCCCAGACGCGCCGCGTGTTGACCTTGATGCCGGCGTGCGCGTCGATGCAGATGAGCGCGGTGTCGACGCCCCGCAGGGCGCTGATGGTCTGGCCGATGAGGTCGGGGTAGCCGGGGGTGTCCAGCACGTTGAACCAGCGGCCGTTGTGCTCGAAGTGGGTGAGGGTGGCCTCGACCGAGTGCTTGTGGTGTTTCTCCTCTTCGTCGAAGTCGCAGATGCTGGAGCCGTCGTCGACGCTGGGTCGACCGTTCACCGCGCCGGACTTCACGAGCATGGCGTCGACCAGCGAGGTCTTGCCAGACGAGCCGTGTCCGCACACCGCGATGTTGCGGACATTTTCAACATTGATAGCCATTGTCGCCTCCGAGAGCAGAAAAGGGAAAGAAGCGGAGGTAGGACGAAGCGTCACGCAGGGCGCCCGTCGATACCGCCCGTCGGGGCCGCGCGTCGAGGGGGCTCGACAAGGGGCTCGACGATAAAGATCGACGCATCGCTTGCTGCTGGTCGGGCGGCTCCTTCTGTGAGAGAAGTGGAGAGAGTCCGCGGGGCTGGCGGCGGTCGGTCCGCCGGGTCCCTCTACTAGATATTGTCGTCCGTAAATGGGGCGGCGCAAAGGCGCTTTACGGCGATCGAGCGCGGGTTGTCAACAACGCTCACTGTGCGTGCGGAAGCGACACGCCAGAGGCGGCAGAAACGCGCCAATCACCGCCAGCAGGGCCGCATCGTGCTAGAGGAATCGATGCCAGTGGAATCGATGCCAGTGGAATCAATGCTAGAGGAGCGGCGTCCAAGCGGTTGATGGCTTGGCGGGCGGGGCCCCCCACACCGACTAGGCGGAGGGGGCGATTAGTCGCCGGCGACGCCGACCGCTTCGGCCAGGTCGATGGCGCCCTCGTACAGCGCGCGGCCGATGATGCAGCCGGCCAGGCCGGCCTCGTGCAGGGCGCGGACGTCGTCGATCGAGGTGACGCCGCCGGAGGCGACCACCGGCAGCTTGACGGAACGTTGCATCTCGGCCATCGCCGCGACGTTGGGGCCGGACATCATGCCATCGGTGGCGATGTCGGTGTACACGATCGCCGCGACCGGCTCTTCGTTGAACTGCTGCGCGAGCTCGACCGCGGTGGCGTCGGAGGTCTCGAGCCAGCCGTCGGTGGCGACCCGCCCGTCGCGGGCGTCGATGCCGAGCACTAGGCGATTGGGGAACTTGCGGACGATCTCCTGGAACCAGTCGGGGCGCTTGATGGCCGACGTGCCGATCACCAGCCGGTTGAGCCCGAAGCCGAGCAGCTCCAGGATCGACTGCTCGTCGCGGACGCCGCCGCCGAGCTCGACCTGCATGTCGACGTTGGCCACGATGTCCTGCACCGCCGGCAGGTTTACGGAAGTCCCCTCGCGGGCGCCGTCGAGGTCGACGACGTGCAGCCGCTTGGCTCCGGCCGCGGCAAATTGTCGCGCCACGGCGACCGGGTTGTCGTCAAAGACCGTTTCCTGCGCGTAGTCGCCCTGCCGCAAGCGGACACACTTCCCGCCCCGCAGATCGATCGCCGGCCAGACTTCCATCACGCACCCTAGTTAGAACAGAGACGCCGTTTCAGCGCCACCAATATCGCAAATGGCAGGGGCGGGTTCAAGCCGCGGCCTCGGGGCCTGTGTCTGCAAACTGGGTCACAGCTCCGCAAAATTCTTCAGCACCCGCAGCCCGTCGGCCTGGCTTTTCTCCGGGTGGAACTGCGTGGCGAACAGGTTGTCCCGCTCGATCGCCGCGCAGAAGGGGCCGCCGTAGTCGCACTCGGCGGCGACGACGCTTGGGTCGGTCGGCGCAACGTAATAGGAGTGAACGAAGTAGAAGTACGACTCGTCCTGGATCCCGGAGAACAGCCGCGTCGGCCTGGCGAATCGGGCCTGGTTCCAGCCCATGTGCGGGACCTTCAGCTCGGCGGGCACGGCGAACTTCCGCACCTCGCCCGGCACGACCCCCAGGCCCTGGTGCTCGCCGTCCTCGTAGCTGACGTCCAGCAGCAGCTGCATCCCGAGGCAGACGCCCAAGAACGGCTTGCCGCCGGCGATCGCGTCCTTGATCGGCTCGACCAGCTGCTTCTGGTGCAGGGCCGAGATGGCGTCGGCGAACGCGCCCACGCCGGGCAACACCAGCTTGTCGGCGGCGGCGATCTCGTCGGGCCGGTCGGTGATGGTCGCCTCGTGGCCCACCTTCTCCAGCGCCTTCTGCACGGAGCGGAGGTTGCCCATCTCGTAGTTGATGATCGCCAGCATGGAAGGAGAGACGCCTTACTGAGTCCGGGGAGCTTGGTTGCGGACTCTAGTTTAATCTCCGCGGGCGTGCCGCGGCATGGGGGCGGCCCCGCGAGGCCAACGCCCTGGCCCGCGGCGGTTAGCGGCGGCGGACCACTTCCGGGTAGACAACCACCTCGAGCCGGCGGTTCGCCTGGCGGCCCGCCTCGGTGGCGTTGGACATCCGCGGGTGGTTGCCGCCGTGCCCGATGACGAACAGCTGCTGGGCCGGCACGCCGGCGGAGCGGGTCAGCAGGTCGTAGGCCGCCGTGGCCTGGGCCACCGACAGGTGGTGGCTGGTAGGGAACTGCGGCGACGCGGGCGGGGCGCTGTCGGTGTGGCCCTCGATGCCGATCACCTGCTCCGGGTAGTTGGCCAGCAGGTCCGCGGCGACCCGCTTCAGCAGTTGATCGCCGCCCGGCTTGAGCTGGGCGCCGCCGTACTGGAAGACCTCGTCCGCCGGGATCGAGACCCGGATCGTGTCGCCGTCCTGCCGGACCTCGACGCCCGGCAGGCTGCCGACGCTGAGCGGCCGCAGCAGGGTGTTGTTGGCGCGGATCCCGGCGGCGCCGGGCGTCTTGACGCTGGCCATCATCGCCTGGGTGCGGTCCTGCAGCTGAACCTTCTCTTGCTGCAGCCCGGCGAGCTGGTCGGTGGTGGCGCGGAGCTGATCCTGGGTGGCCGAGATCTGCTCCCTGAGCAGCTGCGACTCCTGCCGCGACTGGGCCAGCAGCGACTCGAGCTCCTGGTTGTCGCGGTCCAGCTCTGACGCGCGGCTCTGGTACTGCTGCTGTTGCTGGGCGAGGGTCTGCTGCTGCTCGGGCGAGAGCTGGATTGCCTGGGCGGTCTGCTGCTGCGGCTGGAACACAACACGACCGCAACCGGTCAACATCGACAGGCAAACAAGGCAACAGATTAACCGCCGGGCGCTCATCCTTGAGGCAATCCGGTTGGGAGGGGGGGCAATTCGCGGCGCCGCGCGCCGAGCCGTTCGAGGGCATAGCGGCGGGTGATCACGGGGCGGAGCGTAGCAACCGCCCCCCGACGGGCCAAGATCAGTTGCCAGCGGGGTCACGCCGACGCTAGCAGTGCGGCGCCTGGCAGTTTGCCGCCTAGCAGTGCTCCAGCGCCATCGCCATGCAGTTCAAGAGCGAGCCGATCCGCTCCGCCCGACGCTGCGCCGGGCAGGTCTGCTGCGGGCTGAGGTAGCCGTGCCGCACCGCGGCGGCAATCTGGTCCTCGAGCTCGGCGAGGGTCTGACGGGCGTGGACGACGTGGGCCCGGTACTCCTTGCCCTCTTGCCCGTAGCCTTTGGCGAGCTGCCGCGGCACGGAGGCCGACAGCCGCCGCATCCTCACGGCGATGCCGTTCGGCCGATCTTCGGGCGCCGTTAGAGAGATCTCGCGGATAGCGTGCACCAGCTCGAGCGAGCTCTGCCACGCGTCGAGCCGGCGGTAGCCTTTGTCAGGGTTGCTCATCGGTCAACACGCCCCCCAGGGGCGTGCTCTGTGGTGTCGAGTCAGAGAGGGAAGTCAGCACAACCGGCCGCGACGCGCCGGCGCGGCCGTATTCTGCCGCGGCGCCAGTCGGTTCTGCCGCGGCGCCAGTCGGTTCTGCCGCGGTGGGAGTCGGTTCTGCCGCGGCGCTGGTCGGTTCTCCAGCTGTGCAAGCGGGCTTGGCCGCGGCGCCCGGGTAGCTGCCGTAGAAACGCTTAATAAAATTCCGCCGCCACGGCATCGGGGCGTGGGGCTCCCACCCCATGCGGGCCATGAAGCGGTCGGAGAGGCGGCCATTGGCCGCGTCGCAGAGCAGCGCGTCGGCCTGCTTGATCTCGGCGATGCGGTCGAGCACGCGCACCGCGGAGAGGAACGTGCGGTAGCTCGTCCCGCCGGTGGTCGCGACGTACTTCAGCGCCAGGAACTTCGCGTGCCGCCGCGGCTGGTTGTAGTACAGCCGGCAGCGGTCGGCGGGGCCGCGCTCGTGGTAGCTGTCGCCGACCGGCCACAGCTCGCGGAGCGAGAGCAGCTTCGGCCACGGCCGCAGGGTCACCGACACAAGCCGACCGGCGTGGGTCTCGATGACCCCGTAGCGGCCGCGGCGGATGGCTTCCCGCCCGGCGGCCAAGTCGTCGGCGACTTCGATCCAGGGCGGCATGGCGGTTCTCGGCCAGAAGGGCGGTTTAGGTCCAGCTCACCTGCAGCAGGTTCTCGATCCGGTCGACACCGTCGAGGCGGCGGACCAGCTCCTGAGCCATCTGCTTCTCGAAGAAGGTGCTGACGCTGCCGTGCAACCGGACCGAGCCTTCAGCGGCTTCGACGCGGAGCTGGCTGCCCGGCACGTGGGGGCTGGCGGCCAGGGCGTTGCTGACCCGCTCGCTGAGCAGGTCGTTGGCGGGAGAGGTCGGTGCGGCGGCGAGATCGATCATAATGGCGGGCAGGGAATCAGGAGGGTGCGGGAGGGATTCGGGGAGGGGGTGCGTGCCGGGCCGCAGCACTGGCCGCCCGTAGAAGAATAGATCGTCCCCGGCGCCACGCGGCGTTAAGCCTGGCAACTTTTTCCTGCCACGTAATTGGCGGGGTGCGATCAGGTTGCGCCGGTCAGAACGGTCGCCGGGCGATTGTTCCTGAGGAGTCCCCACAGTTGCGGCAAAGTTTTCCACTCCAGCTGGGGGGAATCTGGCGCCCAAGATGCACATGATGGCGGTTCGTCACGCCCGCCCGGCGCCGCCGCGGCTCGTGATCGTCCCCTCGCCCTGCCGCCCACCAATGCCGACGACTACTAGCGTGGAAGCCCCGCCCCCAAGGCCGGCCGCCCACAAGAAGGGGGGATTGGGGACGCTCGCGTCGACCGCGATCTGCGGGAACGACATCACGTCGTCGTGCCTGTACGTGTCGGCTCTGGCGATCTTGTACGGCGGCCGCTGGGCTCCGCTCGCGCTGCTGATGGTGGCCGCGTTGCTCTAACCTGTTCCGCGGCATCTACGCCGAGGTCGTCGGCGCGCTGCCGCTCAACGGCGGGGCCTACAACGCGCTGCTGAACACCACCAGCAAGTTCCGCGCGTCGGTCGCGGCGTGCCTGACGATCCTGTCGTACATGGCCACGGCCGTGATCTCCGCCGGCGAGGCGATGCACTACGCGCACGACCTCTGGGCGCCGCTCAATGTCACGATCGCCACGATCTGCCTGCTGGCGGCGTTCATGCTGCTGACCATCCTCGGCATCAGCGAGTCGTCCCGCGTCGCGATCGCCATCTTCCTGACCCACCTGGCGTCGCTCACCACCCTGCTGGTCGTCGGCGTGGTCTACCTGCTGAACAACGGCTTCGGGCTGCTGACCGAGAACCTCAGCACGCCGACCGAAACCGGCCCGGCCGAGGCGATCTTCTTCGGCTTCTCCGCGGCGCTGCTCGGCATCTCGGGGTTCGAGAGCTCCGCCAACTTTGTCGAGGAGCAGGCCGAGGGCGTGTTCCCGAAGACGCTCCGGAACATGTGGCTGGCGGTGTCGTTCTTCAATCCGATGATGGCGCTGCTCGCGCTGGCGGTGGTGCCGATCGTCGTGGTCGGCGAGCACGAGGAGACCCTCCTCTCGTACGTCGGCGCCCAGACCGGCGGCAATTGGCTCGCCTGGCTGATTTCGATCGACGCGGTGCTGGTGCTCAGCGGCGCGGTGCTCACCAGCTTTGTCGGCGTGAACGGCCTGGTGCACCGCATGACGCTCGACCGCTGCCTGCCCCAGTTCCTGCTCAAGACCAACCGCCGCGGCAGCACCCACCGCATCATCATCACCTTCTTCCTGCTCTGCGTGTCGGTGCTGCTGATCACCCGCGGCGAGCTCAAGGCGCTCGCCGGCGTGTACACCATCTCGTTCCTGGCGGTGATGGCGCTGTTCGGGTTCGGCAACATCCTGCTGAAGGTCAAGCGCGAGGGCCTGCCGCGGCCGACCCGCGCGCCTTGGCCGTCGGTGCTGGTCGCCATCGCGGCGGTGGTCGCCGGCATCATCGGCAACGCGGTCCTCAACCCGCCGTACCTGGAGGTGTTCGCCGAGTACTTCTTCCCCACCCTGCTGTTCGTCGTGGTCATGCTGGAGCGGATCAATATCCTGCGGTTCTGCCTGTTCGTGCTGCAGGCGACCGTCAGGGGGACCATCCGCCCGCTCAAGGCGATGACCCGGGCGATCCGCGCCAAGATCAAGCAGATCAACGCCCAGCAGATCGTGTTCTTCACCCGCGGCGACAACATCGCCAACCTCAACTCGGCGAGCTGTACGTCCGCCAGAACGAGCACACCAGCCGCGTGAAGATCGTCACCGCGGTCGAGGACGACAGCCAGATCCCGCCCCGGCTCGAGGAGGACATCCGCTTCCTCGACGAGGCCTACCCCGAGATCGACATCGATTTTGTCGTGGTCCACGGCGAGCTCTCGCCGCGCCTCATCGACGAGCTCTCCGCCAAGTGGCGGATCCCAAACAACTTCATGTTCATCGGCTCCCCCGGCGACCGCTTCCCGTACGGCCTGGCCGACCTCGGCGGCGTGCGGCTGATTATCTAGCCCAAGCCGGGCACCGCAGCCGGCCCGTAAAAAAGAAACGCGGCCGTCCCTAGCAGGCACGGCCGCGTCCTCTTCGTAGTCAGAATAAATGGGGGCGTTAGCGACGCCGACGCCACAAGCCGCCGGCCGCTACGGCCGCCAGCAGCGACAACGCGGCCGGCTCGGGCACCGCCGCGAGCACGTCGACCTCGAACAGCAGCGGCGAAGAAATGGCCGCGGTCAGCCCGTCGTCGACGCTGGTGAAAGGATTGACGCCGTCGAACGGGTCGCGGTACTGCCCCTGCGAGTTGTCGACCGCGTAGAAGTCGAACTGCAGGTTGGTGACCCCGCCAGCCAAGACACTTGAGGCGTCGTCGAACACGGTGACCAGCGTCGACCCGATACCGCCCGCGTTGGTGGTCCCCAGCGGGTCCGACTCGAAGTATCCGAGCAGGTCGAACGATCCGCCGTTGTCGGTCGAGGTCGAGACCGTGAAGGTCGAGAACACCCGCCCGTCCTTGCCGTTGTTGCCGGTCAGCACCTGGATCGAGCCGATATCCGACGCGGCGGCGAGGTCGTACTGGATGCTCTTGGTCGGCGCGCCAGCACCGGGGAAGTCATTGAGCAGGCCTGTCAGCCCCGAGCCGAGGATGCCGGCGCCGTCGGTCAGCGCGGGCAGTTGGTCGGCGGCCGAGGTGTTTGCCGGGTGCCAGCCGGTGTCGGCGGGCAGCTCGGTTGCGATCAGGCCATCGATCAGGTCGCCGACGACAATCTGAGCGTCCAAGCTGGTCGACTCGGGCCCGTGCTGCGTGGTGGAATCGACCGCCGCCTGCGCGTGAGCAGCAATGAGAGCGAGTGAAGCCGTTATCCAAAATCGTTTCACGAGACTAGTCCTCCCGGATGAGAAACACGGATGAGAAATTCGAGTGAGAAACACAAAGGCACTTCGACTTGGGTTCAGTACAACCGCAACCCGCGCCGCGGTCGCCGGACCGCCAGCGCGCCGCAGAACGTTGCAAGCAACAGGCAGGCCGCTGGTTCTGGCGCGGCGGTTGCGGCGGCCACCCCCGACGCGCCGTAGTTGGAAACCCAGGTGTTGTAGTCGGCCAGGTCGATCGACCCGTTGCCGCTGCCGTCGGCCCCCGATCCAGCGGGCACGGTGTCGCCAAAGGTGTCCCGCCAGACGGTGTAGTCGGCGGCGTTGACCAGGCCATCGTTGTTGTAGTCGCCGACCGTGCCCTCGCTGGGCGCTAGCACGTCGATCTCCCAGATCAGCGGCGACTTGAACGCGGGCGACAGGGCGTCGTCTTCTCCTGTAAAGGGGTTTAAGCCGTCGAATGGGTCGGCCAGCTGCCCGGTGTCATCGTTGTCGACCGCGTAGAACGAGAATTCGAGGTTGGTGACCCCCGAGAGAAGCGTGGAGCTGGCGTCGTCAAAAATGCTCACGAAGGTCGCCGCCTGAGCCGGGTCGAACGGCGAAACGGGGCTGGCGGAGCTGTTGATGCTGCCCGACGGGTCGGACTGGAAGTAGCCGAGCTCCTGGAAGGTGGCGCCGTCGTTAGTGGAATACAGGATCGAGGCCGACATGAAGATACGACCGTCCGAGTTGACGCGGTTTCCAGACAGGATATTGATCTTCCCGATGTCCGACGGCTCGGCCAGCACGTACTCCACAACCTTCACCGGCGCGCCCGACTCTGGCATGTTGCCGCCGACGATGAAGTTCTCGTTGAGCAGGCCCGTCAGATTGCGGACCCCGCCCAGCCCGTCGGTGAACGCGGGCAAAAGGTCGTCGGGGTTGGTGTTGGCGGGGTGCCAACCGAGGTCTCCCGGGTTCTCGTAGACGCCGGGGTCGCCAAAGTTGGGCGGCTCGGCGTTGAGCCCTTGAATCAGGTCGGAGCTTGACAGCAGGTTGTCGAATCCGTCGAAGGTCGGTGCGTGCTGCGTCGCCTGCGACACCGCGCCGAGCGTGCTTGAGACCTGTACGCCGAGCAGGGTAGAGAAAGCAAGGAGCGTACAGAGTCGGTGCGTCCAGTGGTGCTGCACGGGGTTACGCCTTTCGAGTTCGAAACCATTTGCGATAAGAGTTTCGGTGCAGCCGCGACGCCAGGGCCTGCCGACGCGAAGGAAGACAGGACGCTACCCAAAGGAGTGGGCTCGACAAGAAGCAACAATGACAAGTAGCGATGACGCGCGACAACCAAAATCCTAGCGACACTCGCACCGCGATGACAACAAAAATCGGCCACCGATTTGGTATTCGATAGGCAACGGATAGGGCGCCATTCAACTGCACATTGCGAGATGCGTCTTTTCGGCGGCTGAGGTGTGCGCATAGCTATCGATTCGCGTGCGCAATTCGCAGGCTTTCGCTTCGACACGGCCATGGGGATTTGTTAGCATCGCAACATCGTTCGCCCTCACTCATCCTGAACGACCTCCTCTCACCTTAAAGCTCGCTATGCGAAGTCCGTCACGCGGCGCGTTCACGCTCGTGGAGCTGCTCGTCGTTATTGCCATCATTGGCGTGCTGATCGCCCTCTTGCTGCCGGCAGTGCAGTCGGCCCGCGAGGCGGCGCGTCGGTCGGAGTGCAAGAACAACCTAAAGCAGCTCACGCTAGCAATGCTGATGCACGAGAACACCCACAACGCCCTCCCTAGTGGTGGGTGGTTCGGACAGTGGCTCGGCGACCCCGACCGCGGCTTCGACAAGAACCAGCCCGGCGGCTGGATCTTCAACATCCTGCCATTTGTTGAGGAGCAGCAGATCCGCGACCTCGGGACCGGCTTGACCGACCGCCAGAAGTGGCCCGTCTACCAGGAGCGGGACCAGATGGCGCTCGGCATGATGAACTGCCCCACCCGGCGGCAACCCAACCCGTACCCCAACGACCAGGGGCACACGCCGTTCAACTCCCGCCGTTCGCCCTTCCACGCCCGAGCCGACTACGCCGCCAACGCCGGCGACGTGCACTACCTCGAGACCTACGTCGTCTCTGCGTTGGCCTCGAAGCGGGACTTCGACCAAGTGCTCTCGGCGCCTAATTGGCCGCAGAAGCTCTCCTGGACATCGGGAATCGTCACGTCGGGCACGCCGGTGCCGCTGCGGGCGATCTCCGACGGCGCGAGCAAGACCTACGCCCTCGGCGAGCGGAACATCAACTCCAACAACTACGAGGACGGCCACGAGCACGGCAACGACTGGTCGATGTACTGTGGCTTCCAGGACGACATCGTGCGGTCAACCTACTACTTCGACGACGGCAGCGGCTATCCCGAGAGTCGCGTGCCGGTGCAGGACACCCCGGGCCTCGACTTTGAGGACCGCTTTGGTAGCGCGCACCCGGGCGGTTGCCACATGTCATTCGTTGACGGCTCGGTAACGATGATTTCCTACGACATCGACCCCGAGGTGCACCGCCAGAACGGGCACCGGGCCGATGGCGGCGAGCCCCGCGGCGGGACCGAGGACCTGGGGCCGTTCTAATCTGAAGGCGGCATCGGATTCACTCTAGCCGTGCGAGCTGAGCTGGATCTCCTCGAGGGGGCCCATCGCGTCGCGTGAGGTCTCGGCTCCGAGGGCGTCTCCGGCTGGGTACGCCGGCGGCAGTTTATCGCTGGGGTGCGTGACCTTCACCCGGTACGCGCCGACGCACACGCCCCGCAGCCCGCTTGCCCGGTCCTTGAGGGCCGCGGGCAGGTCCTCGGGCGCGACGCTAATCTTCGCCATTCCCGAACGATCGGTGGTGGCCGTGGCCGGCTTGACCCAGTCGGTCATGAAGGCCTCAGGCTCAAAGGTGACCGTCGCCCCCGACAACGGGCGGCCGTCGATCGTGACCCGGACGTCGAGCCGGCGGAAGCCGACGCCCTCCTCTTCCCACTGCGCGAAGCGGTCCTGCAGCTCCTGCTCGCTGACGGCGCCGTCGCTGTCGGCGTCGTAACGGGCAAGGTGCTTCTTGATGGCGGGCGACGCGTCGAGCTCCGCGCCGGCCAGACGCCCGTCGCCGTCGGCGTCGTAGGCGGCGAGGGCCTGTTCGGCCATGCCGGCGGGATCAAACTGCGGCACAACCGCCGCCGGCCGGCCCGAGCAGCCCGCCAGCGTGCAAGCGATCACCATCGGCAAGATTCGTCGGTACTGCATCGGAAGAGGCTCGCGAGAGTTCGTGAGGAGCTCGGCCACAACGCCACGAACGACGGGCCGTGGGTGGATCATATCACAACCGCTACCGACGCGGCGCTGACGGCGCCTGATTTGATTGACGCCAGCAGTCACTGACCCGATGCGACATCGTCACGGACGATAGCGTAGTGCGCCGCGTCCTGCGGCTCGTCGAACTGCGGCTGCCAAACCGCCCGCCGGGCGATGCCCTCGTACCGCATGCCGCACTTTTCCATCACGCGCCGCGAGGCCACGTTGTCGACATGGGCGTAGGCGTTGACGCGCCACACCGACGGGTCGTTCCAAGCGCAGTCGATGACGGCGCAGGCGGCCTCGGTCATCAGGCCGCTGCCGTGCCAGGGGCGGCCGAGCACGTAGCCGAGCATCGCGCCGGTCTCCGTCGGCGTGAGACCAATCGAGCCGCACGGCAATGGGTCGTCGGCCAGGGTGATCGCCCACACGTGCTCACGCGAGCGGCGTTCGGGCGGGCAGTCGCCGGTCACGGTCGCCAAAAAACCCCGCGTCACCTCGACCGACGCGTGGGTCGCCCAGGCCAGGTGGCGGGTCACCTCGGGGTCGCCCGCGTAGCGATCGAAAACCGCCTCGGCGTCGTCGAGGACGAAGGGCCGCAGCACGAGCCGGTCGGTGGTCAGGGCGGCTGGAAACGCGACGGGAGACATCGCATCTAAATCTAACGGTCGCGCCGGCCGCGAGCTACGTTCTTTTTAAGGGGTGGCGCTTAGCTCTTTGCCCCAACGCCCTGAAAAACCCGTCAAATTCACGCGCCCGCTGGCGAAGCCGCCGCCGACCGCCGATGCGCCCTGGGGCCCGCGCTTGACCGGCGGTTTGCGGGCAGGCGACAATACTGGGGATAAACCCTGCTCGCAGGGCTCCAGAGTCAACCTTCCCTCTGGCCCGCGGCGTATCGCCCTCCTTATTCGCAGCACTCGAGACAGGCAGCGTTATGTTTGCGTTACCCACTCAGCGACTGGTGATCCTAGCGTCCGCGTTCGGCCTCTTCCTGGCGGCCGATTCCGTTCTGGCCTACAAGCAGTTTCAGGACGCCTTCGTCGAGATGTACCTCGACGAGCACCCAGACGCCGACTTTGTAAAGATGTGCCGCAAGAAGGCCAAGTGCAACATCTGCCACCAGGGCAAGAAGAAACACAACAACAACCCCTACGGCGAGGCCTTCGTTGGCAAGCTCACCAAGAAGGACCGCAAGGACGAGGAGAAGATCGTCCAGGCGCTGCTGGACGTCGGCGGACTGAAGGCTAACCCCGACGACGAGAACAGCCCGACCTACGCCGAGCTGATCGCCAGCAGCAAGCTGCCAGCCGGCGACCTCGACTCCGTCAAGCAAGAGCCCGAAAACGACGAGCACGACGCGAAGGGCAAGTAGCCCCGCGAAGGCGCCACCGGCTGGCCGCCGACTGCTGTCTACTGGCGGAGCGCGCGGCCGAGGTTCGTCAGCTTCAGCACGATGTCGGGGTTGTTGAGCACCACGTAGACGGCGCCGCTGGGGTCGCAGGCGACGTCGCGGACGCGGCCGGCGTTCTTCAGCAGCACCTCCTGGTGCAGCACTCTTCCCTGGGCGACTACCAGCCGGCGGAGCTCTTCGTAGGCGAGGCCGCCGACTAGCAGGTTGTGCTGCCAGCGGGGGAACTCGTCGCCGACGCAGAACCGCGTGCCGCACACCGCGATCGACGGCACCCAGTACGACACCGGCTGCCGCGTCCCCTCGAGCGTCATGTTCTCGGTGATGATGTTGCCGTCGTAGTTGATGCCGTAGCTGGCGAGGGGCCAGCCGTAGTTCTCGCCCTTGAGGACGAGGTTGACCTCGTCGCCCCCCATCGGGCCGTGCTCGGTCTCCCAGATCTCGCCGGTCTCGGGGTGCACGGCCAGGCCCTGCGGGTTGCGGTGACCATAAGAGTAGACGGTCTTGAGCCCCTGCTTGCCGTCGGCGTAGGGGTTGTCGTCGGGGATGCGGCCGTCGGGCCAGACGCGGTGGATCTTGCCGTTGGGGCGTTGCAGGTCCTGGGCGAGATCCTGGGCGCCACGCTCGCCAACGCCCAGCAGCATCCGCCCCTCGTGGTCGAACGCGATGCGGCTGCCGTAGTGGTGCCGGGTGTCGGAGTACGCCTCGTTTGCCGCCCGGTAGACGTCCTGCGACTCGGTCCACTCGTTGTCGACAATCTTGCCGCGGGCGACGCGGGTCATCGACAGCACCTTGCCCTGGTCGTTCGTCCAGGGGTCGCTGTAGCTGAGGTAGACCCAGCCGTTGTTGGCGTAGTCGGGGTCGAGGGCGACGTCCATGTAGCCGCCCTGCCCCTCCGGCAGGCAATTGGGCGTGCCGCGGACAGGCTCGGGGTTAAGTTTGCCGTCGGTCACCATGCGGAGCCGGCCGGGTCGTTCGGAGATGATCGCCCGGTGGTCGTCGATGAACACGAGCGCCCACGGCGCCTGCAGTCCGCCGTCGATCCACTTAGCGACGCCGACGTCGTAGTGCCGGGTCTCGAGCTTCTCGGGGAGCGGCGGCGGCTCAACGTCGGCGCGGTCCTGGGCCTTCATAATGAAGCCGACCAGATCATTGATCTGGCGGTCGCTCAACGCGTGCTGGTACTCCGGCATGCCGCGCGAGGTGATGCCGAACTTGATGTTGCGGAACAGCGACCCGTTGCCGGAACCGAACTGCCAGACGCCGTCCACCATGCTCTGGGCGCCCGCGCCGGTCAGGTCTTTCCCGTGGCACGACGCACAGAACCGCTGGTAGATCGCCTCGGTCGACTCGTTCTCGGCCGGCTTCGCCTGCTGCTGGGCGGCGGCGATTGGGGCCACGGCCAGCACGAGGCAAGCGACCATCGACAACGCCAATCGGGAGCGCAACGCGGGCATCACTGGCAGCAGTTTCATCGGGCGGGACTCGTCGGTGAGGTTGCGGGACGCGGGTTCTGCCTTGCGTCATCAAGAAGGTGCGTGAGCCCCTATGGTAGTCGACGCCGGGGCGGGATTCTATGCGGGCGGCCGGCGGCGACTTGGGCGTTTGGCCATAAAAAACCCCGGGCTTCCGCCCGGGGCTGTGAGTGCTTGAGGAGCGAACTCGACGACTGCTCCCGACCTAGTAGACCCCAACGGTCGTGCCGCCGGCCAATCGGCTGAACGGGCGGACGCCGGAGATGCCGTCCCAGGGGTAGGCGGCGCACGGCTGCTCGCGTTCGCCCTCGTCCCGCTCGAGGAAGCCGGGGACGAAGAACTCCTTGGTCAGCGTGGTCAGCTTCGAGCGGCCGGTCTCGCCGTAGGGGACCACGCGGTCGGTGTCGTCGAAGTCGACGACCTGCAGCACGGCGCGTGGTTGTGGCGCGTGGTAGGTAATCTTGTACTTGTTCTCCGCCGTGACCGGCTCGCTGCACGCCAGGCCCATCAGGGTGTTGCCGTAGGTCGGTGTCATGTACACGCCAGACTTTTCGGGTGGGCCGCCGAACAGCTCCTCGACGCAGAACTTGGTCCACTGCGGCGTGAACTCGGTGCCGCCGGAGAAGATGCCGGTGACGCCGACCTCGGCCAGGCTCGTGCCCCGTTCTTCGAGCTCCAGGCAGAGCGACTCGATCAGCTTAGGAGTGCCGAACATGCACTTCACGTCGTGCCCGGCGGTCAGCACGGTGATCGCCTGATCGATACAGTGCTTCTTGTACTCCTCGAGGTGATCCATCCAGCCCTTCTTGATGAGCTTGATGACCCACCGCGGGTCGAGGTCGATGCAGAAGCAGATGCCGCCGCGGTGCTGGGCCAGGTGCTCCACCGCCAGCCGCAGCCGTCGCGGACCGCTGGGGCCAAGCATCAGCCAGTTGCTGCCGGGCGGGAAGTACTGGTCCGGCAGCGTGTCGGAGAAATTCGAGTAGTCGGTGCGGAAGTCGTCGATGGCGATGCGGCTCTTGGGGACGCCGGTCGTGCCGCCGGTCTCGAAGACGTACACCGGCTGGTCGGCCAGGCCCTGGGGCACCCACCGGCGGACCGGCCCGCCGCGGAGCCACTCGTCCTCGAAGTCCGGAAACTTATTGAGGTCCTCGAAGCACTGGATCTCGGTGAGTGGGTCGAACTTGAGCTCCCGCTTCTTCTCGAGCCAGAACGGGCAGCCGGTGGCGTCGTTGAAGTGCCAGGCGACGGTCTCGACCGTGTGGGCGTCGAGGTCTTGCTGGGCTTGGTCAACCGCGGCTTGCAGGTTCGCGTCGGACATGGGTGGCGCCGGTAGGGAGGATCCAGGGAATAGGAGACTCGGTAGTCTTGCAACCATAGTCGCCCGGGCAGCGAGTGACAACGGGCTGGGGAGGAGCCCGCCGCTACACCCAGCCCACGCCGCGAGGGGTGGGACCAGCACCTTGGTCTGCGGGGTCGCATCCCTGGCGGGATGGGCTGGGGAAAAGCGGATTCCGCAAGCTGGTTGCAACACCTAAAAAACAACGCCCTGACGATGGCGTCAGGGCGTTGTGATTGACTTGAATTCTTGACGTGCCGGCAACGGTCGCTAGGCGTCGGCCTCGTCGCTGCTGCTGTTGGCACTGAGCTGGGCCAGCACCTGGATCACGCCGTTGAGGTGGGCCAGGCGGGGACCGAAGCGGTCGATGAACTCGCTCAGCATGAACTCGCCGTAGACCAGGTCTTCGCGGTTGTCCATGATCTCTTCGGTCATGCGGTCGAGGTACTCGACCTGAACCTGGCTGAGCGCCTCGGCGGCCTTGCGGCACCGCTTGGCCAGCCGCGGGTTGGCCGACTTCCACTGGTTCAGCTCGTTGGACCGCTGCTTGTGCTGGGCGGCCATCGCGCCGACCAACTCTTCCAGCAGCTCGTTGGTGCGGTCCTGCGCGGAGAGCACCTCGCGGAGCAGCTCGTTCTGTTCTTCCCCGGGGGGGAGCGACGCCTGGGTCGGCGAGCCGGTCGAAACATCGACTTGCGAGAAGAGCGGGGCAAGCGGTTGCTTGTTCTCTGCCATATCGGGGCGGCTTCCTTAGATTTCGACTCGAGTTTGTCGGTTGTTCGGTCGGCGGCGCGGCCGGTCCGGATTGCGGGCATGCGTCTGGCCCAGCGGGGCCAGGGGCGGCACACGGTCGAACCGGGGCGGGCTGTCGGCGACAGCACTGCCGGCTGGTCTCTGCGGCTTGTCTCTGGAATCGGGCTTCTGCTTTAAGGCCGATCTTTTGCTCAAAATGGCTTGTTGACGCAAACACTCGCCTTTTCGCTCAAGTCCTTACTTTAACGGAGGGCGCCTGCGGAATCCAGCGTTTCGCCGCTAATCGGGGCGGTACTTCCCCCTGATTTGCCTCCGATCGCGCCGGTCGCAGCGACTGCTAAAGTCTGTCCGTATCGGCTCCCGATGCTTGAAATGTGCGTGCGGTCGATTACCACCGCTGTGCTGGCGCCGACGGCTACTTGCTCTGCTCCTTTGAAGCCCTACGACTGATGAATGTCACGAACAACGGACGCCGGCCCCCCACGGTGGGGTACCTGGCCGTCCTCGAAGACCCCCAGCTCGGCTTCGCCGGCGGCCTGCTCGTCATCTCGGCCAGCGGGCGGCCGCTGGAGTTCCACTGCTCGACTCCGTTGGCTGTTACGCGGGCGCAGGAGATTCTGTTCGGCACGACGCTCCGCTCGCACCTGTGCGGCGAGCTGATCGCGACCACGCTGCTCAAGACCGCCAAGATCACCCCCACGGTGCTGCTGGTGCAGGACCCGGCGGCCGCCCCGCCGGCGGCCGGCGTGCCGACAATGCTGCTGGCGCCCCCGACCGACGACGCCCAGCCCGCGCCGCGGTTGATCGCCGGGGGCGACTCGGACGCCGCGGTCGCCGAGATCGACGCGCTGCTCGACGCGCTGGTCAACCACGTGGAGCTCGCCGAGCCGTTCGAACGGGTCCAAGAAGCGGTCCGCGAGGCGCAGCGACTCAGCGTGCAGGAGGCCCCCGCCAGTGACGCCGCCTGAGCCCACTCACCCCGCGGCGCCGCAGGTCTGGAGCTTTGACGCCGATCAGCTGCTAATGACGGTCGGCGCTGGCCGGTTCGTCGGCGGCGACCCGATCTCGATCGCGCCGCCGCCGGTCGCCTCGGTGATGGTCGGCGCGCCACGGGTGCGCACCAGCGGCTGTCTGCTGCCGGAGGGGGAGGCGTTTGTAGCGGGGCGGCCGACTCCCGAGCTCCCCGCGCGGCAGAGCCGCGACGCTTCATTGGAGAAGCCACGCCGCTCATCAAAGGGTTCCTCGAAGCACACCCGCATCCGGCCGCCGCGCGATATCGTCAAGCTCTCCGACCGATTGCAGTACCTGCTGCAGCCGCCGCTCGAGTCGCTGCTGGCGGCCAAGAGCCTGCGGTTCCCGTTCCATCCATTCCCGTACCAGCTGGACGGCGTCGCGTTCTTGTACCCGCGGCAGTCGGCCGTGCTGGCCGATGAGATGGGCCTCGGCAAGACGATGCAGACCATCACCACCATCCGCCTCTTGGCGCACAGCGGCCAGGTGCGGCGGGTGCTGCTGATCTGCCCCAAGCCGCTGATCACCAACTGGCGCCGCGAGTTCGCCCTGTGGGCGCCCGAGCTGTCGGTCGTGACGATCGAGGGCGCCACCGAGAAACGCCGCTGGGCGTGGGACAACTCGTCGGCCGTGGTCACCATGACCAACTACGAGACCGCTGTCCGCGACGCCCAGCAGATCCACGAGTCCGAGGCCTACGACCTGGTCGTCACCGACGAGGCCCAGCGGATCAAGAACCGCTCGGGCGCGACCGCCGGCGCGGTCCGCGGCGTGCCCCGCAAGCGGAGCTGGGCGCTGACAGGCACTCCGATCGAGAACAGCCTGGACGACCTGGTCGGGATCTTCGAGTTCGTGTCGCCCGGCAAGCTGCGGCTGGGGCAGTCGGCGCGGCAGATCGGCTCGGCCGTGGGCGACAGCGTGCTGCGTCGCACCAAGGACCAGGTGATGACCGACATGCCCCCCAAGATCGTCCGCGACGAGTACATCGACCTCACGCCCGAGCAGTGGGACGCCTACCAGAACGCCGAGCAGAACGGCGTCTTGGAGCTGGAGGGCATGGGGCAGTCGATCACGCTGCGGCACGTGTTCGAGCTGGTGCTGCGGCTCAAGCAGATCTGCAACTTCGACCCGGCCACCAAGAGCAGCAGCAAGCTCGAGCGACTGGAGGCCGAGCTCGAGGAGGTCGCCGCCAGCGGCCGCAAGGCGATCGTGTTCAGCCAGTGGGTCGAGACCATCGACAAGATCGCCGAGCGGCTCGAGCGGTTCTCGCCCGCCCAGTACCACGGCCGCGTGCCGCACGCCAAGCGGGACGGCGTGATCGACCGCTTCAAGAATGATCCGAAGTGCTCGGTGATCCTGATGAGCTACGGCGCCGGCAGCGTCGGGCTCAACCTGCAGTTCTCCGAGTACGTGTTCCTGTTCGACCGCTGGTGGAACCCGGCGGTCGAGGACCAGGCGATCAACCGCGCGCACCGCATCGGCGCCAAGGGCGCGGTCACCGTCACCCGCTACATCGCGATGGGCACGATCGAGCAGCGCATCGACGAGATCCTCGCCCAGAAGCGGGAGCTGTTCGACAGCGTCTTCAACGACACCTCCGCCCCCCGCAGCTACGGCCTGTCCCGCGACGAGCTGCTGTCGCTGTTCCACCTGCAGTCGCCCGACGGGCGGATCGGCAAGGCGGCGTAGGCAGTCGCCCGCCGGGCTACGCGAGCTTCACCTCGCGGATCCATGCCGAACCTCGCTTGTCGCGCAGCGCGCCCGGCTTGCGTTGCTTCGAGTCGGACATCATCTCGAGGTACTCGACGAACACCGCGGCCAGCAGGCGCTCGCCGGCGGGGATGCCCAGGTACTCGAACGCCTCGGCGCCGCGCAGCTTGCCGCCACTCGACCAGTAGGTGCCCATGCCGTGGGCCGTCAGCAGCAGGAGCAGGTTTTGCACCATTGCCGACGCGGCCGCCAGGTGCTCCTCGTCGCGGATACGTTGCTGCTCGGGGTCAAGGCCCGATCTCTCGGCCGCCCGCGGGTCGTGGAACTCTGGCAACCAGGTGACCAGGACCAGCGCGCTGGCGCCGGCCACCAGGCTTGGCTCCTTGCTCGTGAGTTTGAGCTCGTCGCGCAGGAACAGCGCAAGCGGCCTCAGGTCCTTCGGCCACACCACGTGCGCCCGCCACGGCTCGGCGAGCCCGTCCTGCTGGCGAGGCCCCTGCTGCTGGCGAGGGAAGTGGAACGGCGCCCAGCCGGCGGTTTCGATCGCCGCGAGCACGGTTGGCTTGTGGGCCGCGGCGACCTCTGGCGGGACCGGCTGGTGGTCGTCGACTTCGCACAGGACCTTCTCGGTTCTGCGACGCCTGATTACGTCGGCCACGATCGCGGGGGCGTTGTTGTTCATCATGTTGGTCCGATACGCCATCGGCAGGCGCCGAGTACTGGTGGCTGGGGTGAGGACCGACATCATAAACCGACGCGGCTTGCACACGTAAGCCGCGTGGCGTTCTGCCACACTAAACCGCTCAAAACTCCTCTGATGGTCCCGTAGCTGGTCCCACTATGCCACGCACTCATTCGCTCCTAGCGCTAGTCCTCCTCGCCCTCGCCTGCACCGCCGCGCACGCCCAAGACCGAAGCGTCATCGTGCACGACCCGGTGATCGCGAAGCAGGGCGACACCTACTACCTGTTCGGCACCGGCCGCGGCATCACGGTCCAGTCGTCAAAGGACTTGCAGTCGTGGCAGAACGCGCCCGCGGTGTTCCGAGAGCCCCCGGCCTGGATCAAGGACTACGTGCCCGCGTTCGGCGGCGACCTCTGGGCGCCCGACATCTTCGAGCACGAGGGGACCTACTGCCTGTACTACTCGGCGTCGGCGTTCGGGCGGAATACGTCGGCGATCGGCGTCGCCACGAACACGACGCTCGACGCCGAAAGCCCCGACTACCAGTGGCAGGACCATGGCGTGGTGATTCGCTCGGTCCCGGGGCGGGACCTGTGGAACGCCATCGACCCGAGCGTCGCCATCGACGCCGACGGCACGCCGTGGATGGCGTTCGGATCGTTCTGGCGCGGGCTGAAGCTGGTCAAGCTCACGCCCGACTTGAAGAGCGTCGTCACCGGGCCGCGCGAGGAGTGGCGCACCCTGGCCGCGCGGCCGCGCGACTTCGCCGTCGACGACCGCGACGCGGGCGACGCGGCGAACCCGGAGCTCGACTACGAACGGCTCTACACGCCCGAGCAGCTCGAGCGGAACCGCACGATGCAGAACGGCGCGATCGAGGCGCCCTTCCTGTTCCGCAAGGGCGACCACTGGTACCTGTTCGCCTCGTGGGACCGCTGCTGCCGCGGCGTCCGCAGCACGTACAAGGTGATTGTCGGCCGCGCGGACAACATCCGCGGACCGTACGTCGATCGCGACGGCAAGCTCCTCAGCCGGGGCGGCGGCACGCTGGTCGCCGCCGGCGACGGCCAAAACTGGGCCGCCGCGGGGCACCCCTCGGCCTACACGTTCGACGGCGTCGACTACCTCGTGATGCACGCCTACGACCTGCAGGACCGCGGCCGTCCCAAGCTCCGCGTGCGCCCCATCACGTGGCAGGACGGCTGGCCCGAGATCGAGCTGGGCGAGTGAGCGTGGCCGTTGAAGGTCTCCAATGATGCTGCCGGCTCGGTCAACCTTACCGGCGCCGACCTGCGAAACCCTGCGGGCCCTGCCGACCAGGCGGGTTGGGCGCCCTTAGTTTCTGCCGGCCCGACGCCGAACGGTGGCCCGACCGCTTGACGCGCGGGAATACTTGAGCGGCGCGCCACGCGCCCGTCTGGCTACAGGACCCCGGCCAGACGCCCTCCCCCGCTGTGCAAGGAGAGCCCCGCCGTGATCGCCCGCCTTCCCTCGTTATTGAGCACCCTGCTGCTAGTGTTCGGCCCGCTCGCTACGCTGTCGAGCGCCTGGATGCCGCACTGCCTCGACCCGGTCACCACGTTCACCAACGGCGTGCCGCTGCCATCGACCGACCCGATGCGGACGCACAACGTCAACTACGGACCCGACGAGTACCGCGTCGGCTGCGTGGGCGGGCACTACCACCTCCCCTGCCTGACCCACGCGTTGTTCCCGAACGACTGCTGCGGCTGCCAGCCGACTCCGCCGGACGCGTGTCGCCACCGCGCAGGGAACTTCGAATCGATCGAAGCCGAAGGGGTCGTCACGCTCGGCAACCTCCCCTCACCGATGTTCGGCGGCGGCGGGGGCGGATCGGTCGGCGTGAACCCAGCCGCCAAGGGCGGGTTCCTCGGCCGTTGACCGGAGTTTGCGTCTGGAGGCATCAGCTCGCAAGAGCAGCGGAGCCGCCTTTCTTAAGAATCTGACCGAAACACTGTCCCCTTTGGGACGGTGACCGACAACTAATTCTCGTCGCTAGGCAGCCCCACGAGCGGGCGCCTGCAGCGGACTTGGACGAGAATAGTCTTACCGGAGTCGGTCTTATGAGGGTGATGGTAGTTCTGCTGCTCGTTCTGAGCAGCCACGAGGCGGTTGCGCAGGATTTCAATCGGCTGACGACGCTGGCAAACGCCACGCTGGCCGGCATTGGCGTCGACGAGGCCGTGCCCGGCTTCGAGATCCAATTGATGCAGGACGGCCAGGTGCTGTACCACCGGGCGTTCGGCTCCTGGACACTCGGCCAGCCAGCCAAGGTCGACAGCAGCACCAAGACGCTCAGCGGGGCGCTGGTGATGTCGCTGGTCGACAGCGGCGAGTCCGGCTTCTCGCTCGACAGCCGCCTGGCAGACTTCCTGCCGTCGTTCGACAAGCCCGGGTACCGCGACATCACCGTCCGCCAGGCGTTCTCGCACTCCTCGGGCCTGCCGGCCGAGGATGTCGGCGGCGCGGTGCTGCTGGCGCCGAACATCACACTCAACCAGGCGGCCAACGTCATCGCCCAGATGCCGCTGGAGCACGGCCCGCCCGGCTCGACCTTCGGCTACGGCGGCCTGTCGATGCAGGCGACCGGCGCCGCGATGGAGGTCGCCGCGGGCATGCCGTACATCGACCTGTTCGACGAGCGGATCGCGACCCCGATGCAGCTCGCCGAAACCCGGTTCTACATCGCCAGCGATGCAAACCCGCGTGTCGCCGGCGGCATCGAGTCAACCGCCGCCGACTTTGGCCGCGTGATGGACATGCTGCTCAACGACGGCGTCGATCGTACGACGGGGCAGCGGATCTTGTCGGTCGCGTCCGCCCGCGAGATGCTCACCCGACAGACCAGCGACGCGCAGCCGATCGCCGCCTCGCCGGTCGAGAACAACCGCTACGGCATCGGCGTGTGGCTCGACCAACTCGATCGGTTCGGGCCGCCGGCCAACGCAATGGCGGGCGGCGCCCGCGGCTTCCACAGCTGGATCGACGCTTCCGAGGGCCTGGTGTTCACCTTCTCGACCGACACCACCCGGTTCGCCAACCTGCACGACATGGCGTCGCGGATGCACGCGGCCGTGCTGGCCGACCTGGTCCCCGAGCCGGGGGCCGCGGTGCTGCTGACGCTCGGCTTCTTGTCGATTCTTCAGCGGTGGCGATTCCAATCGGCAGTGTAAATCCACGGCGTGCGGACGCAGACGTTCAAACACCACCTGAGCGCCCGTGCCGCGTTCGGCTATGATACTGGCTCGTGATCGCTCCGTGAGCCAGAGGTCAACGGCATGGGCAACCTTCCACTGCAGCACGCAGCATCGATTGGGGATGTGTCAGCGGTCAAGTCGCTGATCGCCGCGGGGCACGACATCAATGAGCAGGGCGAACCGCTCTCCAAGCAGGAGCTGAAGTCGCTCGGGGGGCTGCTGAGCGAAGCAAGCGTCAAGTACGCCGCCGAGGCAATCGGCCGGCCGTACGATAATACGCCGCTGATGGCGGCGATTAGCGAGGGGCACTTCGAGGTCGCCAACCTGCTGCTCGACGCCGGCGCCAACGTCAACCTGGCCGACAGCCTGCGGCAGACGCCGCTGATGCTCGCGATCCGCTGGAAGCATGTCGAGCTCGCGGAGCGACTGATCGCCGCCGGCGCTGACCTGGACGCGAAGGACGCGGCCGGAGCTCCGATCCTGACTCAGGCAATCGATAAACATGCCTGGGAGATTATCAATCGACTGCTAGACGCCGGCTCCAATCCCGATCCGCCGGCCAAGACTCTCAGCATCCCAATTATTGCAGCAGCGATCATCGACTCCGCCGAGGCTTTACCGTTAATCGCGAGTCTCCTTGATCTAGGAGCCAAGCCCCACAACTCGCTGCCGCTCGCCAAGGCGATTGAGCACCACGACATGCCCCTGGTTGTTCGCCTGGTTGAGCTGGGGTCTCCGCTTACTGCCGCTCTTTGGAGCAGCGATTCGCTCCACGTAGCAGCATGGCATGACAACTACCAGGCTGCGCGCTATCTTCTCCGACTCGGAATGGGCGTTTCCGAAGTGGACGGGGAAAGCGGGCTGCTCTCGCTGCTTGTCTCAAAAGACCAGGATCAATCCGAAGTTGTCTCCATGGCGGAGGAGTTTCTTGCGGCCGGCACCAGAGTAGATCATCGAAGCCGCGAAGGCCAGACAGCACTGCATTCGGCGGTCAGCTACGGCAAGCCCTACTTTGTCCGGTGGTTGCTTGAGCACGGGGCAAACGTCAACCATTGCGATGGCTACCGCACGCCGCTGGATGTCGCGTTATCCCAACGCGATCAACATGAGGATATTCTAGCTAGAGCCAAACGCGACAAGACTCGGTTCGCCGAGGCATTCGAGAACTCCAGCTCTGAGCTCAATCGAATTTCGCCAATCATTGAGATACTAGAAGAGTTCGGCGCCCGCCGTGCGGACGAGTCGATGCAGTCCTCGGGCGAGGGCAACCCGGTGCTCGCCACCCCGCTGGCAGAACGACGCGGGCTGTGCGACGCCACGTTCTTCAAGGCCCACCAGGTGCTGATCAAGGCCGACATCGACAAGGTCGCCGCGATGCTGCAGAAGGACCGCGGCTTCGAGCGCGTCGAACGGGATGCTCTGTCCCGCGGCGACGATCTGCCGCGTCCAACGGCCGATGTGCTCGCACTGGTGAAGCTCAAGGGGCAGCCGTGGGTGTACGCGACGGGGCGCCGGCCGCGGGGCGACAGCCCGATGATGAAGTGGAGCAAGAAGCTCCGCGGGCCGGTGCTGCACGCGGGCGAGGAGAGCGTGTCCGGCGTGGTCTACTACGCGCTGTACGACCGCGGCGAGTGCGTCGAGGCGTTCGAATCGGACGGGCAGTGGTTCCACGGCGGCGTCGAGATCGACCCCGAGGTGCACGACGAGTCCGACCGGATGCAGGGCACGAGCTTCAGCTCGCTGCTGCGGGACGAGGAACAAATCGACTGGTCGGACTACGAATCGGAGTGGGAATTCCTCGACCGCTTCCTCCGCGAGCAGGACGCCTACCTGACATTCATCCAGGCCATCTTCCCCGCGGACGGAACCCCGCTGGAAGTGCACGCCTACAACCCCGACGAAGAGGCCACCGACGCCATCGAGCGGGTCGACCTCGCCTACTACAAGCCCACCGAGGCGGAAGCACGCGCGGCGAAGGCAATCGCGGAAGCCGACAAGCGTGGCGGCGTGGTGGACCCACTCCTGGAGGCCATCCATGAGAATGATCTTGAGGCGGCGAGGGCGGCAATAGAAGCAGGTGTCGTCTTGAACGATTTGCCGATTCAGAGCAACGACTCTTACCTCGAAATCTCGCTCAAGTACGCAATCATCAATCGCAGCCAATCGATTGTTGACATGCTGATCGACCGCGGCGCCGACCCGAACTTTGGCGGGCGTGATCGCCCTCTGCCCGCTCTGATGAGTTTGCCGAATCGCGACTCCTTGCACATGCAGATGGTGCTGAAGCTGCTGGCATCGGGGGCGGACGTCGACAGCAGGACTCCCCCAGGGAATGCCAACCCCTTCATTCCGTCCGCCCAATCCGCCCTGCACAAGGCGGCTCAGAACAATTGGCCCCACTATGCAAAGCTCTTGCTCAGACACGGCGCTGACATCGAGCTGCGGGACGACTACGACCGCAGCCCGCTCGACACGGCGAGGGCACGGCTCAAACAGGTCAAGATGGACCGCCTGAAAGATGTCCCCTGCTTCACGCATGCACTCGATGAGCAGCTCGCTCAGGAGGTGGTCGATCTACTCCAGGCGGCAGAACGGGGGGAGCTCGACATCAGCACCCTGCCAAGCGATGGAGAGTTGCTCGCCGCCGAGGAGCAGCTGCAGCAGCAACTCCGCGCCGACTGACCCCGCCCCGAAGGGTCTCGGCGGCTGGGACCAGTTTTTTCCTTCCCCCGGTAACACCTCGCGGGAGCCAGCGTACAAGGAGTCGAACGCCCAATCAGGGCGGAAACGCCACCACGCCCGGAGAACCCACCGATGCCCACCCGCAATCTCCTGCTGCCCGCCGCCGTCGCGGCTCTCGCGCTGTCGTTTCTCGCCCAAGACGCGGAGGCCGGCTGGGGCTGGCGCCGCCGGGCGTTTGTGAGGCCGGTGGTCGTGCGGCCGGTGGTAGTCGCCAAGCCCGTGGTGATCGTGAACGGCGTGCCGGCTGGCTACTCGGGCATCAGCGCCGGCGAGTACCAGTACTTCAAACGCCGCGACGACTGGTACAACAAGGCCTACAACGGCTTCCGCCCGAGCGACTTTCGCTAGAGGCTAGCTACTCCAGCTCCGGCCCGCGGTCGGTCGGCATCGACGCGTTCCACTCGAGGGCGGCGTCGGTTAGGCGCTGAGTCACCTCGGGGTAGTCGCTGGCGACATTGTTCCCCTCGCCGCGGTCGGAGCCGAGGTCGTACAGCTCGGGCGCCGTGCCGTCGTACTCGCAGAGCAGCTTCCAGTCGCCCTCGCGGACCGCCAGGTCGGGCAGGTCCTTGAAGCGTGCGAAGTTGTTGCGGTCGGGCGGGCGGCGGAAGAATAGCGGCGCGCTGCGGGACTCCTGCGACTCGCCGCGGAGCACGCCCGGCAGTGGCTCGCCGTCGAACTGCTCGAGCATCGGCGAGTCGACGCCGGCGAGCGCGAGCACGCTCGGCGCGATGTCGAACGCGGCGAAGACCGAGCTCTCGTTGACCGCGCCACGGACGCCCTCGGCGAGCACGCCGGGGCCCCAGGCGATCATCGGCGAGCGGACGCCCCCCTCGTACAGCGTGCCTTTCACGCCGCGGTAGGGGCCGGCTCGGCCGGCGCCCGGCTCGGGGCCGTTGTCGCTGCAGAGCAGGATCAGCGTGTTGTCGCGGAGGCTCGGCCGCTCGCGGATGTAGTCGAACAGCTCGCCGAGCTGCTGGTCCATCGCGTCGAGCACGCCGTGGTACAGCTTGCGCTTGCCGCCGTCGCCGCGGAGGGCCTCGGGCGGAAAGAACGGCGAGTGCACGTCGTCCGGCCAGACGTTCGCGTAGAACGGCTCGCCGCGGTGCTCGGCGGCGCGGATGAAGTTGATCGCGGCCTTGGTGAACTCCTCGGTGACGTACGCGCGGTCTCGCCAGAAGATCGGGCCGCGGCCCAGGTTGTCGGAACCCAACGCGTGCGGGTGCGGCGGCTTGCCGTTGTGCGGGTCGCACATCGGCAGCACGCGGGGGCCGAGGCCCTCGAAGTTGGTGAGCGACTCGCCGAATCCGTAGCGGAGGATCAGCGGCGCCTCGCCGACGTCACGCTGACCGCCGAGGTGCCACTTGCCGAAGTGGCCGGTGGCGTAGCCCGCCTCCTGCAGCGCCCGGGCGAGCGTCGGCGCCTTGGGGTCGAGCCAGTCGGCCACGCCGCGGCGTTTGTTCTCGCGGCGGCTGGCCAGGTAGGACGTAATGTTGTGACGCTGCGGGTACTGGCCGGTGGTCAGCGCGCAGCGGCTCGGCGAGCAGATCGGCGAGTTGACGTAGAATTGCGTGAACCGGATTCCTTCTTCCGCCAGGCGGTCGATGTTCTCGGTCTCCGGTCCTGGAGGGTCGGCCTCCTGGCCGCCGAAGCACGAGAGGTCGCCCCAGCCCATGTCGTCGATGAACACCATCACGATGTTGGGCCGCGCCGGTCCCTGGGCCGTCGCTATGGGGGCGGCACCTGCGAGCAGGAAAGCGGCGAGGAGACAGACTCGGTGACTGAGCATGCGATCGACTGGTGTCTTGTCGTAGGAGAGCAATGTCCGGAGCCTGCACTGTACCCCGTGCAACGCCGCTTCAAAACGCACTGCTGGCGACTCAACTCTGGCTGGGCGGGACACGCCTTCCCAACCAAAATAGGCCTCCGAGCTGTCCGAAACAAGCGTTCCCCCTCAATGCACGATCACGCGGTGTCAAGAAGCACACATCCCCCTCGCGCTGCAGCGCCGAGTCACGAGTCGAAACGTGGCGCCTGGCAGGGCCTGTGAAACTGCTACGAGCGCAGGTTGGATAGCGAGGCGTCGTGGTGGCGTCCGCTTTTCGGCAGAACATCGGCACGCCCAGTTTGACAAAGCCGCAAGACGAAACCAGGGCTTGTTGCGGCTCGCGTCCGAGTCGGCGAATCCCCGCCCCCCGTCCGAGTCGGCGAATCCCCGCCCCCCGGTTGGAGGAGTATCACTTCATGATGAGCAAACTGCGGCTAGGAAGGCTCCACTAGGCAGAACGGCTTCGATCGGCAGAGGGCAAGAGCGGAGGAAATCTGCCGGATTCAATCCTCCATCAGCCCGTTGTGCCGCCTGAGTTGGACTTTGGAGATACCGTGCTGCCTGACTGAAAGCGTGAATAATCCTACAAAAAACCAAGAAAAACAAGAAACCGAATTGAATCTGGGCAAGCTGCTGTGTATTCTCATCGGGGTTCTCAGGTCCGTGGGTGCGACGCTAACCCGTGTCCTCCCCAATACTTTTCTCCGCTGTTCTTGGCGTTTGTCTTAGTTAGCGTGCTGCTGCTGAATGCTTGCGCTCGGCGCCGTCATGGCAAGCTGGCGGAAGCCAATTAGCTCCGGGTTTATAGCCCATGCATCCTGGTAGTCTCTCTTTTTGAAAGGGCTTTGTCTCATGAGACGCGTACTCTTCCTCTTCTCTTTCCTAGTGCTCGGCGCCGCTGCTTCCGCGGTTCACGCCGACTCACTCGCACTAAATTTTGCCGCTGACGACCCGGACACCGCAACCGCGACGGTCACCCAAGCGGCAGGCGTGCTTGGCACGGAAAACTGGAACAACTTCACCGGGGCCACGGGCTCTGCCATGGACCTCATGAGCGGCTCCGGCGCAGCCACCTCAGCCTCGGTCGAGTGGACCTCCGCCAACACTTGGCGCAGCGGCGCCCGCGATCAGGGCGCCGGCGGCGACGCCCAGTTGATGAGCGGGTATCTCGACTACGACGATGACCCCCTCACCCCTCCGGTCATTACCGTAAGCGGCGTTGATGGCGCGTTGGGGAACCCGGCGTACAACGTCTACGTCTACGTCCAGGGCGACAGCGACCAAGCCCGCGGCGGTGAGTGGACGGTCAACGGCGTCACCCAGTCGCTGACCGACTCTGATCCGTTCACGACCTTCGTCGAGGGCGAGAACTACCTGCTGTTCACCGGCGTTACCGGCGATGTGATCAACGTCACGTCGGGCGGCGCCAACACGTTCCGCGCACCGATTAACGGCATTGAGATCGTTGGCGTGCCTGAGCCGGGCAGCCTGGCGCTGGTGAGCCTCGGCGTGCTTGGCCTAGGTGGCTACGTGCGTCGTCGCTAGTACGGTCGTTGACGAGAACGCTCGTCAACGCAAGACTGACTACTTCTACGAGCCCCATGGCTGCCGCAGTCATGGGGCTCTTTTTTTCCCACTACAATGGCCGCTGAGCTGCGAATGCAAGAACCGTCGAGCACCCGGGCCGACCGTCCTCGCGTACTGTGGATTGCCGCGGCCCTGACGATCCTGCTGGGGTGCCACAAAGCTGACCCGCCGCAATCGCCCCCCGTCCAAGACGACGCCCCAGAGCCTTCGCGTGCGAAGGGCTCCCCCGCCTACAGCCCGGGCGTTGAGGGCGAGCCCCTGGCGCCAGCCGCAGCGGGCTCCGGCCCCCTCTTCCGACTAGTAGATCCGAATGCTTCGGGCGTGGACATGACCCACCCGACCGACACGTCACACCCGATGAAGCGGCTGTACTACTCGGGGTTTGCGGGCGGCGGCGTGGCGATCGGGGACGTGGACAACGACCGCCGCCCCGACCTGTTCATCACGAGCGGCCCGGGAGGCAACCGGCTGTACCGGCAGACCGGGGACCTAAGATTCGAGGACGTGACCGCCCGCGCGGGAGTCTCGGGCGGCGAATCCTGGGGCGCGGGCTCGGCGATGGTCGACATCGACGCCGATGGCGATCTCGATCTCTACGTCTGCAACTACGATTCTCCCAACCAGCTCTATCTTAATCAGGGGGACGGGCGGTTTGTCGAGGGCGCTGCGGAGCGTGGCCTGGACTGCGTCGATGCGTGCCTGACGCCTGCTTTCTGCGACTTCGACGGCGACGGGGACCTCGACCTCTACGTGCTTACCAACCGGTACTACCGCGAGGGCGGGCGCCCGGCGGCCTCGCCGGTCGAGTCCCGCGGCGGCCGCCTGCAGATCAAGCCGCAGTTCCGCAAGTACTACGGGCTTTGGCGCCAGCCGAACGGGCGAGTCGGGATCGAGGAGGTGGGCAGGCCAGACCGTCTGCTACGGAACAACGGCGACGGCTCGTTCACCGACGTGACCCAAGACGCAGGGGTCGGGGCTCCTGGCAACGGCTTGTCGGTCGCGTGGTGGGACTACGACGATGACGGCGCGCCGGACCTCTACGTCGCCAACGACTTCAACGACCCGGATCACCTGTACCGGAACAACGGCGACGGGACCTTCACCGACGTCTTGCGAGAGGCCGTGCCCCACACGCCATGGTTCTCCATGGGGTCCGACGTCGGAGACATCAACAACGACGGCCACCTCGACTTTATGGTCGTGGACATGGCCGGCATTGGTCGCCGCACGCGTCTGACGACCATGGGCGCGATCACCGACGAGCGGCTCCGCGCCGTCTCGGGCCCCCCGCCGCAAGTCATGCGGAACGCCCTGTACGTGAACTCGGGCGCCGGCCGTTTCCTGGAAGGCGCGCGTCTGGCGGGACTGGCCGAATCGGACTGGAGCTGGGCCGTCAAGCTCGCCGACTACGACAACGACGGCCGCCTCGACGTCGCGATCACCAACGGCGTGACGCGGAGCTACAACGACTCCGACATCCCCTTCCGCACGGACATGCTCGTCGGCCGCACGATGTGGGACGTGTACGAGGACACGCCGCCGCGCCCCGAACAGAACCGCGCGTTCCGCAACCTTGGAGACCTCCGGTTCGAGGATGCGTCGCACTCGTGGGGATTCGACCACGTCGGGATGAGCTACGCCGCGGCGCACGGCGACCTCGATCGCGACGGCGATCTCGACCTGGTCGTCGTGAACTTGAACGAACCTGTCAGCATCTACCGGAATGAGTCGTCCGCCGGGCGCCGCCTGCTGATCCGCCTGCGAGGCGGCGGGGCCAATACCTACGGGATAGGAGCGAGAGTCACTATCGAGACCGCCTCCGGCGTGATGGTCCGCGAGTTGAGTCCGCAGACCGGGTTCCTGTCGAGCAACGAACCGTTGCTCCACTTCGGACTGGGCGACGAGTCCCGGGTCCGAAGCCTGAGAGTCGCGTGGCCCAGCGGGCGCGTCCAGGAGTTCCATGGTCTGGACGCGGACCAATGCTACACGATCACCGAACCTGCGGGAGCGTCCCGCCCCGCCGACAAACCGGCACGGGCGACGATGTTCAAGCAGACACGCGCCCTCGCCCCGCTGCGCCACTTCGACAAGCCGTTCGACGACTACCGCGTGCAGCCGCTGCTTCCACAGAAACTATCGCAGCTTGGCCCCGGCGTCGCCTGGGGGGATGTTGACGCCGATGGCGATGACGACCTCTACTTCGGCCAGGGAGCGGGCACGCCCGGCGTTCTGATGATCAACCTCGGCACCGGGGACTTCATGGCGCGGCACGAGCCATTCCGCGGCGGCAAGGCGAGCGAAGACATGGGCGCCCTGTTCTTCGACGCCGACAATGACCTCGACCTGGACCTCTACGTTGCTAGCGGCGACTACGGCCAGACCCCCGGCGCTCCCGAGCTCCGCGACCGCCTGTACCTGAACGACGGAAGCGGCCATTTCGCCGGAGCGCCGGAAGGGACGCTCCCCGACCTGCGGGACAGCAGCGGGTGCGTGGTCGCCGCCGACTACGACCGGGACGGCGACCTCGACCTTTTTGTCGGCGGCAGGCTTGTCCCGGGCGAGCACCCGCTAACCCCGGCAAGTCGGCTGCTCCGCAACGATGGCGGGCGGTTCGTCGACGTGACGGACGCCGCAGCGCCGGGGCTCTCGAGAGCCGGGCTTGTGACCGGGGCCCTGTGGTCCGACGCCGACGGGGATGGCTGGCTCGACCTGCTGGTGACACGCGAGTGGGGCCCGGTAGGCCTCTGGCGGAACGTCGAGGGTCGCCTGGAAGAGCGGACCAGCGAAGCGGGGCTCGAACGCCGCACTGGGTGGTGGAGTTCGATCGCCGGACGTGACCTCGATGGCGACCAAGACATCGACTACGTGGTCGCCAATGCTGGGCTCAACACGAAGCACCAAGCGAGCCGCGAGGAGCCGTTGCAGCTGTTCTACGGCGACCCAGATGGGCTCGGACGCAACGTCCTGATCGAGGCCGCCTACGAGCGCGGCGTGCTCTTCCCCACGCGGGGCAAGTCAGCGCTCGCCGCGGCGTCTCCGCTGATAGAAGACCGGTTCCCAACCCACCTGGATTTCGCGTCCGCGCCGCTCGACGCGGTCTTTTCACCCACACAACTCAATAAGGGGACACGGCTGTCGGTGAACTGCCTCGCGTCCGGCGTGCTGGTCAACGACGGGTCCGGCAAGTTCCAATTCGCCCCGTTGCCGCGTCTTGCTCAGATCGCCCCGACGTTCGGCGTCGGGCTGACCGAGCTGGACGGCGACGGCCACGCGGACCTCTGCCTTGCCCAGAACAACTACGCGCTGCACCCCGAGACCGGGCGCGCCGACGGCGGCGTTGGCCTGCTGCTCACGGGAGCCGGCGACGGAAGATTCTCCACGGTTTGGCCAGACCAGAGCGGCCTAATCACGCCGGGAGACGCCCGGAGCCTGACGATCGTCGATTTGAACAACGACGCCTGGCCCGACCTGGTCGTCGCACTCAACAATGACGAGGTCAAGACCTTTGAAAACCGAGGCTCAGCCGAGAACCGAGTATTGACGATCCACCTCCGTGGCAGCCAAGAAAAACCGGTCTCATGTGGGGCGCGGGTCACGCTGAAAACGTCGGACGGCAGGACCCAAACCGCTGAGACCCACAGCGGTTCTGGCTACCTGTCACAATCAACCGGCGCGCTCGCCTTCGGGCTAGGGGAGTCGGCGACAGTCGAAGTGATCTCGGTCCGCTGGCCCGACGGCCAGACGACCCAACACACCACCGCGACAGAACACGGGCGCCTGGAGCTCACACGGCCATAACCGTTAGGAATGAACGCAGGGCTGAGCAGCCGCCTGCGCAGCGACCGCAAGCGTCACAGATTAACACGCTACCGACCGCAGGATAATGCGAACCCGCCAGAACCGGAAGATTCCTCTCACCCCAACGACCCGGCCGGCCGATACTTAAAACCAGGAAACGGGAGGGCGAGACACGCTCGCGTGTGTCTTGCTTCAGGATAAAGGTCGTGGCAGGACGACGGATCGACCTGCCACGACCTTTTTATTTCTACTTGGGCTTTCCCGGTCGGGAGCGCAGCCGGCTTCCGGCGGCGAGACCCCGTTCGGGAAGCGGCTCGCCGGCTACAGGCTGGCCAGCATCTTCTCGGCCTCGCCACGCTTCACAAAGATGTGCCGCGTGTCCTCGAGGGCCTGCGTCAGCAGCTTCTTGGCGCCTTCCTTCTGATTGTTGATCATTAGGATCTTGGCCAGCAGCAGGGTCGAGTCGGGGTCGATGTTGCCGAGCTTCAGGTTCTGCAGCAGGCTCGACGCCTGGCGGGCCTGGCCGTTCTCGTACAGCGACCACGCCAGCGTGATGTTGGTGTCGGGGTTCTCCGGGGCCAGCTTCTGACT
Source organism: Posidoniimonas polymericola (assembly GCF_007859935.1). Classification (NCBI taxonomy): domain Bacteria; kingdom Pseudomonadati; phylum Planctomycetota; class Planctomycetia; order Pirellulales; family Lacipirellulaceae; genus Posidoniimonas; species Posidoniimonas polymericola. The sequence continues at coordinate 417,817 of NZ_SJPO01000003.1, read as the reverse complement.
GGTCGCGGCGAAGCTCAGCGCGCGGAGCTTGGTCTCTTCGACAGAGCTCTCGATCAGGGTCAGCGCCAGCTGCCCGTAGGCGACCGAGTTGGCCGGCGCGAGCGAGACGGTCTTGATCAGGTTCTTCTCGGCCTGGTCGAGGTCGCCCTTCATGCGGGCCGCGACGCCGCGCAGCAGCCACAGGTTGGGGGAGTCCGGGTGCGTGCTGAGACCCGCCGCCAGGACCTTCTCGGCCTGCTCGACCTTGTCCTCACGGAGCAGCGCCTGGCCGTACGCGACCAGCACCGACTCGTCGTCCTTGGCGGACTTGTAGGCGCCCTCGAAGTACTGCATAGCCTCCTTCGACTTGCCCTGGCTCTCGAAGGTCTTGCCGGCCGCCACGTACGGGTGGTCGAGCTTGTCGTTGAGCTTGCGGGCCCTGTCGAACGCGGCCAGGCCTTCCCGGGCGCGTGGCGGCTCCATCACGAACAGGATCTGCCCCTGGGCGAAGTTCGCGGCGGCGTTCTCCGGGTCGACCTCCAGCAGGGCCTTGAGGTCGGACTCGGCCTGGTCCCACTTCTTGCGGGCCTGGGCGATGCGGGTGCGGCCGCTGTAGGCGCGGATCTGGAAGTCACGCTTCCGCTTGGCGTTGCTGTCGAACTCGTTCATCAGCTTGACCGCCTTGTCGAACAGCGCGTCGGCCTCGATGGTGCGGTTGCCGCGGATCGCCTCCTCGGCGAGGATCAGGTACGGCTCGGGGTCGTCGGGGGCCTCGGTGATGCAGTCCTCCAGCGCCGGGCGGATCGCCTTGGAGTTGCCCGCCAGGGCGTGCATCTTGGCCAGCATCACGGCGACCGGCGGCAGCTTGGGGCTCTTCCGCTTGGCGGTCTCGAGGAAGGTGCGGGCGGCGACGATGTCGCGGTTGCCGTAGCGCTCGATAGCGTTCCCGACGTCCGAGTAGCGCGAGGAGTCGGCGTCCGAGACGGCGTCTCCGATGAGCGCCTCGTTGGTGATTTGGGCCTGCGCGGCGCCGGCCAGCAGCGTCGCGGCGATCGCCACGGCCGCGGCGTGTCGGAGGGCCGGCAGCAGCGGGTTGCAAAGAGAGTTCATCGGGGTCACCTGGGTTCCGTTGTACGGGATTCTGAGCGGTTCTGCCTGCGGCCCCACCGAGAAGAGAAACGGGGCGACGCGGAACGGGTCATTGTAAACGAAGTGCGCGGCCACGACACGCGGGCCCGGCGCGCTACGATCAATACGCAGCCCCCACAGTGGGGGTTCTAACGATTAGTCCATTAAGTCCGGGACCGCAGTGACCTAGGGGCCACGGAGCCGCAGGCGGACCGTGGCACGTGCCGCTAGGCCTCACCGACTCTCAACCGAGCCAGCTGGGCAGCGACCCGGCGGCCGGCAGGTGCACCACGGTGGCGCTGGTGATGCCGTTGATCTTGAGGATGTCGTCCAGCGCGGCCTGTGGGGGCTCGCCGTCCAGGTTCAGCACGCCGATGGCGCCGCCGCCGGGCTGGTTGCCGGCGCGGCCGACCGCCATCTGAGCGATGTTCACATTGTGCCCGCCCAGCGCGGCGCCGATGCCCCCGATGATGCCCGGCACGTCCTTGTGGCAGAACACCAGCAGGCAGCCGTCGAGGAACGCCTCGAGGCGGTAGTCGTCGATGCCGACCAGCCGGGGCATGTTCTGGCCGAACAGTGTGCCAGCGATCTGCCGGGTGACGCCGCCGGCGGTCACCTCGACCGAGATCGACGAGCGGAACGCGCCCATGTCGCTGCGGCACTCCTCGACCACCTCGATGCCGCGGTCGCGGAGCAGGGTCTCGGCGTTGATCAGGTTGACCGACTCCTCCATCGCCCCCTCGAGCAGGCCGGCGGCGAAGGCCGAGGTCAGCAGCTTGGTGTCGCGTTCGCAGACCTCGCCGCGGTAGTGCAGCTTGCAGCTGGTGATCCCGCTGGGGGCGATGCCCGCCGCCATCCGGCCCAGCCGGTGCGAGACGTCCAGGTACCCGCGGACCGACTCCAGCGTCTTCGGGTCGACCGACGGCACGTTGACCGCACAGCGGATGGCGCCGGTCATCAGGAACGCGGTCAGCAGCTCGACCGCCTCCACCGCGACATTGGTCTGGGCCTCCTCGGTGCTGGCCCCCAGGTGCGGCGTGCAGACCACGCCCGGCATGCCGAACAGCGGGCTGTCGGTGCACGGCTCGTCGGGGTAGACGTCCAGCGCGACGCCGGCCAGCTTGCCGCTCTTGAGGCCCTCGACCAACGCGGCCTCGTTGTAGATCCCGCCGCGGGCGGCGTTCACCAGCCGTGCGCCCGGCTTGATGATCTCCAGCGCGGCGGCGTCGATCATGTCCTTGGTCTCTTCGGTCAGCGGCGTGTGGACCGACAAGTAGTCGATCTTTGGCAGCATGTCGGGGACCTTGGCGACCAGTTCGATGCCGAGCTCAGCGGCCCGCTCGGCCGACATGAACGGGTCGTAGCCGATGACGTTCATCTCGAACGCCTGGGCCCGTTCGACCAGCGCCAGGCCGATGCGGCCCAGCCCGACCACGCCGAGCGTCTTGCCGGCGAGCTGCGTGCCCATGAACTTCTTGCGGTCCCAGCGTCCCTCGAGCAGGCTCTGGTAGGCGGGGGCCACGTTGCGGCTCATGGCCAGCATCAGGGCGAAGGCGTGCTCCGCGGTGCTGATCGTGTTGCCGGCCGGGGTGTTCATCACGACGATGCCGGCGCGGGTGGCGGCAGGCTTGTCGATGTTGTCGGTGCCGACGCCCGCCCGCACCACGGCCTTCAGCTTGGTCTGGCCCTCGAGCACGTCCGGCGTCAGCTTGACGCCGCTGCGGCAGATCGCGCCGTCGAACTCGGAGAGGGCCTGGCGGAGGTCGTCTCCCTTGAGTCCGGTGCGGACCTCGTAGGTGATCCCTTCGGCGGCGTCGAGCAGGTCGAGGCCCTCTTGCGACAAGTCATCCAGGACGATAACGCTTGGCATGGCAGTGGTGCGTGGTAGCGGGTTGGGTGTTGGTGATCGGGCCGGTGGCCCGGCGCTTTATCGGGTTGGCAGCGGAAGATGCCCCTAAGCGTTCTTGGCGAATTCCTTCATGAACGACGCCAACGCGTCGACGCCTTCAACCGGCATCGCGTTGTAGATCGAGGCGCGGATGCCGCCGACCGAGCGGTGGCCCTTCAGCGCTTCGAGCTTGTGCTTCTTGGCCTCGCCGAGGAACTTGCTGGTCAGCTCGTCCGACGGCAGGTTAAAAGTGACGTTCATCACGCTGCGGCTGCTCGGCTGGGCGTGGCCCTTGTAGAGGTCGCTGTGGGCGTCGATCACGTCGTACAGCTTGAGCGCCTTGGTCTTGTTCTGCTCGAACATCTTGTCCAGGCCGCCGATGTCGTTCAGCAGCCACTTGGTGACCAGGTCGACCACGTAGATCGCGAAGGTCGGCGGCGTGTTGCCGAGCGACTCCTCCTTGATGTGGTTCGCGTAGCTCAGGTACGAGGGGAGGTTGGCGTCGGAGCGCTCGGCCAGGTCCTTCCGCATGATGACGATCGTCACGCCCGAGGGGCCGGCGTTCTTCTGGGCGCAGGCGTAGACCATGCCGTAGCGGCTGATGTCGAGCTTGCGGTGCAGGAAGTCGCTCGAGGCGTCGCAGACGAGCGGCACGCCGCCCGTGTCGGGTTCGCCGTTGAACTGCACGCCCTCGATGGTCTCGTTGCAGGTGTAGTGGCAGTAGGCCGCCTGCGGGTCGAGGTCGAGGTCGCCCTGCTCGGGGACGTGGTCGAAGCCCGACCCCTTGGCGGTGTACGCGACGCGGGTCTGCCCTTCCTTCTGGGCCTCCTCCATCGCCTTCTTGCCCCACGAGCCGGTCAGGATGTAGTCGGCCGACTGTCCCTCGCCCAGCAGGTTGATGGGGACCATCGAGAACTGCAAACGGCTGCCGCCCTGCAGGAACAGGACGGCGTAGTCGTCCGAGATATCGAGCAGCTTGCGGAGGTTGGCCTCGGCAGAGTGGATGATCTCGGTGAACGGCCCGCCGCGGTGGCTGATCTCCATAATCGAGGCGCCCGCGCCCGGCAGGCAGAGCATCTCGTCGCGGATCTGCTCGAGGACGGGGACGGGCAGAACGGCCGGGCCGGCCGAAAAGTTGAAGACTCTCTCATCCATGGCGGTCGAAGCGATGCGGGGCTGTGGGGGTCGCCGGCAACCCATTCGGGCGGCCCTGTGGGCTGCTGCGGGGCGGCTGAAAAGGACGTTATTCTACCGCTCACCTCGCCCGCCCGCTAAGGGGCCCGGGCTCAAAAGACGTGCGATTTCCTCGCCGCGGCGCAACCCGCCCCCGGGGGGAGTAGTCACCCTAGAACCTTGCGGCCCTGGCGCCTACGCTGAAGGATTCGCCGGCAACGGTCAGTGCAGGGCCCCACAGGGACCGGCCTGCCTCTGGCGCCGCCGCCCCACCCCCGGCCCGAGCATGCCCTCCCCGCCCACCACGACCGACAGCAGCGATGTCAGAAACGTGCTGCGCGAGGCGGTCGATTCGGTCGCTCGCCGCGGCGTCATCCCCGGGGGGACGCTCACCATCATCCTGGCGGGGCTAACCGGGCTGCTCGCGGGTTTCGGCGCCGTGGCGTTCACCTGGATCATCGACACCATCACCCACTACACCTACGGCGGGGCCAACGAGCACCTCGGCCAGGGCTGGTGGTGGGGGGTCGCCCTGCTGGTCAGCCCAGCAATAGGCCTGCTGTTTGTGACCTGGTTCACCCGCACCTTCGCCCCGGAGGCCCAGGGGCACGGCGTCCCCGAGGTGATCACCGCGGTCGCCAGAAACGACGGCCGCATCCGCCCGCTCGTGGCGTTCGTCAAGATCCTGGCGTCCGGCGTGACGATTGGGACCGGCGCCTCGGCCGGCCGCGAAGGGCCCATCGTGCAGATCGGCAGCGCCCTGGGCAGCTCGGCCGGCCAGATGTTCAAGCTCTCCGCCCGCAATGTGAAGGTGCTGGTCGCCGCCGGCGCCGCGGCGGGCATCAGCGCGACGTTCAACGCCCCATTAGCGGGCGTCATCTTCGCCAGCGAGATCATCCTCGGCAGCTTCGCGGTCGAGTCGCTGACGCCGATCGTGCTGGCGAGCGTCGTGGCCGATATTGTGCAGCAGCACTTCGGCGAGCACCGCTTCGAGGCCGCCTTCGGCCAGCTCGAGGGGTACGACTTCGCCGGCGCCTGGTCGCAGCTCCCGGCCTACCTGCTGCTCGGCCTGATCGCCGGGCTCGCGGCGGTCGGCTTCACAAAACTCGTCTACAAGACCGAGGACGTCGCCAACCAGTGGCTGCCCAAGTGGCCGCAACGGGCGGTGGTGTTTGGACTGGTGATTGGGGTGTTCGGTCTGTTCTACCCGGCCTGGCCGCCGTCGGTCTCGGACGAAATGGTCCAGAAAAAGGAAGCGGGCGGCCGCCCCCTGCCGGCGGTGATGGGCGTCGGCTACGGCGTGGTCGATCACGCGCTGCACCTCGAGGTAGCCGGCAAAGCAAAGAACACCGAGCCGCACGACCTGGTCGACCTGGTGGTCGCAGGGGGCAAGGAGTACCAGCGGCGCCGCGACGGCGAGGACACCAAGGCGGTCGCGATTGAGCCCGATCGGCTGCTGGCCGAGTTCTGGTGGCTGCTCCCGCTGGCGCTGCTTAAGCCGCTGCTCACCAGCCTCACCCTCGCGGGCGGCGGGTCGGGCGGAGTGTTCGCGCCGTCGCTGTACCTGGGGGCGACCCTCGGCGCCTGCTTCGGTCTGCTGATGAACATGCTGCTCCCCGAGTCGAGCCACGCCCCGGGCATGTTCGCTATCGTCGGCATGGGCGCGGTGGTGGCCGGCACCACGCACGGCGTGCTGTCGGCAATCCTGATCGTGTACGAGATGACCAACCGCTACGAGGTCATCTTGCCGATCATGGCGGCCGCCGGCCTGGCGAGCCTGGTCGCGACCGTGATCGACCCCGAGAGCATCTACTACAAGAAGCTCAGCCGCCGCGGCGAACGGATCGCGCGTGGGCACGACCTGCACAACCTCGACCACATCATGGTTCGCGACGTGATGGTCCGGCACTTCCCGACGCTGCACCCGGAGGACAACGCGCTGGAGATCATCCGCATCGCCCGCCAGAACCCAGAGATCGAGAGCCTGCCGGTGATGAACGAAAACGGCAAGCTGACCGGGATCATCCGCGCCGAGGACCTGCACCGCGTGCTCGACAGCGACATCTCGCCGATGCTGGTCAACGCCGAGGACATCGCGCTGAAGACCACGCTCGCCCTGCACCCGGCGCAGAACCTGATCGAGGCGATGCGCGACTTCGGCGCCCGCGACGTCGAGACCCTCCCGGTCGAGGTCGGCAAGGACGACAACCGCCGCCTGGTCGGCCTGCTGCTGCGGGCCGATGTGATCAAGCGTTACCGGCAAGAGATGCTCAGCGGGCGGTAAAGATAGCCAAATTGCCGCTAGCCGCAGCGTAGGGGACGCGCTACGATTGCGCCGTACGCCAGCCCGGCCAACGTCCGGCGGCATTTAGGCGCCCCTTATCCTGCAGACCCGTCGATGTGCAGACTCCCCTGGAATGCGTGTCCTCCCCGCTTGTTCGTGCTGCTGCTAGCTGCGGCCCCAGTGCTGGCGGGGTTGAGCGCTGCAGCGGCGCCGATAGTCGATCAGCAGCACCAACTTTCGCAGAGCTTGGGGGGCTCAGTCACGCACCGAATGTACGAGATCGGCCAAACCTTCACAGTCGGCGCCGCGGGGCTGCTGACCCGCGTCGACGTGGGGGTGGGCAAGGTGGGCACGCCCGTGGGCGATCTCTTGCTAGACATTCGCCGACTGCACCAAAACGTGCCCTCCGACGAGCCGCCGCTGTTCCAAACCGTGATCCCCAAGACGTCGCTGCCGCAGCGGGCGGCCAACGGACTCACCGCAGTCACAGCGATTGACGTTTCCGCGGGCCGAATCACTGTGACGCCCGGCGACCGGCTGGCAATCGTGCTGAGCAGCGATCAAGACTTCAGCCAGACCAACACAATTGTGTGGGACCGCGGCAACCCTGGCTACGCTAACGGGGCCGCTGGGGAGCGCATCCATACCGCCGCCTGGACGCTCGACAATACCTATGACTTTGGGTTCCGCAGCTGGGTCGACCCCGCGGCCGACCTGCCCGGCGACTTCAACGACGACCAACTGGTCGACGCGGACGACTACCAAGCCTGGAAAATGAACTACGGGTCGACCACGCAGCTCGCCGCCGACGCCAACGGAGACAACGTCGTGGACGCCGCCGACTACACGATCTGGCGTGACAACCAAACCACGCCGGCGTCCTCGCCTGGTTCGCAGTCAATAGTCGGCGTACCGGCGCCTGCCGGTGCGGTGCTCGTCGGCTGGCTGCTGCCCGCTGCATCGCTGATGCGGCGGCGGATCGGCTAGTGCGATAGGTGTCGTTTGGGCCCCGCGCCACTTGGACCCCGCGCCACTTGGTCACTGAGGCGCCGCAACACTGAGGCGCCGCGTTCTAGTGGGTCGGCTTACGGGCGAGGAACCGCCCGTGGCCCGGCTCGCCGACGAACTTGCCGCTCTGGGCCATGACCTTGCCGCGGACGGTGACCACCTCAGCCCTGCCCTGCACCTGCCACCCCTCGAAACCGCTGTAGTCGGTCTGCATGAGGTGGGTCTCGGCGGAGATTGTGCCGCGGTGCTCGGGGTCCCAAACCACCAGGTCGGCGTCAGAGCCTACCTTGATGGCGCCCTTCTGCGGGTACAGGCCGAACAGCTTGGCGGCCTGGGTGCTGGCGGCGTCGACGAACCGGTTGAGCGTGATCCTTCCCGGCACGACGCCGTGTGTGTAGAGCAGCTTGACGCGTTCCTCGACGCTGGGGATGCCGTTGGGGATCTTGGTGAAGTCGCCGCGGCCCATCTCCTTCTGGCCTTGGAAATCGAACGGCGCGTGGTCGGTCGCGACGGTCGAGACATCGCCGGCCGCCAGCGCCTGCCACAGGTACTCCTGCTCCGCTTTCGTGCGGATCGGCGGCGACATCACGTACTTTGCGCCCTCGAAGTCGGGCCGCTGGGCGTAGCTCTCGTCGAGGGTAAGGTAGGGGATGACGGTCTCGACCCAGATCTTGACGCCCCGCCCGCGGGCGGCGAGAGCGGCCTCGACCGCGGCGCGGTTGCTGGTGTGCACCGCGTAGACGCTCGCGCCGGTCAGCTCGGCGAACGTGGTCAGGTGCTGCACGCCGGAGGCCTCGACCCGTACGGGCCGTGACGGCTCGTGGAACTCGGGACCGGTCTTGCCGGCTGCCAGGAGCCGCTGCTGCAGCTCGGCGACGAGGGTCTCGTTCTCGCAGTGGGCGGTGACGATCACGCCCAGCTCGGCCGCGAGTTCGAGCGTCTTGAACAGCTCCTCGTCGCTGACCCCGAGCGCGCCCTTGTACGCCAGGAACACCTTGAAGCTGGCGACCCCGTCGGCGACGATCCGGCGGAACTTGTCGGCGGCTCCGTCATCGAAGCGGGTCACGCCCATGTGGAAGGTGAAGTCGCACGGCGCGAGGCTTTCTGCCTTGCCGCGCCACAGCTGGTAGGCCTCCCATGGGTCCTCGTTGGCGGCGGGGCAGATCATCTCGATCAGCGAGGTCGTGCCTCCGACAATCGCTGCCCGGCCGGCCGAGTCCCAGTCGTCCTTGGCGTAGGTCCCCATGAACGGCAGGTAGATGTGCACGTGCGGATCGATGAAGCCCGGCATCACGAGCTTGCCGCCGGCGTCGATCACGGTGGCGTGGGCCGGCGAGTCTAGTTGCGAACCGATCGCAGTAATCGTTTCGCCTTCGCACAGGATGTCCGCGGTGTAGTCCTCGGTGTCGGTGACAACCCGCCCACCCTTGATCAGCAGCGACATATCCACTCCTCGTGCTCGTGTGCCTGCATCGACGACCTCGTGTAGCCCGACTCTTGCACAACGCCTGGTCAAATGCAATCGGAACGCCCGCTTTCCCCTTTCCCGTTCGGCGCAGAACGCCACAATAGCGGCATGCCCGATCCCCTTGCCAACCAACCCGCGCTGAGCGTCGCGGAGCTGACCGCCCAGATCAAAGGCCTCGTCGAAGAGTCGTTTCCCTCAGTGTGGGTGACCGGCGAGGTCTCGAATTTCGCACGGCCCGCCTCCGGGCACTGCTACTTCACGCTCAAGGACCAGCACGCACAGATCCGCGCGGTGATCTGGAAGGGTTCCGCGTCGCGGATGCGGTTCGACCTGACCGACGGTCTGGAGATCTTGTGCCACGGCCGGCTCGACTTGTACGCGCCGCGGGGCAGCTACCAGATCGTGATCGATCAGGCGCAGCCCAAGGGGGTCGGCTCGCTCGAGCTGGCGCTGCGGCAGCTGAAGGAGAAGCTGGCCGCCGAGGGGTTGTTCGACGCCGACCGCAAGCGGCCGCTGCCGTCATTCCCCCGGCGGGTTGGTTTTGTGACCAGCCCGACCGGCGCCGCGATCCGCGACTTCTTGGAGGTCGCTCGGCGGCGCTGGAGCGGCTCGCAAATCCTGGTGATCCCGACCCGCGTGCAGGGCGAGGGCGCCGCCGAGGAGATCGCCGCGGCGGTGCGGCTCGCCAATCAGATTAGGCCGCCGCTCGACGTGCTGGTGGTCGGTCGCGGCGGCGGCAGCATCGAGGACCTGTGGTGCTTCAACGAGGCCGCCGTGATCCGCGCGGTGGCCGCGTCGCAGATCCCCACCGTGTCGGCGGTTGGACACGAGATCGACGTCACCCTCTGCGACCTGGCGGCCGACGTGCGGGCGCTGACCCCCAGCGAGGCGGCCGAACGCGTCGTGCCGTCGGGCGACGAGTTCACCTCGCGTGTCCGCACGCTCTCCACGCGGCTGCACGGCGCCGCCCGCAGAGCAGTTCAGGTGCGCAGTGAACGCGTGGACGGCCTCGCGCAGCGTCGCCCGCTGGCCAGGCCCTACTCACTCATCCAAGACCACGCGGCCCGACTCGACGAGCTTCAGCTGGCCGCGAATCGCTCGATCCACCGCAAGCTCGAGCACTACCGGGGCCTGCTGAGGGCGGCGGCGGGGCGGCTGCAGTCGCTCAGTCCGCTGGCGGTGCTTGCCCGTGGTTACAGCATCACCCAGGACGGGCGTGGCCAGGTAGTCCGCGACGCGTCCCGGCTGAAACCGGGGGACCGGATCGGCATCCGATTCGCAACAGGCAAGACCGAGGCCATCGTCGACTAGCAACTCCCGGCCAGCTGCGCAACCCGCACAGCCGTACTCGTGGCGGCCCGCCGCGGCCGCCGCACCGGGCTTCCGCGGAGTAGTTGCCGAAAACGACCGCGGCGGAGCGGGTCGCACCGCCGGTTTCGGCGGTGGTCGTCGTACAGTTACAAACCCACCCCGTTGGCCCCACCCCATTGGCGGACCCAGCGGGCAGCCCCTACGAGGCAATTATGAAAGCTTCCGACCTGTTTGTTCGCGCGCTCGAGGCCGAGGGTGTGGAGTACATCTTCGGCATCCCGGGCGAGGAGAACCTCGACCTGCTCGACTCCCTGTCCCGGAGCTCGATCCGGCTGATCATCACCCGGCACGAGCAGGCGGCCGGCTTCATGGCCGCGACTTACGGCCGCCTCACCGGCAAGGCGGGCGTCTGCCTGTCGACGCTCGGTCCGGGCGCCACGAACTTTGTCACCGCCGCGGCCTACGCCCAGCTCGGCGCGATGCCGATGCTGATGATCACCGGCCAGAAGCCGATCAAGAGCAGCAAGCAGGGCCACTTCCAGATCATCGACACGGTCGACATGATGCGGCCGATCACCAAGTACACCAAGCAGATCGTCAGCGGCGACAACATCCCGTCGCGCGTCCGCGAGGCATTCCGCTTGGCCGAGGAGGAACGCCCCGGCGCGGTCCACCTCGAGCTGCCCGAGGACATCGCCCGTGAGACCACCAGCGAGCCGGTGATGCCGGCCAGCGCCGCGCGTCGGCCGGTGGCCGAGGAGAAGTCGATCCAGCAGGCAATCGAGCTGATCGAGGAGGCCGAGCGTCCGCTGATTCTGATCGGCGCCGCCGCCAACCGCAAGCTGACCTGCCGCGCGATCCGCCGCTTCGTTCAGCAGACCGGCATCCCGTTCTTCGCCACACAGATGGGCAAAGGCGTCGGCGACGAGACCGACCCGCTCTGCCTGGGCAACGCCGCACTGTCGTCCGGCGACTTCCTGCACCAGGCGATCGACGCCGCGGACCTGATCGTCAACATCGGCCACAACGTGGTCGAGAAGCCGCCGTTCTTCATGACCCCCGGCGGCGTACGGGTGGTCCACGTCAACTTCACGTCGGCCGAGGTCGACCCGGTGTACTTCCCGCAGGTCGAGGTCGTGGGCGACATCGCGCACAGTGTCTGGCGGATGGGCAACGAGGTCCGCCCGCGGGACGACTGGGACTTCACCCCGTTCTTTAATGCACGCGACGCCGAGCAGCGGCACATCGCGCCCTACTTGACCGACGACCGGTTTCCCGTGTCGCCGATCCGGCTCGTGCACGAGGTGCAGAGCGTTATGCCGGACGACGGCATGCTGGCCCTCGACAACGGCGTGTACAAGATCTGGTTCGCCCGGAACTACAAGGCGCGGCAACCGAACACGGTGCTGCTGGACAACGCGCTCGCCAGCATGGGGGCCGGTTTACCGTCCGCCATGGCGGCGCACCTGGTGCACCCCGACCGCAAGGTGATGGCGATCTGCGGCGACGGCGGCTTCATGATGAACGCCCAAGAACTCGAGACGGCTGTCCGCCTAAAAATGAATCTGACCATTGTCATTCTTAATGACAGCGCCTACGGCATGATCAAGTGGAAACAGGCCGACATGGGCTTTGCCGACTTCGGCCTGGACTTCTCGAACCCCGACTGGGTGAAGTTCGCCGAGTGCCACGGCGCCCGTGGCCACCGCGTCGACTCGATCGACCAGCTCGGTCCGATCCTGCAGTCGGCCGGCGACCAGCCGGGCGTCGATTTGATTGACGTGCCGGTGGATTACTCGGTTAATGACGTAGTGCTGAACAAAGAGATCAAGGAGCTGGCGGCGGTCTGACCACGGGGTCGACCGACACGCGGCCCCGGCGACGGCAATCCACCCTAGGACCGCCGCGGGCCAGCCAACGCGAAGAGTAACCTGCTAAGCGACAACCGGTGGAAGATCATGCTTGCTGACACGTACCCGTTCTACCTCGCGAATCAGCCCGAGAGCCCCAACGCGGACCTCGAGGTGACCGACAAGTACACCGGCAAAGTGGCGACCCGTGTCGCGATGGCGTCGGCCGAGGATATCGACCGCGCGATCGCGGCCGCCGAACGGGCGGCCGAGGCGATGCGCAAGATGCCCCCGTACGAGCGGCAGGTCGTGCTGTACCACTGCGTCGAGCGCTTCCGCGAGCGGTTCGAGGAGCTGGCGGTGTCGCTCTGCATCGAGGCCGGCAAGCCGATCAAGGACGCCCGCGGCGAGGTCACCCGCCTGATCGACACCTTCCGCATCGCCGCGGAGGAGTGCGTCCGCATCGACGGCGACATCCCGAACCTCGAGATCAGTGCCCGGGCCAAGGGCTACCGCGGCTTTGTCCAGCGGGTGCCGATCGGGCCGTGCTCGTTCATCTCGCCTTTTAACTTCCCGCTCAACCTGGCGGCGCACAAGGTCGCGCCGGCGCTGGCGGTGGGCTGCCCGTTTGTGCTCAAGCCCGCCAGCCGCACGCCGATCGGCGCGCTGCTGATCGGCGAGATCCTGGCCGAGACCGACCTGCCGGCCGGCGCGTTCAGCATCCTGCCCTGCCACCGCGACGGCGCCGACCTGTTCACCACCGACGAGCGGCTCAAGTTCCTGTCGTTCACCGGCTCGCCCAACGTCGGCTGGGAGCTCAAGAGCCGCGCCGGCAAGAAGCCGGTCGTGCTGGAGCTCGGCGGCAACGCCGCCTGCATCGTCGACGCCGACGCTGACGTCGAGGACGCCGTCGCGCGGCTCGTCATCGGAGCGTTCTACCAGTCGGGCCAGAGCTGCATCGGCGTGCAGCGGATCATGATCCACGCCTCGATCTACGATCAGGTGAAAGAAAAACTCGTCGCCGCGACCAAGCAGCTCGTCGCCGGCGACCCCAAAGACGAGAACACGTTCATCGGCCCGATGATCAGCGAGGGCGAGGCCAAGCGGCTCGACGGCTGGATCAAAGCCGCAATCGAGGCCGGCGGCAAGCTGCTGTGCGGTGGCGGTCGCGACGGCGCCATGCTCGAAGCAACCCTGCTCGAGGACGTGCCCCAGGACCAAGACCTGTGCGCCGAGGAGGCGTTCGGCCCGGTCGCCGTGCTGAGCCGTTTCGACGACTACAGCGCCGCCCTGCGCCAGGTCAACAACAGCCGATTCGGCCTGCAGGCGGGCATCTTCACCCGCGACTGGTACAAGATCCAGCAGGCGTGGGACGAGCTCGAGGTCGGCGGCGTCGTGATCGGCGACGTCCCCTCCTGGCGGGTCGACAACATGCCGTACGGCGGCGTGAAGGACAGCGGCCTGGGCCGCGAGGGCATCCGCTACGCGATGGCCGACATGACCGAAGAGCGGCTGCTGGTGATTCGCACCAAGCAGGCGTAGCGCCGGCGCCGCTCCCCGGCTGGCACGCCCTCCCAGGGCGCGGTGAATCACCAGCAGGGCAGCAACTCCCTGAGAGGGGGTGCCGCCGAACATCCGGGGCTGCTGCGTCTCAGTGGTGCGCGTCCTCCCGCGGTTGGCGATCGGGTTTCCACTATCTCCACCGCTCGCTCTGAGCGGCGCCCCGGCGTGGCCTATTCGTTTAAATAGCCAGCTCCGTAGATGGCCTAAACCAACCTACTCACGGTCCGCGACATGCTCACCACGTCTACCGACGTCACCCCCGTGCCGGTCACGATCGTGCCGGACTCCTGCCAGGACGAAGTGCAGTCGTTCATGCACGGCCTGGAACGCCGCAACCCAGGCGAGGTGGAGTTCCACCAGGCGGTCCAGGAGTTCGTCGAGACGGTCATGCCGTTCGTCATGGACCACCAGAAGTACCGCGACGCACAGATCCTCGAGCGAATGACCGAGCCGGACCGGATCGTGATCTTCCGCGTCACCTGGCAGGACGACTCCGGCCAGATCCGCGCCAACCGCGCCTGGCGGGTGCAGTTCAACAACTCAATCGGACCCTACAAGGGCGGCCTGCGGTTCCACCCGGACGTGACGCTCAGCGTGCTGAAGTTCTTGGGCTTCGAGCAGACCTTCAAGAACAGCCTGACCGGGCTGCCGATGGGGGGCGCCAAGGGCGGGGCCAACTTCAACCCCAAGGGCAAGTCCGACAGCGAGGTGATGCGTTTCTGCCAGTCGATGATGACCGAGCTGCAGCGCCACATCGGCGAAGACACGGACGTCCCCGCCGGCGACATCGGCGTCAGCGGCCGGGAGATCAGCTACCTGTTCGGCCAGTACAAGCGGCTCGCCAATCGCTACGCCGGCATCCTGACCGGCAAGGGCCTGTCGTTCGGCGGCAGCCAGGTCCGCACCGAGGCGACCGGCTACGGCTGCGTGTACTTCTGCGAGAACATGTTCCGCCACGTGGGCGACTCGCTCGCGGGCAAGCGGTGCATCGTGTCCGGCTCGGGCAACGTCGCGATCTACACGGTCGAGAAGCTCAACCACCTCGGCGCCAAGGCCGTGACGCTCAGCGACTCGAGCGGCTTCATCTACGACCCCGACGGCATCGACGCCGACAAGCTCGCGTGGGTGAAGGACCTTAAGGAGGTTCGCCGCGGCCGCATCGCCGAGTACACCGAGCGTTTCCCCCACGCCAGCTTCTACCCGGACGCCAACCCGTGGGGCGTCGAGGCCGACGCCGCGTTCCCCAGTGCCACCCAGAACGAGATCAGCCTCGAAGACGCGCAGACGCTGCTCAAGAACGGCGTCCGCGCGGTGGCCGAGGGCGCCAACATGCCGACCGTCATTGAGGGCGCCCACGCGTTCATGAAGGCCGGCATCCTCTACGCGCCGAGCAAGGCCGCCAACGCCGGCGGCGTGGCGGTGTCGGGCCTGGAGCAGAGCCAGAACGCGCTACGCATCTCGTGGGGCCGCGAGGAGGTCGACAAGCGGCTGCAGGACATCATGTCCGACATCCACGACAAGTGCGTCCATTACGCGAACGACGGCGGCGGCCCGGTCAACTACGTCCGCGGCGCCAACATCGCCGGCTTCGTCAAGGTGGCCGACGCGATGCTCGCCTACGGCGCGGTGTAGACGAGCGGCGTTCCGGCGCCGCTGACTAGCGCACGATGTACACGTTGGACGTGTAGGTGCGTGGCCGCCAAGAGAACGGGCGGCCGCCTGGGGCCTGCCAAGCCGGGCTGTACATGCCGGTGAACGGCGTGGCCGACGCGGTTGGCCGGGAGTTGTTCATCCCGTACCAATTCATCGCCGCGATCCGAGCCGACCGCTGGGCGCCGCGCTGGGCCGCCTTCTGCATGTGGACCTGCTGCGGGTCGAGCTTCATCTCGCCCGAATCGTAGTACCACCCCTCCTGGCCAGCCTTGGGGTCGCGTTCGCCGCTGGCGGCGGGGCCCTGAGCGGCCACCGGGGAAGTCGCGGCTGCAAGCAGCAGGGCGAGGCTGCACAGGGTCGTACGCATGGGCATGGCTCCGTTTCGATACTGGTCGGACAACACCCCTGAACATCGGCCCGGGCGACGCGGTAACTATGGCGTCATGACCCGGGCAAGCAGCTCCAGCGGCCCCCGCGGTGCGTCCTCTGCGGATTAGGGAAAGGCTGCCGGGCAAGATAATTAAGATTTGGAGAACTCCCCCGGTTGGCGGACGCCTTGCGGCGGTGCTACCATGCACGAGCCGGCTTTGCGGGATCCTGTCTAGGCGGGGCAAGATTTCAGCCGTTCCGGCGAACTAGTAGAAGACCCACGACGAGTAGATGACCCACGACGGGGCTGCCGGAGACCGCCAGGTCTTGCCGCGCAGAAAAAAGAAACTAGCGAAAGGGCTCCCGCCCGACCCGCATCCTTCTGATGTAACAAGGAGATACGAGATGAAGCGTTTCGCACTCGCGACCATGCTGCTGGCCATCATGGGCCTGAACACCGGCTGCGGCCCTGCTCCCGCCACCGATGACGCTGCCCCCGAGGTCGAGACCCCCGCGGTCGATCCGGGCGGCGCCGAGATGAGCGAGCCGGAAGCCGACGCCGAAACCCCGGCCGAGTAATCGCGCTGGCGGACAGGCCTCCCCAGGCCTGTCATGTGAAGACCAAGCGGCCGACAACCCTCCCGGGTTGTCGGCCGCTTTTTTTGTCGAGCGAACCCGCGGCCGGCCGATAGTTGTCCTGCTGCAGGCCGCCGTCCGACACGGCGGCGAACACGCCTTGACCAGACCGCCGACATTGCGTAGTTTTTGGTTAAGTTTACCGGTTGTGACGGTCGATCAGACTAGTACGCCCGTCGGGAGCGGCTCACCAGCGAACCCGACGCAACCCAATGGCGCCGTAGCCAAGTGGCTAAGGCATCGGATTGCAAATCCGACATCCCCGGTTCGAATCCGGGCGGCGCCTCTCCAAGACCCCACCCTGCGTTCAACGCTTGCGTGGGGTTTTTTCATGGGCCGACCCGGCGAGGTCACGTGATGGAGCCTGACAAAAAGCCTCTGCGACTGCCCGACGCACAGCACGCCCACAGCCAAACCCTGCACCGGATCCGCAACGAGCTGCACGGGTTGACGCTCGGTTTCGCCGCCTACCGCAAGATGACCGTGGCGGAGAACACCGGGCAGGCCGAGTTGAGCGAGCAGGTAGCCGACCAGATCGGCCACGCTATCGAGAACCTCCGCAGCGCGGTCGCCGAGCTCGACGCAGCCTCAGCCGCGGCTACACCACCTTCTTGAGCAACGCCCACTGCACGGCCTCGCGGGTGAGCTCGTCGCCCGAGGCGAGCCGCAGCTTCTGCTTGAGCCGGCCCTTGAACGACTCGACCGTCTTGACGCTCCGCTGCAGCCGCGCGGCGATCTGCTTCGTAGTCAGCCCTACGCCGATCAGGCGGAACACCTCGAGCTCGCGGTTGGTGAACTCGGCGGTGTCGGGGTCTGCGGACTCGCCCCCGCACTCGGCGACCGCCTCGCGGCGGCCCTCGACGGCCTGCAGCGCGGCCGCAACGACCCGCTCGAGCAGCTCCTCGATGGGGCGGTCCTTGGTGACGTAGGCGTGGGCGCCGGCGCGCAGGGCGCGGCTCTCGTAGACCCCCTGGTCGTGCATCGACGAGACCACAATCCCAATCGCCGGCCGGTGGGTGGCGATCCGTTGCACCAGAGCGAGCCCGTCGCCCCCGGACAGTGTCAGGTCGACAATCACGGCGTTGGGCTCCCGTTCGGAGATGCCCCGCCACGCCTCGGCGGCGTTGTCGGCGTCGCCAACGAGCTCAAGGTCCGAATGCTTGGAGATTGATTGCTCCAGCCCCAGCCGCACCAGCGGGTGGTCCTCCACGACAAAAACCCGGCAAGGCCTCGAATCGACTTCCATGCGCCGCCCCTTGCTAGCTAGAAAAAGCCAGGGAATCCCCTACAAGCTCTCTGGACCTTCACGGACGATACCAGACACTACGGGAGCGAATTGCCGCGGGCCGGATACTGTCGTTTGCCCGCGGAGTACGCCAGCCGAACAGCCACGCGGTTGATTACAACCGCGTCGCCCCGGGGGCGGCCTGCCCCCGCCTCCGGGGTATTTTTTCTGGCACGCGTATCCTCGCTGCCCACGGCCCCCGTGTCGTTCACTTATCGGGCAACGCCAGTCTACCAGACCGCCGGAAGTGGGAAACCACAATCCTGCACAGGCGATCCTTCGACCGCCGCCCAAACGATTAGGCCGCTAACGATTTGCCTCGGGGGCGACGCACGGATAGAGATGAGACGCGGACTCTGCTAGCATCAGGGCGTGCCGCTTAGCGGTTATATTCTCAGGGCCTGGATCCCCCTGCCCCCCGAGTCCTTGATGCCCAGCGATCAGGAACAGACCGCCCCCCCCTCGTTGATCGTCGGCATTGGCGCGTCGGCCGGCGGCCTCGAGGCGATTGAGCGGTTCATCGACCGCACCCCGCCGGACACCGGCATGGCGTTCGTCTTGGTGCAGCACCTCTCGCCCGACTTCAAAAGCTTGATGGACGAGCTGCTGTCGCGGTGGACCCCGATGCCGATCCACCAAGTCGAAGACGGCATGCGTGTCGAGGCCAACCACATCTACCTGATGCCGCCCAGGAAGGAGATGGCGATCGCCGACGGCAGGCTGCTGCTCGTCAACAAGGACCCAGACGCGACGCTGACGCTGCCGATCGATCACTTCTTCCGCTCGCTCGCGCAAGACTGCGGCCCGCGAGCAGTGGGGGTGATCTTGTCTGGGACCGGCTCGGACGGGTCCCGCGGGATCGTTGATATCCACGAGGCGGGCGGTCTGGCCCTGGTCCAGGATGAGGAGACCGCCAAGTTCGACGGCATGCCCCGGGCCGCCCGCGAGTCGGGCGTCATCGACCTGTTCCTCGCGCCCGAGGACATGCCCCAGGCGCTCACGCGGATGCAGCAGAACCAACACTCCACCGCGTTGACCGACCTGCTCGACAGCCAAGGCCTCGGCGCGGCGGGTCTGAAACGCGTTTTTCAACTGATCCGCTCCGGGTACGGCGTGGACTTCAATGAGTACAAGATCAACACCGTTGTGCGGCGGACAGAACGGCGGATGACGTTCAACAAGGTGCGGCACATCGACGAGTACGCCGACCTGCTCGCGACCGATCGAGAAGAGCTCGACGCCCTGTACCGTGACCTGCTGATCGGCGTCACCCGGTTCTTCCGCGACGGCGAGGCCTACGACCGTTTGGTGGCCGACGTGATCGAACCGCTGATCGAGGACGCCCAACCGGGGCAGGACCTGCGGGTCTGGGTGGCCGGTTGCGCGACCGGCGAGGAGGCCTACTCGATCGCCATCCTGTTCGACGAGGCGGTCGTCAGGAGCGGCAAGGCGAATGAGGTCAAGCTGTTCGCGACCGACATCCACAAGACCTCACTCGATGTCGCCTCGCAGGGGCTCTACTCCGACCGGAGCCTGGAAGATGCCCTCCCGGAACGACTCCATCAGTACTTCCACAAGGTGAGCGGGGGCTACCAGATCAAGCCGCGGATCCGGCAGAGCATCGTCTTTGCGCCGCACAACCTAATTAAGGACGCGCCGTTCACCAAGCTCGACCTGATCACCTGCCGCAACCTGCTGATCTACCTGCAGCCCCAGGCCCAGAAGCGAGTATTGTCCCTGTTTCATTTTGGCCTGCGGGCGGGCGGCTGCCTCTTCTTGGGGCCGAGCGAGAGCCCCGGAAACGCCAACGACGAATTCGATCCCATCAACGCCAACTGGAAGCTGTTCAAGAAACGCCACAACCTCCAGCTGACGCCCGAGGCGCGCCTCCAGCTAGGCCCCCCGCCCAGGGAGAGGCAATCGGACCGACTAACCTCGCCACCGCGTCCTACCCGGAGCGACCCCAACGGCCTGCCGATCAGCACCTACGACGAATTGCTGTCGACCGTGATGCCGCCCTCGCTGCTGGTTTCTGAGTCGGGCGATCTGGTCTACACCTTTGGCGACGCCGGCAGCCTGCTGAAGGACGAGCAGGGCAGGTTCTCGGCCCAGGTGCTCGATCGGCTGAGGACGGGGCTGCGGTCTCCGGTGTCTTCTGCGGTGCGCCGCGCGCTCCACGAAGAGCAGACGGTCGAGTATCAAGGGCTGCTCTTCACCGACGAGAACGGCGAGCAACGCCGCTCTGACCTGACGGTCCGGCCCATTGTCGACGCCCGCCAGAAGTGTCGCCTGCTGCTGATCCAGGTGGCGCCGCAGGCCGAAAGCCAGGCGGCGGCCTCGCCGCGGGCCACGACCGATCTCGCATCGATCACGGCCGAGCAGGTGGACGCCCTCGAGACCGAGCTGAGGTACACCAAGGAGAACCTGCAGGCGACGATCGAACAGCTCGAGACCAGCAACGAGGAGCTGCAGGCCGCCAACGAAGAGCTGGTCGCCTCGAATGAAGAGCTGCAGAGCACCAACGAGGAGCTCCACTCGGTCAACGAGGAGCTCTACTCCGTCAACGCCGAACACCAGAACAAGATCAGCCAGCTCTCGGAACTCACCCGGGACATGGACAACCTGCTCCAAAGCACCGAGGTGCACACGATCTTCCTGGACGCCGAGCTGCGTATCCGGAAGTTCACGCCCCGCGTGGCTGACAGCTTCAACGTGCTGCCCCAGGACATCGGGCGGCGGATCGACAGCTTCACGCACTCCATCGAGTGCGACAACCTGACCCGCAAGATCGGCCAAGTCATCCGCACCGGGCAGGCCTACGAGGAGGAGGTGCTGGGAGCCGACGACACGTGCTTCCTGATGCGGATCCTCCCGTACCGTGCCGCCAGCGGCGGGATCGACGCCGCTGGGATTGACGGGGCGTTGCTCACGCTGGTCGACATCACCAAGCTCCAGAAGACCTCCGAGGCTCTCAAGGAGTCGGTTAAACAGCGTGACCGGTTCCTGGCGATGCTGTCGCACGAGCTGCGCAACCCGCTGGCGACCATCCTCAACGCGACCCACCTGCTGTCGGCGTCGGGCGACGATCCAGAGCGCCGCTACCCTGCCGAGGTGATCCAGCGACAGTCAGCCCAAATGGCCGCTCTGCTCGACGACCTGCTGGACGTCACCCGCGTGAGCCACGGCAAGATCCAGATCAGCCATCAGCCCTTCAACATGCTCACGGCGGTCAATCACGCGGTCGAGGGCGCCCTCTCGCAGTTCGAGCGACGCGAACAGACGCTCAACACCAAGCTGCCCGAGGCCCCAATCTGGGGGACGGGCAGCGACACACGCATCCTGCAGGTCGTGCTTAATCTGCTGACGAACGCGTCGAAGTACTCGCCCCGCGGCAGCCAGGTGGAGCTCGCCCTCACGGCCGAGGACGGGCAGGCTGTCATCAGCGTCCGCGACCACGGCATGGGGATTTCGGCCGACCAGATCGACAACATCTTCGAGATGTTTATGCAGTCCGATCGAACCCTCGACCGGGCCGAGGGCGGACTCGGGGTTGGACTGACGCTGGTCCGCTCGCTGGTCGAGCTGCACGGCGGCACGATTTCTGCCCACAGCGACGGCCCCGGCAAGGGGAGCGAGTTTACTGTCCGGCTCCCCACCTGCGACCCGCCCGCCGCGGCCGACCTGCAGGGGCCGCACTACCGCGTCGACAGGACGATCGAGCGGGTTGTGCTGATCGAGGACAACGTCGACTCGGCCAGGATGCTGGCGTACCTGCTAGAGGGCTCCGGTTTCGAGGTCACCGTCGAGCACAACGGCCGGGCGGGACTCGACGCCATCATGCGGCTGCGACCGGACGCCGCGATCGTCGACATTGGGCTGCCCGAGCTTGACGGGCACGAGGTCGCCCGCCGCGTCCGCGAGGCGCCAGAGTTGGCGGACGTCTACCTGATCGCGCTGACGGGCTACGGGCAGGAGTCCGACCGACGCCTAGCGACCGAGAGCGGCTTCGACGAGCACCTTGTCAAACCGGTAGACCCCGACCGGCTGAGCGCGCTGCTATCCGAGGCCAAGGGGAGAGTCCACGGGCCACAGGACACGCTGCCTAGCTAGCGCCTAGCAGCCAGTTGTTGAGCTGCGCCTGGGTGGGCGCCGCGGTGAAACAGAACGCAGCGCCGCCTGCGGAGGAAGGCTCTACCCAGATTTTGCCGCCGTGGCGTCTGACAATTTTTCGGCAGGTGGCCAGCCCCAGCCCGTGCCCCGGGATATCCGCCCGCGGGCTCAACCGGACATGCGGTGCGAAGACGAGCTCGGCGTCGTCGGGCGGCACGCCGAGGCCGTTGTCTTCTACTCGGATGACCCACTCGCGTTGACAGAACTCCGCGTTGACCGAGACCTGAAGCGGGTGCTCTGCCCTGTAGCGGATGGCGTTGGTAAGGAGGTTCTCTAGCAGGAAAGCGTAGTCGCTCTCCGACCCACGAATGATCGGCAGCCGACCGACCGCCGGCGTAGCCCCAGCCGACTGGAACTCGCCGCGCAACCGCTCCCCTACCTCGGTCATCACGTGGTCAAGATCGGCGTCTCCGATGGGTTCGTCGTCGCGGCCCACGCGGTTGAAGTCCAGCAGTTGATCCACGAGCAAGCGGAGGTCGCCGGCGGCGGCGGTGAGCCGAGACACCACCGCTCGATGAGCGGCGGGCAGCGGCTCATCGGCGTCCTCCAGCAGGCGGTGGAGCTGACCCTCGATCTCGGCCAGAGGCTCGCGCAACCGACTCGACGCCACGCCAAACACGCCGTTCAGGTCTCCGCGGGCGTCCTCCAGGCGGCGGATCAGCCGCGACTTCTCAACCGCGTGGTCGATCACACTGTGCAACCTGTCGGCGTTCAACCGCTGCTTGACGAGGTAGTCGTACGCGCCCTGCTTGATCGACTCGGCCGCCAGCTCTTCGTCGCCCTGGCCGGTCATGATGACTACCGGCGGGCCCAACGCGGCGAGGATATTCAACGCGTCGAGGCCATTGAGGTCCGGGAGGCGGTAGTCCAGCAGCACACACAGCGGGAGCTTCTCTCGGCAGATGTCGATGCCCTCGGCGGCGGTTCCCGCCTGCACGACCGCGTACCTCTGGCCGACGAGCCGCACAATCTGCTCGCGATCGACCGAGTCGTCGTCGATCACCACAATGCAGTTCCGCTCACCCTGAGTCATAGGTGCCTTTCTGGGGGGAATTCAACGATCCGCCAGTAGTGGTCGAGAAGCTGGGTCAACCCGGCGAAATCGGACCCCGCCCGCGACTTCACCACGTACCCCGCGACGTGCTCCTGGTAGGCGGCGACCTTGTCGCTGTCGGTGTCGGATGTCGTCAGCACGAAAACCAACCTGTCCGACAGGGCAGGATCGGCGCGGAGCTCGCGGAGCATCTCAATGCCATTCATCCGCGGGAGGTTGAGGTCTAGCAGGATGACGCACGGCCGCCCCACCTGCAGCTGGTGCTCACCCCGCAGGATGCAGAGCGCCTCAACGCCGTCCTTTGCGCGGACAATCCTGTTGCCGATCCGGACCTTTTCGAACGCCCGGCACACCGCCTCGGCGTCGACGTCGTCGTCCTCGACCAGCAGGATCTGGACTTCTCGGTAGGGCGGACGGGAGGCGTGCTCTGCGTTCATGTCGGGGCCGGTAGTAGGTCGGAGTCTTGGTCGAGCGTCGCGGGACGGCGACGATCACAAAAAGACGCACTACGCATCGAGTAAGCTAAACGTCGCTCGCGGGTCGCTGCAAGGATCGGCGCGCGGACAGCACCCGCGTGGGAGCAGTTCCGGCGCCGAGTCGACCACCGCCCCGTCTATCTGCGATCTTCTCCGCCGGCCGGTCCGAGGCGGAGCGTCGCCTCGAGCTGGTTTGATCGGAGCCGCAGCGATTCGGCACACGCCGCCTGCCGTGCTCGAGGCGTTGATTCGCCAATGCCAACCGCGTTTGCGTTCGCTCTTGCTCGGCAATTGCCATCGCCCGAATAATTGATTGAGCTACCGCTGCAGATCGGCGCCAAATGCAGCAGAGATCTTAACACCGCGTCCCCCAATCGCAAAACGGTGCGCCGCTAAGTCCGGCGATTCGTCCACCCCGAGGGCGCCGTTTACCCCCTCTCTCAATCGCCAAACCTCAGTTGACAACCGGAACCCGGATGGCGGAACGTAGGACTATCGTTTCCGTGCCCACGTGTCGCTCGATTCGCTGCGGTGGCTGTCTAACGCCGTCGCGCGGAAAATAAGAAAGCCACGGCATGCTCGTCTTATCTCGTCATAAGAATCAGAAGATCCGCTTCCCCGGTCAGGGGATCTCGGTGGAGATCCTCGAAGTGCGGGGATCGAAAGTAAGCATCGGGGTCGACGCGCCGATCGAGGTCCGCGTGCTGCGGGACGAGATCGAAGACCATTCGAAGGGCGCGCACGGCCCGGCGCCGCATGTGATACGGCTCCCCAAGAACCTGCGGCACGAGCTACGCAACACGCTGCACGAGCTGAGTCTGATGCTGCACGTCTACCACAGACGCGGCGCGGCCGCGGGCGCCGCGGACACGATCGACGCCGACAAGATGTTCGAGGCCGTGATCCAACGCATCGAGGACCTCAGCGGCCACCGGGTGCTCGGCCGGACCGGCGTGGTCGCCCGCCCGGTCGGCCCGCCGGGCGGCCAGCCTGCGGGTCGGGCGTTGGTGGTCGACGACAACGACAACGAGCGCGAGCTGCTGGCCGGCTTCCTGCGGATGTGCGGTTACGGGGTGCAGACCGCCAGGGACGGGCTCGAGGCGATCGAGCTGCTGCGGAGCGGCGAGCGGCCGGCGTTCATGCTGATCGATATGCAGATGCCCCGCTGCGACGGCGCCCGGCTGCTGAAGATGATCCGCGAGCGGAAAGAGTGGGCAAAGATTACCCTGTTCGTCATCAGCGGCAACTCGGCCGAAGACTACGGCCCCGGCTCGGCCGATGGCTGCACCGGCTGGTTCCAGAAGCCGCTCGACCCACGGCGCATTGTCGACGAGCTCGTCCGGATCGAAGAAGGCTCGGCTTCCGTGGCTTAACCCTACGCGCGTCTCGGGCGGCATGGGGGAGGGAACCCTGCGTGCAACTCGTCTCAGGGATCGGGACGATCGCTCCGACGCCACGAGCGGGGAGGCCGGGCCGACCGGCCTCGGCCTCCTCGTCTCTTGCTGGTGCTAATGCCGCTCGCCGGATTGCGCCAGGCCGCCTCTCGCTGGGCGCAGCGTTGCTTGAAGTCGGCGGGCCGCGCCGCTGGCATCGCTCGGGGCCATCACCCGCCGACGTGGTCGCCGCCCGGGCGTCTGGTTACACACCGCCCGACGTGGGGCAGCGGCGACCATTCATCGGGCAAAGCTGGCTGTGAACGCCGGCTGCTTTGCGATTGGCGCGTGGATTGCTGATGTGGGTAGTGGCCCTTCCGAGGGTAATCATTCAAATCCTGCATCGAAGCTACCGAGGAGGCGCCCTATGAACCACGCCCAGCAACTAAACGACGAACTCATCGTTGGCCCCCAGCCGAGCCCCTCTGAACTCGACCGCTTTGCCGACGACGGCGTCAAGACCGTCATCAACCTGCGGACCGCGGGTGAGGACGACCAGCCGCTTGGTCCCGACGCGGAAGCGGAGGAGGTGAAGTCTCGTGGCATGACCTACCTGCACCTGCCTGTGTCGATGGGGTCGCTCGGTTCGGCGACCGTCGATGAGTTTCGTCGCGCGTTCAAGGAGCTTCCCAAGCCGGTGCTCGCCCACTGCAAGAGTGGCAAACGGGCCGGGGCCTTGGCGATGATGCACCTCGCGGTCGAGCGGGGGATCTCCGGCGAGAAAACGCTCGAGCAGGCCGAGGAGCTCGGTTTCGAGTGCGACCAGCCGGAGCTGAAGGCGTTCGTCAAGCAGTACGTTGACGCCCACACTTGCAACAAGTAGTTCGGCCCGGCAGGACGAGACCGCCCTGACAATCATGTCGGCCGCGGCGCCGGTACAATCGTTGGCGCCGCGGCGGCTCTTTTTCCCTCGGAGAACGAGACAAGCAGCCCCGCCCACGCGAAGAGAGAAGACGACATGCTACTCGAACAACGATTCGTTCCCGGACTGGCCATTGCCTCGTACATCGTGGGCGACGAGCAAAGCGGCGCGGCGGTCGTGGTCGACCCCACCCGCGACGTCGATGGCTATGTCGATTACGCCGAGCACCACGGGCTGCACATCACCCACATCGTCGAGACCCACGTTCACGCCGATTTCGTCTGCGGCTCCCGAGAACTCAAGGCACGGCTCAACGACAAGCCAACCATCCACTGCTCCGGCTACGGCGGCGACGACTGGACCCAGCCGTACGCCGACCAGCACGTCAAGGAAGGCGACTCGATCGAGCTCGGCGACGTCCGGCTCGGCTTCCTCCACACGCCGGGCCACACAGCCGAGCACATCGGCGTCACGCTGTACGACACGTCGCGCAGCGAGGATACTCCCTGGGTGCTGTTCTCCGGCGACTTCCTGTTCGTCGGCGATGTCGGCCGGCCCGACCTGCTGGGCGAGGATGCAAAAAAGGAGCTCGCCCACCAGCTCTACAACAGCGTGTTCGACCGACTCGGCGTGCTGCCCGACATCACCGAGGTGTTCCCTGCGCACGGAGCCGGCTCGCTGTGCGGCAAGGCGATCGGCTCGCGGCGTTCATCGACTATCGGCTACGAGCGCCGCTACAACAGTTCGCTCGAGGAGAAGCCCGAAGACAAATGGGTCGCCGCCCTCCTGGAAGGCATGCCGCTCTCGCCGCCGTACTTCAAGCGAATGAAGCAGGTCAACCGCGACGGCCCGGCTATCCTCGGCCCCGAGCTGCCCGGCCAGAAACGCTTCGCCGCCAAGCAGGTGAACGAGCGGCTCTGCGGCGAGTGCCTGACAATCGACGTGCGTCCGAAGGAGGCGTTCGCCGCTGCGCACATCCCGGGCTCGATCAACATCCCGCTCGGCCAGAACCTGCCAACCTGGGCCGGCTGGGTGCTGCCGTACGACCGGCCCAAGCTGATCGTGCTCGACGACCCATCCGACATGCCGCAGGTCGTGACGCACCTGGTGCGGGTCGGCTTTGACGACGTTGAGGGCTACTTAGAGGGCGGCATCGGATCTTGGGAGACCGCAGGCTTCGAGCTGGGGCGGCTCGGCGCCTCTTCGGTGCACGACCTTCACCACGAGCTGTCCAGCGGCGCCAAGCGGACGGTGCTCGACGTCCGGACCGACAGCGAGTGGGACAGCGGCCACATCGACGGCGCCCTGCACATCCACGGCGGCGAGCTGCAGGACCGCTTCTCCGAAGTCCCCCGCGACAAGCCGGTGTCGGTGGTGTGCGGATCGGGTTATCGGGCGTCGATCGCCAGTTCGTTCCTGAAGCGTGAGGGCTTCGAGGACGTGACCAACGTGATCGGCGGCATGTCGGCCTGGAAAGCCGCAGAGCTGCCCACCGCGAAGAAATAATCCCGACTTTGTGGAACTCTTGTTCCCCCTTGCGGTATTAGAAGGGGAGGCCGTCCTGGCCCCGACGCGCTATAATCGTGGGCGTCTCGCCGATAACACGTCCTGCTGTGCTGACGCGACGCCTGCCCCCAGACGCCAGCAGCGGACGCAATCCCCTCATGCAAGGCCGCCGAGGATGCCCCAAACCGCCCCGTTGCTGCTCTCTGCCCTCCTGCTGCTTTACTGCCCGCCCGCTCTGGCGACGCCGACCGATGCGGCCGGCGGCCCGCCTGCTGGTGGGTCAGCAAGCGTGTTGTCGGGCGTGAGGCTCGACCTCGAACTGCCCGACGCCTACGGCAAGAACCACACGCTGGCCGAGTTTGCCGACAGCCGGCTGCTGGTCGTGACGTTCCTCGGCACGGAGTGCCCGCTCGCCAAGCTCTACGGCCCCCGGCTGCAGGAGCTGGCCGACCAGTACGCCGAGCAGGGCGTCACGTTCATTGGCGTCGACGCCAACACGCAAGACTCGCTCGCCGAGATCACCGCGTACGCCCGCCGGCACGACGTCAAGTTCCCGCTGCTCAAGGACAACACCGGCGAGGCCGCGTTGTCGTTCGGCGCCACCCGCACGCCGGAAGTGTTCGTGCTCGACGCCGAGCGGCGCATCCGCTACCAGGGCCGCATCGACGACCAGTACGGCGTCGGCTACGCCCGCAGCGCCCCCGAGCGGCACGACCTGCGGGCGGCCATCGATCAGTTGCTGGCCGGCCAAGCGGTCGCCGCCGCCAAGACCGAGGCCGTCGGCTGCTTGATCGGCCGCCGCCGCCGACCCGACGAGTCGAGCGACGTCACCTTTAGCAACCAGGTCTCACGCGTGCTGCAGACGCACTGCGTCGAGTGCCACCGCGAGGGCGAGATCGGCCCGTTCGCGCTGGAGAACTACGAGCAGGCGTCCGGCTGGGCCGAGATGATCGACGAGGTGGTCCGCACTAAGCGGATGCCGCCGTGGGACGCGCACTCCGACAACACCGAGTTCGCGAACGAGCGGAAGATGCCCGAGTCGGACAAGCAGGTGCTGTACGACTGGGCCGCCGCCGGCGCGCCCGAGGGCGACCCCGCCAACCTGCCGCCGCCGCGTGAATTCGTCGACGGCTGGCGGCTGCCGCGGGACCCGGACATGGTGATCCCGATCGCCGACAAGCCGTTCAAGATCGCCGCCGAGGGGACCATCGAGTACCAGTACTTCGCGGTCGACCCCGGCTTCACCGAGGACAAGTGGATCCAGGCGTCGGACATCGTGCCGGGCAACCGCGCGGCGGTGCACCACGTGATTGCATTCATCAGCCCGCCCGAGGGCGAGGGCCGCCGCGGCCTGGGCTGGCTGTCGGCGTACGTGCCGGGGCAGAGCTCGATGCTGCTGCCGGAGGGTCAGGCGCGGCTCGCGCCGGCCGGCTCGCGGATCATCTTCCAGATGCACTACACGCCGACCGGCTCGCCCCAGGAAGACAAGACCAAGATCGGCCTGGTGTTCGCCGACCCGGAGACGGTCACCGAGGAAGTCGTGACGCTGGCGGCCCTCGAGGAGAAGTTCGAGATCGCGCCCCACGCCAAGGACCACGTCGTCCGCAAGACCAAGAAGCACTGGCCTGCGGGCGCCAAGCTGCTGGCGATGTCGCCGCACATGCACGTCCGCGGCAAGTCGTTCCGCTACGACGCCATCTGGCCCGACGGTCGGCGTGAGACGCTGGTCGACATCCCCAACTACGACTTCAACTGGCAGAACGCCTACGTGCTGGCCGAGCCGCTGGAGCTGCCGCCCGGCTTCGCGGTCGAGTGCACGGCCCACTTCGATAACTCCAAGCAGAACCTGGCCAACCCCGACCCGTCGATCGCGGTGCGGTGGGGCGACCAGACCTGGGAGGAGATGATGATCGGCTTCTTCGAGGTCGCCGTGCCGCGCGGCAGCTACCAAGGCAACCGCCCGGCGGCCGCCACAGGCCCGACGGACGAAGAGCGGCAGCGGGCCAAGGGGGTCGCCGAGTCGCTGTTCCAACGCTTCGACGCCAACCGCGACGGCGCCATCGACCGCGACGAGCTCCCTTCGACCTTCCGCGTGTTCGCCTTCAACCGCTACGACCTCGACGGCGATCGCATCATCACCGAGGACGAGGTGTACGAGTTCGCCCTGCACTCTGACAGCTAGCCGTCCAGCACGGGTGCCGGGGGCGCTCCGCGATAGCGGAAGCCCCCGACGGTAGCAGACTGAGGCCAGTACATCGCCGGGGCTTCCGCTGTCGCGGAGCGCCCCGGGCACCCAAGAGCCCGCCCCGCAACGCCACCACCCTGCCCTGCCCGCCTGACGCATGACCTGGATTGCCGACCTCTTCGCCCGCGCCCGCTGGCTGTTCGCCCTGTTCCTGATCGTGATGACCGGGCTGGCGATCGAGGGCTACCGACCCAAGTCGGTCGACCGCGCGAACGTCCGCAGCCTGGCCGACCTGATTGAGGACGCGGGCGACAGCGCCGACGACGAGCCGGCCGACACCGACCTGCTGGACACCGAGGAGGTCACCAGCGCGTTCAACCTCGGCCGCAGCGACGCCTTCCTGGTCGTCGAGGTCGACGACCTCTTCCGCCCCGAGTCGGCCCGCGCCCTGCGGGCGATGATCGCCGCGGTCGAGGACCTGCCGGTCGTCGACACGGTGTTCAGCCTGGACGACGTCCCCACGCTCAACGTGTTTGGCTTCGCCGAGCCGCTGCTGCCGATCGACGACGCCTCGCCCGAGAGCTTCCGCCAGGCGAAGGACCGGCTGCTGAACAACGCGCTGGCCCGCGGGCAGCTGATCTCGCCCGACGGCAAGACCCTGATGATGCCGCTGGTCTACGACTGGCTGTTCCTCGAAGACAACGAGGACCTGACCGACGGCGTTCTGAAGGCCGCCCGCACAACACTGGCGAACGAACTGGCCCAGATCCCCGCCGCCGACCGGCCGGAGTTCAAGGTCCGCATCACCGGCCAGATCCCGCTGTTCATCGCCCAAGAACGGGCGTTCGACCGCAACCAGATGATGTTCCGCGTCATCGGCTACGGGCTGGCGTTCGTGCTGTCGGTGATCATGTTCCGCGGCGTCACGGCGGTGCTGCTGATGTCGGCCGCGCCGATGCTGGCGGTGTTCTGGAGCTTCGGCCTCTTGAAGCTGACCGGTGTGTACATAAACGAGCTGTCGAACGTGGTGATGCCGCTGCTGGTGTCGATGATCGGCCTGACCGACGGCGTGCACCTGCTGGTGAACATCCGCCGCCGCCGGACCGCGGGCGACTCGCCGGTTGAGGCCGCCCGCTGGGCGATCGAGCACGTCGGCGTGGCGTGCTTTCTGACGTCACTCACCACGGCGATCGGCTTCGGCTCGCTGATGCTGGCCGAGAGCGTGTACGTGCAGGAGTTCGGCCGGGTCTGCATGTACGGCGTGCTGATCGCGTTCTTCGCGGTGATGACCTTCATCCCGTTTGTCGCCAGCACGCGGCTCGGCAGCCGCATCCACCACGGCGAGGAACGCGACCTGGTCGGGCCGCTGATCGCCCGCATGACGCCGCTGCTCGACTGGATCATGGGCCACAAGGCGCTGGTCAGCCGCGTGTCGATCGGGCTGACGCTGGTGCTGCTGGTCGTATCGCTGATCGGCCTGCGGCCCGACAACCGGATCGCCAACCAGCTGCCCTCCGACACCGAGGCCTACCGCGCACTGGCGCACTGCGACCAGCAGTTCGGCGGCATCCAGTTTGTGCAGCTGTGGGTCGAGTGGCCTGAGGGCATGGACCAGTACGATCCGGCGATCTTGCAGGCGCTGATCGACGCCGAAGAACTCATCGACGCCGAGTCGCTGATCAGCCACCCGCTGTCGGTCCGCAACATGCTGGCCTCGTTCCCCGGCGACAAGGACGACCAACGCACCCAGATGACGTTCCTGTCGCTCTTGCCGCGTGAGCTGCGCAGCTACTTCTACCGCCCCGACGAGCACCGCGCGCTGATCGTCACCCGCATCCAGGACCAGGGGATCGCCGAGTACGTGCCGGTGTTCGACCGGCTGGAGGCCGAGCTCGCCGCCCTGCCGCAGACACACCCCGGCTTCACGTTCCGGCTGGACGGCGGCCCGATCTTCCGCGCCCGCAACCTGTACCAGATTGTGGTCGACCTGGCGACCAGCCTCGGCGTGGCGTCGATCATCATCCTGGTGGTGCTGGCGATCGTGTACCGCTCGCTCACCATCGGGCTGATCTCGGTGATCCCAAACATGTTCCCGCTGGTCGCCACCGGCGCACTGCTGGTGGTGATGGGCCAGCCGCTGTTCATGTCGAGCGTGTGCGCGTTCACGGTCTGCCTCGGCATCGCCGTGGACGACACGATCCACTTCTTGTCGCGGTTCCAGCAGGAGGTCGGACGCGGGGTCGACATCGACCAGGCGATCCGCAGCACGTTCCAGCACGTCGGCTCGGCGATGCTGATGACCACCATCATCCTGGTGGCCGGCTTCGTGGCGATGCTGCTGTCGGACCTGCCGGCGCACCGCATCTTCGCCGCCATGGCGTGCACCACCATCGCCGCCGCCATCGTCGGCGACCTGATCGCCCTGCCGGCCCTGCTCTCCCGCTACGCCCGCGGCGTGTGGAAGGACGAGCCGGTCGCCGCGCCGGCTCAGGACCCCGCGGGCGTTGTCACCGCCGGCTAGCCGGCTACTCCGACCAGTCGGACCGCTTCCGCAGCTCCTCGATCTTGGCCCGATGCCGCGGGAGCTCGGCCTGCAGCCGCTCGATCTCCGACTCCTGTTCGCCGAGCTTCTCCTCGTACCGCTGGTAGAGCTGGCTGGTCGTATCAAGGGTCTGCATGTTCTTGCGGATCCGCTCGTGCTCGGCCGCGAAGGCGGTGAGTCGCTTGAGGGTCTCGGCGGCGGCGGTCTCGGCCTCTTCGATCGAGCGTCGCCAGTCGGCGAACCTCTGGAGCGTCTGCCGCACCTCCTCAGGGACGCCCCGCTCGGCGAGCAGCGACGCCCGCTGCGCGTCGCTGAGGTTCACCAGCGCCACCCCGTACTCCGACGTGCTCTGCTCCTGGACCCGCAGCTCCTTGGTCTTGCCGGCCTCGACCGCCAGCTCGAACCGCCGCCATTCGGTGGTGGTCTCCTCGGCCTTCTCCGGCGACGTGAGCTTCCAGCCCGACGCGACCGGGTGCTCGATTAGCAGCCGCCGTTCTTTATCCGACGCGTTGTGGGCCCGGTAGACCTGCCCGCGCGTCATCCGCCGCTTGAGCATCAGGGTCTGACCGTCGATCCGTGCGGAAACGAGCTGCTCCTCGACGTCGATCGGCTCGGTGGCGACGCTCGTTTGCTGGTCGACCGCGTAGCTCAGGAGCCGCTGGTCGCCGGCCGGCACGTCGCCGAGCCGCGCGTCGCCGGCGTACTCGCCGCCGTCGAACACCGTGATCGGCCCCGCCGCCAGGTGCAGCTCGGTGGTGTTGGTGAGCCGCAGGCCGAGCAGCGGGTGCTCGGCGTGGACACTCGCGTTGTAGATCGACAGCCGCTCGCCGGCCGCGACGGCATTGACGATCGGCAGCATCGTGGAGTGCTCGGCCTCGAGCGTGACCGGCGCGTCGATCTGGTAGCGGAACAGCTCGCCGACCTCCTCGCCGCTGGCGACCGTCTGCTGGGCGCGGACCGACGCCACGGTCGCCTCGGCCAGCTCTTGCCTCCGCTGGGCCGCCCGGCGTTCGTTCGTCACCGCGCCGCCAAAGGCGCCGCCGAACGCGCCCCCGCCGCCGCCGAAGCCTCCCCCGCCAAGGCCACCGGCGCCCTCCATCGCGCCGTCGGAGTTGCTGTCGTCAAAGTCGCCGAACGGGTCGTCCCCGTGGTAGACCCGCGGCGTGAGGCCGGCGAACTGCTCGGCCACAACGGTCGGCCGCCGCACGTACAGCGGCTCGTAGAGGTCCATCTTGAACGAGATCGGGCGGCCGCTCACCAGCGCCACGTCGACGCCGTCCCACTTGGTGTTGCTCGTGTTCTCGACCATCGCCCAGCCCTGCAGCAGCGGCTTGTCGTCGTCCGTCAGCACCAGCCGGTAGCTCGTCTTCCAGACCGGGAACTCCTGGATCAGGCCGACTCGCACGCGGCGGTCGCCCTCGCCGCGGAAGTCGATCTTCACCCGCTTGGTGTCCGAGCCGCTCCGCATCGCCAGCAGTTCGAGCGCCCGTTGGAAGTCGCCGTTCAGCTTTTCGTCGACCAGCCGAATCTCGTCCAGCTCGTCGACCGGGAGGCTGCTGAGGCCCCCCTCGACGCTCAGCAGCAGGAAGTCGCGTTCGACCATGGTCTGATCGCGTGCGACCGAGCGGGTCTCGACGCTGACGACCCGGCCCCGCGTGTTCTTGGCGCCGCCCAGCTCGATCTCGTGCCCCCGCAGCTGCCGCAGCAGCGATGCCAGGCCGGTGTTCTCGCGGAGGTCGACGCTCAGCGCCTCGAGCGAGGGGAGCACCGGCTCGCGGTTGTCGTAGGTCACGGCCGACGCGTGCCCGCCGTCCTGGTCGAGCAGCAGCAGGCTCTTGAGCACGTCGTTCACGTCGTCGGTGTCGAACGACAGCTCCATCGTCTGGTCGCCGCTGACCTGGCCGGCGTACTCGAAGTACGCCACTCCCGAGTTGAACGCCACGACGCGTTTGAGCGGCAGCTCGACCGCCGACGACA
Source organism: Posidoniimonas polymericola (assembly GCF_007859935.1). Taxonomy (NCBI): domain Bacteria; kingdom Pseudomonadati; phylum Planctomycetota; class Planctomycetia; order Pirellulales; family Lacipirellulaceae; genus Posidoniimonas; species Posidoniimonas polymericola. The sequence goes on along the minus strand of NZ_SJPO01000003.1, from coordinate 384,017 downwards.
ACGGCGCGGTGATTGCCAGCGAGGTGAGAACAAAGGCCGCGGCGGCGGCAGAACGGCTACTACCTGGTATCATGTCGGAGCCTTCCGGTGCAGGAGTATCAGAGGGGGCGAGCGCCGGGGGTATTCTAGCGGTCCGTGGAAAACTATTGCCGGCGGGCAATAGTTTTCAGTCCGCCCGCCGAACAGCCGATCCACACCGCCCCATCTCCGGCAAACGCCGCCCCGACCAGCAGGAATCCCTATGCCGCGACCGCTTCGCAAGCTTGGCCTTCTGCTGCTGGCGGTCCTCGCCGCGGCGCCGCCCGGGGCGTTACTCCAGGCCAAAGAACCGCCCCCCGCACCCACGCCCCTCGGCGCGGTCGACTGGCAGGCGATGAGCGAGTTGCTCCGCAAGCGGGTCTCGCTGTCGATTGAGGGGGAGCGGCTCGACGCGTTCGCCACGATGATCTCCCAGCAGGCCGGCGTGCAGGTGCTGATCGACGAGACCGCGCTCGACGACCTCGGCATCGCCCCCGACGAGCCGGTCACCATCAACCTGCGCAACGTTACGCTGTTCGCGATGCTGAAGGAATCGCTCAAGCAGCTCGAGCTCACGTGGCTTTGCCGCAATGAGTGCTTGGTGCTGACCACCGAGGAGGAAGCCGAGACGCAGCTCTTCGTGCGGGTGTACCCCGTGGGCGACTTCCTCACCGCCAGGCCGCCTCGCGCGACGCGCGGCTACGGCGGCCAGCCGGGCCTGATCGACGCGATCGTCGCGACCGTGGCGTCGGAGACCTGGGCCGAGAACGGCGGCGGCGAAGCCGAGATCCGCTACCTGCCCGCCGCCCAGGCGCTGGTGATCAGCCAGACCCAGCAGGTGCACCTGCAGATCGACACACTGCTGGCCGACCTCCGCCGCGTCGGCCGCAACCAGGGCCTGCCGCTGGCCGAGCCCGCCGAGGGCAAGCCGCTCCTCACCAGGCCCGCCACGCGCACCTACCTGCAGCCCGCGTCGGTGGCGGCGTTACCGCGGGTGTACGAAGACTGAGCCCACGCCGCTACTTCGCCCGCTACTTGGCACGCTAGTTCTTCAGCAGCACCAAGCCACACAACAACAACGCTACGGCGGTCGTCGCCACGAGCGATTCCCGCAGACTGAACCGCCAACCGCGGCGCCGCTGCCGGCGGTAGAGCCACACCAGCGGCAGCACGGCGAACATCGCCGCCGGAGCCCAGGGGCGCACGGCAAGCCCCACACTCCAACCGCCCCCGGTCCCCCTCCGCAGTCCGTAGCCGAAGCCTTCGGGCCGGGGACCTCCCATGGCGGAACCGATGTCGTTGATGAACCAGAGCCTCACTCCCGCGCGGAACGAACGGAGCTTCTGCAACTCCTCGACGGAGCGGGTGTCACCCCGCTCATAGAAGTACTTCGGCCCCCTCTCGGCATAGCCTCCGCTAAGGTGGAACGTGTTCGCATTCCACGCCAGGTCAACGCCGTACTGGAGCACCTCATCATCGCTTGTCCACTGATTGTACCCAGCGCCGACGGATTCATGATGCCCCAATGAGCGTGCCCACAGCCCAAGCGTCAACAGCAGCAACACGGCCGACAGCAGCGTGGCGAGGTTGAAGAGTCGGCGTCGCATGGCCGCTCCGCTGGGGGTGAGAGAGGTCGCCGGCGCGATTGCGGCCTTCATAGTACGCGATCGGAGCCGCGGCTGCTAAACTGGCCGCATGAATGCACCGATACGCTGCCGTTTGCCTCGACTCTCGACGCTGGCGCTCACCCTGCTGGCGATCCCTGCCGGCCCGCTCGCGGCGCAGCCCCCGGAAGAGGCCACAATGCTCCCCGGACAGCCCCTCTCGGAGCGCCAGGTTGGCGAGTTTGCCCACCTGGCGCTCGAGGGCATCCCCCGCGAGTTCCCCAACAAGCCGTCGAACGTCATGACTGGGCCGGAGACCGTGCTCGGCCCGCGGCAGATGCACCCGGTGTTCTACGGGTCGTTCGACTGGCACTCTTCGGTCCACGGGCACTGGATGCTGGTGCGATTGGCCAAGACCTCGCCCGACGCGGAGGTCGTGGGCGACGCCAGGGCGCTGCTCGACCGGCAGCTCACCGCCGAGGGCCTAGCCGCCGAGGCCGCCTACTTTGACGAGAAGCAGAACCGCAGCTTCGAGCGGATGTACGGCTGGGCGTGGACGCTCCGCCTGGCGGCCGAACTCCGCACCTGGCCCGACGCCGACGCGCAGCGCTGGGCCGCCAACCTCCGCCCGCTGGAAGAACGCGTTGTCGAGCTCACCAAGGACTACCTGCCGCGGCTCACCTACCCGATCCGCACCGGCGTGCACCCCGACACCGCGTTCGCGCTCGCACAGACACTCGACTACGCCCGGGCGGTTGGTGAAACCGAACTCGAGACGCAGGTCGTCGAGTTCGCCAAGGCCAAGTACCTGGCCGACCGCGACTACCCGGCCCGGTTCGAGCCCTCCGGCGAGGACTTCTTCTCGCCCGCCTGCAACGAGGCCGACCTGATGCGGCGGGTGCTGCCGCCGGCGGAGTTCGCCGAGTGGCTGGAGCAGTTCCTGCCCGGACTCGGCGATGCCGATGCGCCGTCGAACGCACTGCTCACCCCCGCCGTGGTGTCCGACGTCACCGACCCGAAGATCGTCCACTTGGCGGGGCTCAACTTGTCGCGGGGCTGGACCCAGAACGGCGTCCTCGCCGGCCTGCCCGCCGACGACCCGCGCCGCGCGGCGCTCGAGGCGTCGGTCGCCGCGCACACACGGGCCGGACTGGAGTACGTGTTCAGCGGCCACTACGAGGGCGAGCACTGGCTGGCAACCTTCGCCGTGTACCTGCTGACCGAGAGCGGCGTCGCCGAATGAGCAACCCGACGAACCGCCAACCGGAAGCCAAGCGGCGGTGGCGTCCAGGGCCCGGCCTGCTGGTGACCGCGGCGTTCATCGGGCCCGGCACGGTGGCGACCGCCAGCCGCGCCGGCGCCCAGTTCGGCTTTGAGCTGCTGTGGGCGTTGCTGCTGGCCGTCGTGGCGACGATCGCACTGCAAGAGATGGCCGCCCGGCTGGGTCTGGTTACCCGTCAGGGCCTGGCCGAGGCGATCTGCCAGACCGCCGGCCCCCGTTGGCTCCGCGGCGCCGCGGTCGCGTTGGTGCTCACGGCAATCGTGCTCGGCAACACGGCCTACCAGACCGGCAACCTGATTGGCGCCGGCGCGGGTGTCGCGGTGCTGACGGGACTCTCGCCCCGCGCCAGCGGCGCCGCGATTGGGATCGTCGTGGCGGCGGCGGTCGCGGTCGGCGGCGCCGGACGCGTGGTGACCGGCGTCTTGATCGCCATCGTGCTGGCGATGAGCGCCGCTTTCGTCGTGACCGCCGCGTCGACCACGCCCGACGCGGTGGCCATCGGCCGCGGGGTCTTCTCGCCATGCTTGCCAGCCGGATCGGCGCTGACGGCGCTCGCGCTGATCGGCACTACGGTGGTGCCGTACAACTTGTTCCTGCACGCGACGGCCGTGCAGCGGCGTTGGCCTGCCGACGCCGACCTGGGCGGCTCGCTCCGCGCGGCGCGGCTCGACTCGGCCCTGGCGATCACGCTCGGCGGGCTGGTAACGATGGCAATTGTCGCCACGGCCGCCGCGGCGTTCTACGGCGGCGGAATCACCCCCAGCAGCCCGGCCGAGCTGGCCGAGCAGCTCGCGACCACGATCGGCCGTTCGGGCCGGGTGCTGTTCGCTGCCGGCTTGGCGGCCGCTGGGCTGACCAGCGCCATCACCGCGCCGCTGGCCGCAGGTTTTGCCGCGGCCGGCTCGCTGGCCGCGGGGGACGACCGCACCAAGCAAGAGCGTGTCGCCCGTTGGACCGCCGTCGGCGTGGCCTTGGTCGGCGCCGCGCTGGCGTTCTTCCTCGGCAAGAGCCCGACCGAGACCATCATCGCCGCTCAGGCCGCCAATGGAGTATTGCTGCCGGTGGTCGCCCTGTTCCTGCTGATCGCCATGAACCGCCGCGACCTGCTGGGCGAGCACCGCAACGGGCTGCTGCTCAACCTGGTCGGCGGTGCGGTGGTGCTGGCCGCAATCGCGCTCGGCGCCAAGAACTTGTGGGCGTTGGTCGCTTAGCGGCCTCCTTGCGGCGCCGCTCGCCCTGCATCGGTCGCCGCGCCGAATGCATCCGCCGGCTCGTCTGGGGCGCGCCAAAACACACAGCTCGACGACGCCTCAAGCTATACTGAAGGCTCCTCATTCATGCGGCCCCTAGCGAGGGGCGCCCCTCCTTTCGACTGCTCGTTGCCGATTCATGCTGCCGCCCGCTCACATTCCTGCCGCTCGAACTGTCGCCGTGTACGCCGCGGTCTGCCTGGCGGGCATGCTGGGAGTTGGGCGCGTCGCGGCGCAGCTGACCGGCACGCTCGGCGCCCACGACCCGTCGACCGTCATCTACGACGACGGCCGCTACTACTACTTTGCCACGGGCGACCGGCTGGCGGTCCGCTCGTCGAGCAACCTCAGCTCGTGGACCGGCGAGCCGGCCGCGTTCGACGCGGTCCCCTCGTGGGTCGCCGGCGCGGTGCCGGGCTACTCGGGCCAGTCGCTGTGGGCGCCCGACGTGATCAAGCTCGGCGACCAGTTCGCGCTGTACTACTCGGCCTCGGTGTGGGGCACCAAGCTGTCGGCGATCGGCTACGCCACCAGCCCGACCCTCGACCCCGACGCGCCGGACTACGGCTGGACCGACCACGGCATGATCATCAGCTCGAACCACGGCTCGCCCTACAACGCGATCGACCCATCGCTGATGCTCGACGAGTCGACCGGCAAGCTGTGGATGACCTGGGGCTCGTTCAACAACGGCATCTACGTCAAGGAGATGAACCCGACGACCGGCGCGCCACTCAATTCGTCGCCCGGTGTGAATGTCGCCGCGCCGAGCCCAACGCCCGAGATCGAGGGCGCCGCGATGCTGCAGCACAACGGCGACTACTACCTGTTCACCAACTGGGGCGGCTGCTGCAGCGGCGTCGACAGCACGTACAACATCCGCGTCGGCCGCAGCACGAGCCCGACCGGCCCGTTCCTCGACCGCGACGGCGTCAACATGCTGAACGACGGCGGCACGCTGTTCTTCGACGACGACGGCCGCAAGGTGGGCCCGGGCCACTTCAGCCTGACCAACGTCGGCGGGCGGGAGCAGTTCAGCTACCACTACTACGACGCCAACGCCGTCGGCGCTCCGACCTTCGGGCTCCGCGATCTGTACTGGAGCGACGACGGCTGGCCGATGCTCGCCGAGGTCGACTCGCGGTGGGGCGCGTCGCTCGCCGGCGACTGGTCCGACCCCGCTAACTGGACCGGCGCCGGCGTGCCCGATGGCCTCGGGCACATCGCCACGTTCGACGGGCCCGGCTCCGGCCGCACGCTGTACCAGCTTGCGCTCGGCGCGGTCGGGCGGACCGTGGGGACGCTCAACTTCCGCAGCCCCGCCCGCTACCAGATCGGCGAGGCGGGAGGACCGACGCTGACCCTCAACGACACCGCCGGCGAGACCGCCACGCTCAACGCCACCGAGGGCTATCACACGATCCTCGCCCCGGTCAACGCGGTTGACGCGTTGGAGGTCAACAGCGGGGCCAACGCCGCGATCACGCTCGGCGGCCCGCTGACGGCGCCTTCGCTCGACAAGTACGGGTTCGGCGAACTCTACTTGGGGGGGACTTCGAACATCGCCGGTTCGGTGTTCGTCCGCCGCGGCGTGCTCGGCGTCACCGGCGCGGTGACCGCCAACTCGTTCTGCAGCGTCGGCGCGACCGTCGGCGAGAACGCCCAGCTGACGGTCTCCGGAACCGGCAGCTTCACCGCCAACGGCGACCTCAACATCGGCGACACCGGCGACGCCAACACGCCGGCGACCGGCACGCTCACCATCACCGACCAGGCGAGCGTCACGGTCACCGCGAGCGGCGGCTTCTACGTCGGCTCGGGCTTCTTCGCCAACACCCGGGCCGAGGGCGCGGTCGTCCAGAGCGGCGGCACGCTGACCGTCACCCGATCGACCGACGGCTCGTTCGTCGTCGGCGGCCGTACCTCAAACCAGGCCAACGGCAGCTACACCCTCACCGGCGGCGTGGTCGCGGCGAACACCAACGTTGCGATCGGCAACCGCGGCGCCGGCGTCTTCGAACAGCACGGCGGACAGTTCAACGCGGCCGGGCACATCTCGATCGCACGGTACAGTGGCTCGACGGGGTCGTGGACCCTGAGCGGCGGGTCGCTGCTGCAAACCTCGGGCAGACGCGCGATCTACGTCGGCGAGCAGGGCCAAGGCGTCCTCACCCTCGACGCCGACGCCGAGGTCCACACCAACTCGGCCGTCACCCTCGGCCTGCAGGCCGGGAGCGAGGGCGACCTGGTGCTCGACGGCGGGCTGCTGGCCGCGCCGGGAATCTCGCGTGGCTCTGGCGTCGGCAACCTGTGGCTCAACGGCGGTCTGCTCCAGGCGACGACCACCAACGTCCTCTTCCTGACCGGCCTGACCTCGGCCCAGGTCCAGGCCGGCGGCGCCCGCTTCGACACGCAGGCGCACGCGATCACGGTCGGCCAGACACTCACGCACCACGCCGGCCTCGGCGCGACCGCCGACGGCGGCCTGCAGAAGCTGGGCGACGGCAAACTGACGCTGACCGCCGCCAACGCGTTCACCGGGCCAACCGTGATCGAAGCCGGCACGCTGCTGGCCAGCAACACGAGCGGCTCTGCTACCGGCCTGGCCGGCGTGGTGGTCAACGCAGGGGGCGTGTTGGGAGGCAACGGCTCAGCCGCCGGCCAGACCACCGTGCACAGCGGCGGCGTGATCGCGCCGGGCGACGCGATCGGCCGCCTCACGGTCGACAGCCTGGCGATGAACCCCGGAGCCGCGCTCGCCATCGAACTTGATACGGCCGGCGGCGTTCCTGGGACCGACTACGACCAACTCCTGGTCAACGGCCTCGCGACGCTCAACGGCGCCCTGGCGGTCGCCCTGACGGGAACCTCCACCCCGGCCGCCGGCGACAGCTTTACGGTGCTGACCGCGGGCTCGCTGTCCGGGGAGTTCGCGGGCGTCGCCAACGGGGGGTTCGTTGCCCTGGCCGACAACCGCGGCGCGCTCCGCGTGCGGTACGACCTGGTCCCCAACGCGGTGGTGCTGACCGACTACCAGGCGGCCCCGTTCCTGGCCGGCGACTACAACGGCGACGGCCAAGTCGACGCCGCCGACTACGTGGTCTGGCGCGACAACCTCGGCGCCCCGGCCGGCACACTGATCAACGATCCGAGCCTCGCCGCCATCGGCCCCGACCAACGCGCAACCTGGGCCGTCAACTACGGCGCGACGCTCACAGCAGCCGCGGCAGCCGCGGTCCCGACGCCGCAGGCGGCCTGGCTGCTGTTCACCGTTCTCGCCGCGGTTGGCTGGCGGCATGCACGACGTCTCGGCTAAGGCGCCGACGCCGATTCTCTCGGCTCGTCGTTCTTGTGCGCGCGCACATATTCCCGCCACTGTTCTGAATCCGTGCCGAAGTCCTCGCCGGTAAATCGCTGCAGCCCGGCGACAAATGCCTTGCTGGTCTTCGCGCGTTCCTCCTCTAGCCGCTGCTCGCTGCCACGCGTCCCCCGGTACCCGCCGCTAGGCACGTAGTAGTTCTGGATGTACTCGAGCATCCCGGCTGTTTGGCCGGCCTCTCGCCACGTAGTGACGACGCCGTGCTCCTCTCGCCACTGGATGAGTTCCAGTGACACGTTCTGCTGGTGAATCGACACCATGCACCGTGGCAGCCACGTCACAGCGACAATCGATACTGCCAAAACAAGCAGGATACCGGTGATCCAAGTTCGACGTTTCACGGCGAGTCATTCATAGGAGACGATAGTCGCAGATTGTTCGTCATGGGACCGGCAATCTCTTCGCCGTTGGGCCGCCGATACGCCACCCGGTAGCCGTCGTCGGTAGCCTGGTAGTCGAGCTCCTCGAGTGAGATCCCGAAGTCGACGTCGAGATTCGACCGATTGATTGCGGCGAGCGTGGGCGGGTACTCGCCGTGCTCTTGCTGGTAGTCCTCGACCACCTTGCAAACCGAGAGCACGTACGACCGCAGGGCGGCGGCGCGGGCGGCGGAGAGCTCGCCTATCGCGAATGGCAAGACCATGAGCCCGGTAAAGCACACAGCGCCAAGCAGCGGCGCCCACCTGGTCCAAGAGCCGCCGCCGGCGCGAGGTTGGCCAACAGGCCTTTGATCTGATTGGTCCACACAGCTCCTCTCAGTCGAAACTCTAACGACGCTGCCCCGTACCTCACAGCTCCAGTATCGCTGCGGTCACGCTGCCAGGCAAATTATTGATCCCTGCGCTGCCAATGGACCGAGGTCGACCAACGGGAGACCGGTTTCCGTGTGAGCAGGCTAAATGCGGCGGGTTCATTTGCCGCGCAGTCACGAATAGGTCGCCCTTGCAACCTAGTCGCAAGCCGTCCCCGCAGCAATTCCACGCGGTGATTCCCCGCCGTGGAGATAGACAGCCCGCCACTACCGAACTAAGCTGACGCCGACGAGGGCTCGTCTTTTCTCTATCATCCCTCGACGTCTCTTTTCCACGGCACTTCTCGCGGCGGCTACGCGATGACCACCCTCCGGATGCAGCCCACCTTCCAGGTGGCGATCGACGGCACGTACGACGACGCCGTCCAGCGGCTGCGGGCGGCGACCGTCGGCGGGGTGCTCGGCGCGCACACCGACGCGGCCGGGTCGTGCCTGGACCTGCGGGTCGGTCCGTCCGAGCGCCGCCCCTGGTCGCCGCACCTCGGCGCGCAGCTCACCCCGGTCGGCGACGGCGTCGTGCTGTTTGCGCGGTTCTCGCCGCGCCCAGAGATCTGGACCTTCGTGATGATGCTCTACTTCGCGGCCGCCTGCCTGGCGTGCGGCGGCGCCGTGTACGGCTGGGTCCAGTACACGCTCGGCGAAACGCCCTGGGGGCTGATCGGCGTGCCGGTTGGCCTGGCCGCCATCGCCGTGCTGCACATCGTAGGCGTGGTCGGCCAACGCCTGAGCAGCGACCAGATGCACGACCTCCGCGAACGCCTCGACCGGGTGGTGGCCGAGGTGTTCAAGTCGCCGTGAGTCCCACCGGGCATCCTCCCGTGAACTCCGGCGGTGAGCGGGCCTGGCCCAACGGCACGCGGTGCAAGCGTTGTCCTTTCCAAGGCCCAAATCGGCCGCGCGGGTCCGGAATGGCCCCCCTTGCTTGGCGCCCCGAAGGCCCGCCTCCTTCAAAAGGGCGGTAAACCTCTCTTGACCGCCGCCCCGCCGAATCGAATCCGCGCCCCGCCCACCGGGCGGTGCTTGACCAGCGGCCAACCGCCGGGCTAACATGGCGGAGATTCGGCGTATGCTCATTCGATTTTCATCTTGGATCCACCTGCCCGGAGTGTCTCATGCGTCTCATTGCTGCTGCGATTGCCTGCGTGCTTTTCGCCGATATTTCGGCCGCGGCCGTGCTCGACGGCCCGATCATCAACCCCGCCAACGGCCACAGCTACTACCTGCTCGAGCCAGCAAGCTGGACCGAAAGCCAGGCCGAGGCCGAGTTGCTCGGCGGCAACCTTGTCACGATTGACGACCAGGAAGAGAACGACTGGGTGCTGATTACCTTCGGCGGGGTCCCGGGGCAGAAGTACCTCTGGCTGGGCCTCAACGATTTTGCCCAGGAGGGAACATTCGAGTGGGCCGACAGCACTCCCATCGGCTACACCAACTGGTTCCCCGGCGAGCCCAACAACCAGGGCGGAGACGAGAACGCAGTGCTGTTCCCCTGGAACGCGGGCGGCACTTGGAACGACGTGAATCGCTCGGGAGGAATTGGTTCCGCAACCGTGTGCGGCGTTGTCGAGGTCGGCATCCCCGAACCGGCGACCGCCCTGCTGCTGGCGGCGTCCGTGGTCTCACTGGCTGGCGTTCGCCGCCGCTGGGCCTAAGTCCGACCCGACGAGCAGCAACTTACTCTATTGCCTTTGCCGGCCGCCGCCTTCAGCGACTCTCAGCGAATCGCCGCTGCGGCAACGACCGGCAGACCGACCAACAAACGCATGGCCACACGCTCGTGGCCATGCGTTTTGCCTTTGGAACGCCCAGCCGATGCGATGGTCGCGGCGCTGATCCGGCGGCGCCCCGCACGGCCGCGCGGGCCCCTCTGGATGGGCCCCGCTGGACGGGCCCTTGCTGGCAGGTCACGATAGAACCGTCTCGCCTGACGCTCGCACTCGGTTGGCCGGTCGCTCCCCACAGGCAGTTCTTTCGTCGGTGAATCGCATGAAGAAGAAGTCGCTCACAACGCTCTGGCTCGCCCTCGCCCTCTGCTTCGGCGCGACCGCCGGCTTCCCATCTGCTGCGGCCCAGCCGGCCACCGTTGCCGCGCCGCCTGTTGCCGCGCCGCCCGTCGCCGAGCCCATGGTCGTCGAAGCGTCCGCGGTCGAGAACGCCGGGGTCGAACGCACCTTTGCCGAGCCGGTCATCGGCATCGCCAGCCTGACCACCGACACCTACGTCCGGGCGATCCGGGCGTGCGGCGGCGTGCCGCTCGTGCTCCCCAACACCGACGGCAGCCCCGAGCTGGTCGACGAGTACCTCGAGCTGCTCGACGGGCTGCTGATGCCCGGCGGCGCCGACATCCCGCCCTCCGAGTGGGGCGAGGCCCCGCACCCGACCACCCGTGTGCTGGACGACAACCGCTACCAGTTTGAGAAGGCCCTCATCAAGGCCTGGATCGAGCAGACCGACAAGCCGCTCTTGGGGATCTGCCTCGGCAGCCAGTGGGTGAACGTCGCGCACGGCGGCTCACTGATGCAGGACATCCCGTCGGAGCTCGGCGTCAGCCACCGCAGCGTGACGCACAAGGTGACGATCGAGCCCGACTCGCGGCTGATGCAGATCTTCGGCCGCACCGAGCTCGAGGTGAACTCGTTCCACCACCAGGCCGTGCGGAACGTCGGCCAGGGCCTGAGGGTCGTCGCCCGCAGCCCGGACGGCGTCATCGAGGGGACCGAAACGACCGACCCGAACCGGTTCCTGATCGGCGTGCAGTGGCACCCGGAGAAGATGATGCCGGGCAGCGAGCTGCAGGCCAAGCTGTTCCGGGCGTTCATCGCCGCCGCCGCGGAGGAACCCCAGTGAGCCACCGCCAACGCGTCATTACCTGCTGGGCGGCGTTGCTGACGTCGTCGCTGCTCGCCCCGACCTGCCTCGCCGAGGAAGCCATCCGGGTGGCGGTATTCCAAGGCAGTGGGGTGGGCAAGAGCGCACCGAGCGTGCTCAGAGCCCTGAGGTCCGAGCACGACCCCGCCAGCCCCGACGGTATCAACGTCGGCCCTATCGAAGCCGAGCGGATCACGGCCGCGCAGATCAACGCCGGCGGCCTTGACGATTTCGACGTGCTGGTGCACCCGGGCGGCAGCGCCAGCGGCCAAGCCAAGGCGCTCGGCGAGGACGGCCGGGCGCGGGTCCGGGCGTTCGTCGAGGGCGGCGGCGGCTACCTTGGCGTCTGCGCCGGCGCGTACCTGGCGACCAACGACTACTCCTGGTCGCTCGGGCTGATCGACGCCAAGGTGGTCGACCGCCGCCACTGGGCCCGCGGCAAGGGCGAGGTCACGCTCAAGCTGTCGCCGGCCGCCGCCGAGTTCTTCGCGGCCCCCTCCGGTGAGCTGCAGTTGCGCTACGCCCAGGGCCCGCTGCTGGGGCGCCGCGAGTGGGACGACCCGGCCGTGCCCAACTACGAAAGCCTCGCCCTGTTCGACACCGAGATCGCCAAGAACGGCGCCCCCAAGGGCGTCATGGCCGGCACGTCGGCGATCGTGCGGGCGGAGCACGGCGCCGGCCGAGTGTTCTGCTACTCGCCCCACCCCGAGCTGACCAAGGGCCGCGACGCGATGATCCCCCGCGCGGTGGAGTGGCTCGCGGGCCAGGCCGACTAGGCGCTGGACTTTGCCAGCACGGCATCCCCCTGCCCAACCAGCCCAGTAACCGCCGGCGGAAGCCGGCAGGGTTCACGCCCTCCCCTGTGTCGGCGTCACGCCGCCCTGCCGCGCAGCCGCCAGGTCGTCGCGGCGCAGGAACGGCCACGCCTCCCAGTCGCCGGCGGCCTTCCAGTCTCGCACCACTGGACTCTCACCGCGCAAACCGAATAACACCCATAGACTACCTGCCAAGACGATCGCGCTCGGGATCACAAACGTAGCGGCGAACGCCTTGTCCCTGCCAAACAGTAGCAGCGGAACGCAAATCGCCAGCATCGCAATCGATCCCGGCAGACCCAGATTGAAGCAAACGGCCCACAGCAGCCGGCGTGCAGGCTCGGACGGCGATGGCGGCCACTCGTACTCTCGGTTCGAGCGCAGAAACAGCACGCACCGGCAGGCCACTCGTCGGTACTCCTCGCTCACCCGATGCCGCCCCTTGAGCCGGTAGGGCCACAATACATCGCTGCTATACAGGCCCCACCCAAACTCGGCAACCGCCCGCACGGCGCTGTCTTCCGATGACTCGTACTCGTCGTAGTAGTGGTCGTCGAAGTCGTCGTTCGTCATCCGCCCCGTGACGAGGCGCCGGAGGTCCTGCGACAGCCTGGTTCGTTGGGGGCGGTTGATCATGAGAATCAGTTGACTCAGCGATGGCCACAAAAAGGCACGAAAGAGCACAAGAGGAAGCTGCGGTGACGAGTGCCCCTATTTCTTTTCGTGCTTTCTTGTGCCTTTTCGTGGCAACGAGTTTCTGCGACGAGCATTCGCGTGGCTGACCGCGTCACGCCTCGCGGCGTTTCGGCTTCCCATGGAGCTGCCAGTAGGCGTGGCCATCACGGCCTTCGGAGATCCAGACATCAGCCACGTCGGACAGACCGCGATACGTTAGCTCTCGCTGAAAGGAAGTCGCTGGAGGAGCGCCGTCGGTCTCGGGCTTGCGTGAAGTCGAGTGACCGTCTGAGTCTGGGACGCCGAGGAGGCTGATTGCGTCCTCGATCGTCCTGATCGGCTCTAGCAACGTGTTCAGACGCTGCTCCTCCTCACGTGGGATGACCTCGAACAGCAACCGCCGCTTCGAGGGCGGAGCGGCCCCGCCGCAGAACGGGCAGTGGTAGAGGATCAGCATCGAGTCGGCGTCTTGGTCGGGTTCGCGGTAGATGAACTGGAACTCACCCGCGGACTCGTCGAACCGGATCGGGTTGCCGGGCTCGTCGGCGGCCTGCTGAAGGTAGCCACAACCGCAGGGCTTCTTGGTGACCGACGCGGAGTTGGGTTTCTTGGCCATGCTGATCCGATTCGAGTCCGTTGTGCCGATGTCGGCTAGCCTAGCAATGCGGCGTCTGTGAGATAGCCACAAAAAGGCACGAAAGATCACAAGAAAAAGCTACGGCAACGTCGGCCCCTGAGCCTTTTCGTGCCTCTTTGTGCCTTTTCGTGGCCATTGGACCTGCTACGGCCCCCCCTCTTCCTTACCAAACACCCCACGACTCTCGCTCGTCCCCCAGCTTCGGTCGTTGTGCTCGGCGCTCTGGCCGGGGGCGATGGTCAGCCAATGCCAGTCGCCCTCGTGCACCGTGCGGGCGATCAGCGAGATCTGGCCGACATGGTACGTCAGGTGGGTGACCGAGCGCATCAAGGCCTCGGGAATGGTGTGGGGCTCGCCGCGGATCGTGATCGTGCGGCCAAGGTTGTTGTCGTCGAGCTGACTAATGGCCGACGTCAGCGCGGCCCAGCCGGCGTCGAAGTACGCCATCAGCGACTCCCGGTCGCCCGGCCAGTCGAGGAACTCGCTCTCGCGGTCGCGGTCCGGCTTCTCGCCGTCGGTGGTCAGGAAGTCGGTCCAGCGGCTTTGCAGGTTGCCGCCCAGGTGACGCAGGATCGTGGCGACCGAGTTCATGCCGGGCGCCGGGCGCGTGCGGAGCTCGGCGTCGGAGAGCTGCGTGACGGTGGCGTCGATCATCCGGCGGTACGAGTCGACCGTGCCCCGGAGGGCGTCGATCCACGGTTGGTTTGTGAGTGGGTTCATTGTGTATTTCTTGGCATCTTTCCAAGACTTCGGCGCTAGTCTTGAGGGGTGCGACCTTTCGCGGCCAAGTATCTTTGTACCTCTGGCATGCTCGCCCAACCTACAACAACTGTTCCGTCTGCAAAGTCTTCGCCGACTTCTACCACATCTGGCCATAGCATCGGCGAGCAATCCGGCAGCCCCTGTGTAGCGTGAGTTTTTCGAAGGTAGTCAGCAAGGTCTCGCACGATGAGTTTCGCGACCTCACGGTCTTCACTAACCCAAACAGCAGCACAGCGATAGAAGCGATGCACCATTGCATCGGCGTTGTTGCTTCCCACCTGAGTCGCGCACCAGACCCATCGATTCGGCGCCTCTTCATCTTCAAGTGACGCAAGCGTTCGACGAACTTCGGGGGGCATCAGACGGTAGTACGCGGGGATCCCCCAGTAGCAAACCCGCTGATCGCCGGTATCAAGTCGCACCTGCACCGAGGATCCAACGCCGGTGGAGGTAATCACAGCAAGGCCGACTACAATGCCGATTGCCCAATCAGCTCGCCGACGACGGATCGAGTAGACCACACCTAAGGCGGCGGCAATCAAAACCACAATCGCGAAGCCGAACGCTACCCCCAACGCGACGCAAGTGACCGCTAGCAGCATGGTCCGAAGACTGGACTGGAATCGCCGGGTAGATAGCGCGTCATCGGCATGCCTTGGAACCAGCATTCAAATTCCTAGGTCGGATCGGCCACGTATAAACACCCGAGGACGTGATACCCGTGAGCATACCACACGCCGCCAGTTCAGTTTGGTTTGCGACGGCAGCCATCGCGACGACATCGGCATCTCTCGGGTTCTGGTTCTTCTCATCAGATTCCCCATTTCTTTGCTGCAAGACGCCGCCCCGCGCGGTCCAATAGGGTGATGCCCAGGACTCCCTAGCTGACGGCGGAAGCCGTCCGTTTTGGGTCGGCGGCATTGAAAACCTATTCGTAGAGCAACGCCGAAACCACCGGCTTCCGCCGGTGGCTACGGTTGGTGCTGCGCGGCGCGGAACTTGGGCCGACAGCGAGCCGTTGAGTGAGGAACAGATCGTGGCCGGGGAACAGCCTGGGGTTTTGTCCCCTCCGAGCGATATTTCGGACTTACCCCCGCCGTTCGGTCCGGCCCGACAAGTCACGCAAACACTGCTATACAAGGGGGAAACGAATCGCCGGAGCGAGGGTCGGCCGGGGAACTCATAATGCACTCGGACAAAACCCACCGGACCATTGGGGCGGGCTTTGTGTCGTCGCGGCTTTGTGGTTACAAAATCGCAGAACCAGGCGCCCCACCACCCGCAGCCCAACAGGCCGACCGTGCCGCTCCGCTACCTGCTCTCCGACAACCTCGGCCGCCCGACCAGCGTCGGGGTCGAGGCGCGTGGCGCCCTGACCACGTTCCTGACGATGGCCTACATCCTGCCGGTCAACGCCGGCATCCTGGCGGCCGCGGTCGGCGAGGAGCAGCAGGGCTCGCTGGTCGCGTGCACCGCGCTGGCGGCGGGCATTTGCTGCCTGCTGATGGGGCTGGTGGCCAACGCGCCGATTGCGCTCGCCAGCGGGATGGGGCTCAACGCGCTGATCGCGTTCAACGTCGCCGCGGCGGCAGGGAGCTGGCAGGCGGCGATGGGGCTGGTGGTGGTCGAGGGTTTGGTGATCCTGGCGCTGGTGCTGCTCGGAATGCGCGAGGCGGTGCTCGACGCGATCCCGCGGTCGCTGCGGCTGGCGATCGGCGCCGGCATCGGGTTGTTCATCGCGCTGATCGGGCTGTCGAACGCCGGCATCGTGGTGCAGGGGGTCCCGGCGCCGCCGGCCGGGCCGCTGCTCGCGCCGGGCGATGTCCGCGAGCCGGCCACGGCAATCGCGCTGGCCGGGCTGGCGATCACCGCCGCGCTGCTGGCCTGGCGGGTGAAGGGCGCGTTGCTGCTGGGCATCCTGGCGACCACCGCCATCGCGGCGGCCGCCGGCCAGGTGGCCGCGCCGACCGGCTGGGGCTGGCCGTCGTTCGGCGTGGCGTTGCAGGCCGACGTGCTGGGGGCGTTGAAGTGGGAGCTCGTGCCGCTGTTGTTCGCGGTAATGATGGTCGACTTCTTCGACACCCTCGGCACCGCGACCGCGGTGGCCGAAGAAGGCGGCCTGCTCGACGAGCGGGGTCGCATCCCCGCCGCGCGGCGGCTGCTGGCGGTCGACTCGCTGAGCGCATCGATCGGCGGGCTCTTGGGCGTGAGCTCGGTGACCAGCTACATCGAGTCGGCCGCCGGCGTGGCCGAGGGCGCCCGGACCGGGCTGCACGCGGTGTTCGTCGGGCTGCTGTTCCTGCTGGCGGTGTTCCTGGCTCCGCTGGCGGCAGTCGTGCCGGCGGCGGCCACCGCACCGGCGCTGATCCTGGTTGGGTTTCTGATGCTGCGGCAGCTTGCGGAGCTTGACTTCGAACGGCTCGACGAGGCGATCCCGGCATTCCTGACGCTGCTTACCATCCCGCTGACGTTCTCCATCGCGCACGGCATCGGCTACGGCGTGCTGGCGCACGTGCTGATCAAGCTGCTGAGGGGCCGCTGGTCCGAACTGAACTTGCTGATGTTCGGTATCGCCGCGGCGTTCGCGGCCTACTTCGTACTAGCCGGCTGAGACACGAACTGGATCGCGGTCGCGAGGTCGTCAATCAACCCCCGTCGCAGGTCTTCGCTGTGCCGCTCGTCGCGGGCGCGGAGCACGGCCGACGGGTGGTTGGCGACCAGCACGGGAAAGCCGGCGGCGGTTGCAAACCACTGGCCGCGTGACTCGGTGACGCGGAGGTCGCGCCGCACCAGCGTCTGGGCGGCTGTGGCGCCGAGCGCGACGATGGCCGCGGGGCGGACGAGGTTGATTTCCGCCCGCAGCCACGGCGCACAGGCGTTGGCGTGCCGCACGGCGGGCTTTTTGTGGAGCCGCCGTTTGCCGCGTTCGACATGATAGAAGTGCTTGACGGTGTTGGTGAGGTGCACGCCCGCGCGGTCGACGCCGGCCTCGGCGAGGGCCGCGTCGAGCGCGCGGCCGGCCGGGCCCACGAACGGGCGGCCGGCGAGGTCCTCCTCGTCGCCGGGCTGCTCGCCGACCAGCATCAGTCGCGCGTCGGTGGGGCCTTCGCCGAACACGGTCCGGGAACCAATGTCGCACAGCTCGCAGCCTCGGCAAGCGGCGGCGGCTGTGCGGAGTGAGTCAAGATCGGCATCGGCCGGCAGGAAGTCGGCGGCGGTCACGGCGAGCCGGCGGCCGCGGTCGACCATCGCGGCGGCGCGGCGGTCGGCGTCGGCGAGCAGCTCGGGGAGCAGGCGGGTCTCGGGCATGGATTGCCAGTACCGCACCGGCATCTCACGCTTCATTGCCTTGGTGTTCTTGCGGGCCGGGTTGAACGCGGCCGCGTAGTACTGCTGCCACAAACCAATGAGTTCATCATCGGCGGGCGCCTGCTCGCGGCCGGCGCCGGGGCCGTAGCGGAGCTCGTGTCCGTCCCACGAGGCCGACTCGTGCGGCGTCCACACGGTCCAGTCCATTGAAGGGAAGCGGCGGGAAAAGAACGGGGCAACAATCGACAGGATCTGGTGATCGGCACGGTGCCAGGCGACAAACGCCTCGCGGTCCGAACGACTTGGAACCTCATGAAAACGGACAAACGCCTTGGCCTTGTGCGCGTCACGCTTGACCGCCGCCCGCATGGCATTGGCCTCGGCCACATCGGGGTCGATCGCGTCGTCGAGCAGTTGGTAGGACTCGTGGGTCAGGCGGTACAGCAACCGGTAGAGCAGGTCAAAGCGTCGGGGCGCGGCGTGCAGCGCCACCCGCTCGGCCAGCTTCACGAACTCTTTCGGCGTGCGCACGACCTTGCGCGATTTGGTCAGCGGCGCCGGTGGTATTTCGGCGAACAGCGAGCGTTGCTCGCTCGGCGGCTCGAAGCGGACCTCGCCCGGCGTCGCGCCGGCCATCAGCAGGCCACGGGCCGCGTCCCGCCACTCGGCAAAGCCAGCAACAGGAAACACGTACATCACAGCTCCCCGGTAGCCGCCATGACCGACGTGTCGAACAACGAGAGCTGCCGAGCCGGGTTCACGAACCGGTCGATCAGGTGCTGCGAGTCGAGCAGCCGGTGGGCCGGCGTGCGGTCGCCGGCGGTGACGAACGGCGCGGTCCGCTTCCAGGCGGCGCCAAGCCTGCGCAGGTCGTCGCTGCGGAGGCGACGCTGGCGCCGGATCGAGAGGATCTTGTTGACGCTCCGCACGCCGAGGCCCGGCACACGGAGCAGCAGCTCGCGGTCGGCGCGGTTGACGTCGACCGGGAAACGCTCGCGGTGCGCGAGCGCCCAGGCGAGCTTCGGGTCGACCTTGAGCGAAAGATTGCCGTCATCCTCGGTCACGAGCTCCGACACATGAAACCCGTAAAAACGCATCAGCCAGTCGGCCTGGTACAGCCGGTGCTCGCGGACCAGTGGCGGACGGCTGGGGGCGAGCCGCTCGTCGTGGTCCGGGATCGGGCTGAACGCCGAGTAGTAAACCCGCCGCAGCCGCCGCTGCTGGTAGAGCGACGACGCCGTACGCAGCACCTCGCGGTCGGGCGTCGGCGTGGCGCCGATGATCATCTGGGTGCTCTGCCCCGCCGGCGCGAACCGCGGCGGCCGCAGGCCCGAGCGCTGCGCGTCCTTGGTCTCGTCGATGCGCGAGCGGAGGGTCGCCATGGCGCCGTCGATCTGCTCGGGCTTCTTCTCCGGCGCCAGCTCGCCCAGGTCGCGGCTGGTCGGCAGCTCGATGTTGACGCTCACGCGGTCGGCGAACTCGCCCGCCTTGGCGATCAGGTCTTCCGACGCCCCGGCGATCCCCTTCAAGTGGATGTAGCCGCCGAACTTGTGTTCTTCGCGGAGCTTGCGGGCGACCTCGACCAGCATCTCCATCGTGTGGTCGGGCGACTGCAGCACGCCGGAGCTGAGGAACAGGCCCTCGATGTAGTTCCGCTGGTAGAACCGCAGCGTCAGCCGCACCACCTCGTCGACCGAGAAGCGGGCCCGCGGCACGTCGCTCGACACTCGGTTGATGCAGTACTTGCAGTCGAAGATGCAGTAGTTGGTCAGCAGGATCTTGAGCAGCGACACGCACCGCCCGTCGGGCGTGTAGCTGTGGCAGATGCCGGTCCCCTCGGTGCTGCCGAGGCGGCTCCCCTCGCGGGTCGACTTCGATCCGCTGCTGGCGCACGACGCGTCGTACTTGGCCGCGTCGGCGAGGATTGTCAGCTTGTGCGCTACGTCCATCCGGTAGTTCTCCTGCAGTACCGATACTATACAAATGTATCGTCACGCGAGAATCCGTCTAGAGCGATTGCGGTGATGGCTAGCAGCTGGTCGTACGGCGATCAGCTGCTGGCTCTACTGCTTGGATTCGTTGGATCGACTCGCCAGGCATCAGCGGTTTGCTCGCTTGTGAGCCAACCCATCAAGGTGTACCCGCCGGGCTTCTTCGCGCCGCTCTCGTTCCTGGCGACGGCAAGGGCGGCAGCGGACGGCGGTGGTCCAGACGCCCCCCTTGGCGACCTCGTACCACCACTTCTGCTGCCGGGCGTTCCATACCTCCTGCTTCCCGCAGTCCTTGCAGGCGAAGGGGAGGTTGAGGTAGTAGCCGCGGGCGACGAAGTTGGGCACCCCGTAGCTGTTGTCCGGCGCCAAACGGCCACGGTCGACGGCCAAGCCGCCCTCGTTCAATCGGTTGCACCACGAGTGCTTGCGGTCGGCGATTTCCTGGGCCGCCCGGTCACGCTCCGCCTTGCGGCGGGCGACGATAGCCCGCCGGCGCTGCCGCTTGCTGGTGCGGCCGCCCTTGCTGACCGGCCGCTTGCCGTCACGGGAGAATGCCTTGTTGGATGATCGACGCATGCCGGTTGCTCGCTGCGGGAGTTCCGCTGCGCCCACACGGCGCCGCGATGACTCCCCGCAAGACCCGAGCCACGCGGGCAGGTTCGGACCGCCGGCCCGACTACTCCGCGCCGGTCAGCTTGCGGATCAGCTCGACCTCGCCCTGGCGGTACGGCGTGCCGTCGCGGCGGAAGATGTCGTGGAACCAGAGCTCGGGCTCGGCCGTGTAATCGCGGTTCCACGAGTCCCACGGGTAGATCGTCTGGCTGCGGCCGTCGACGAAGCCCCAGTTGTACGCGCCGACGTTCTCCCGCTTGCAGATCGGCAGGATCTGCTCGAAGGTGCTCTCTCGCGGGCGTGCCATGTACTCGGTGCAGAGCATGGGGCGGCCGTACCGCTTCAGCCGCTCGACCTTTTGAGCGAAGGTCGCCGCATCGTCGTAGCAGTGGAACGTGATAATGTCGGAGTGCTCGGTCATAAACCGGTCCATCTCCTTCATCGCGTCGTGATCGGCCCAGTCGTCGTACCACATGGCGGAGGTGAGCGGCTGGCTCGGGTCGACTTCGCGGGCCCACGCGAACGCCTTCCGCAGGAGCAGCATCGCCATCTCACCCTTATTCTTCAGCTCGACTTTGCCGTAGGCGCTCTCGTTGGGGTTGTCCGGTTCGTTGAACAGGTCCCACGCGTGAATACGCTTGTCGTCCTTGAAGCGGGTCAGCAGGCCGACGATGTACGGCTGCAGCTCGTCGTGCCGGGCGGGGTCGCGGAGGATCTCGGCGCCGGGGCTCTGCACCCAGCCGGAGTTGTGCGTGTGCGGCTTCGGCTCGCGCTGCTTGCCCGCCTGCGGGAACGGGTCCCACACGCCGTCGAGCGGAACGAACATCACGCCGATGCCGTGGCTGTCGGCGATCTCGAGGAACTTG
Organism: Posidoniimonas polymericola; assembly: GCF_007859935.1. Lineage (NCBI taxonomy): Bacteria > Pseudomonadati > Planctomycetota > Planctomycetia > Pirellulales > Lacipirellulaceae > Posidoniimonas > Posidoniimonas polymericola. Next base: position 363,138 of record NZ_SJPO01000003.1, on the reverse strand, counting down.
TCGATCCGCTGGCAGAAGCCCTCGCTGTCCTCGGCCCAGCAGAGGTCGTGCAGGTAGACCCGCACCGAGTTGAAGCCGAGCCCCTCGGCCCAGCCGAGTTCGCGGTCGATAGTCTCCGGGTCAAAGGTGTCGGCCTGCCACATCTCCAGCTGGTTCATCGCCGTGCTGGGGTTGAAGTTGCAGCCAACCAGCCAGCCGGTCTTGGCGTACCAGTCGTTGGCCCGCTCCTTCGTCCACCGCTCGCCGGCGTTGGCAGAGGTCGTGAGCGACAGCAAACAGAGCAGCAAACAGAGCAGCAAAGCGGCGCAGCGGCGCCCGGCAAAGAGGGTAGTCATCGGTATCGGCCTGTACGGATCGAAGGAGCGAGATTCACGCGGCTGCCAGGAACCCATCATCTTAGCCGAAACCGAACGCCGATTCAGGTGGTCCGATTAAGAGAATCACAAAGACACGAAGGCACGAAGGGGGAGCTACTCGGGCCGGATAATGAAGTGACCGCTCGAATCCGCGATGCTGAGGAGCAGCCCGCGGGATTCTCGGACGACGGTCTCTCGGTACACGTAGCGTGGGTCGTCCACCGCCAGTTGCCCGATCACCTCGGGTCCCATCGGCCAGGGGAGGAAATAGCAGTGAGAATCGATGGGCAGCTCAGGGAAGGCGGCTCTCGCTCGCCCGACATACCACGCCCGGGAGGCAAAGTAGTAGCCAGCCCCAGCGAGCAGGAGAACACAAATCGACGCGGCGGTCTTCTTCAGCATCGTTCAATCGACAGAGTTCTAACAGGCGACGAGCACCCGCCATCGTACCATTGTCGATGGTGCGCCGCGTCAGACAGGCGGCAGCCGGCGGAGCAGTTCGCCGCTGGGGACGCCGTAGTCGGGCTCGCCCTGCAGCCGCTGGTGGACGACGGTGAACTGGTCGATGCTCTCCAGGCGACCAGCCCGGGTGTTGGCGTCCGACAGCGAGATGGCCTTGCCCGTGCGCGCGGCGACCGCCTCTTCGACCGACCGCTGCGAGATCACGCCCGGCGGCAGCTCGAGGGTCTCGAACGAGCTAACGCATTGGGGAGTGACCACCGGTGGGCAGACAGGCGCGGCGCCGTACGCCGCGTACGGCAGGTAGATCGCGCCGGTGTAGAAGTCGACGGCGAACGCGATCACGCCCGGCACGAAGAACAAGATCAGCCCGAGGGCGTCCGCGGCGACGATCTTCCAGTCGAGCTGGTTGGAGTGGGGTTGGTGGACCCGGTCCTGATGGAAAATGGTCCCGCAGCCGGTGGACGAGGCGACGCCCACGCCGCACCAGCTTCCGAGAACGACTCGACCAATAAACTCACGACGCTGCATGGATGCGGTCTCTCAGGCGACGAGGGAGGTAGTCTTGGGTGTCCAATACTACTTCGGCGCCGTCGCGTCGAGGGCGCAAGGCGAAATGTCGCAGCTAGCAGTGACGGCGTCGGTAGAATCGCGATGCAGATCGCGAGCGATCAATGCAGAGTAGAACTGGCGCCTACCCAGTGATTGCCACTCACTTCAGGAAGGCAGGTTGATGAAGCGCTATACGAAGGAGGTGAACCACAAAGACACAAAGACACGAAGGTGACAATCGCGCTAAGTAGTTCACGATCGCCGGTCCACCCATTAGTCAGAGGATTCAGCGAGGGACGCTCCCTCATCGCTCGCACTGCACGGAACTACTTCGAACACATCTCCCGTGGAGAACTCCAGCTTACCCGCGTTGAGTTTGACAATAGCCGAATGACCTCCCGCAAGCTTAACCTCAATCCTATCGCCTACGCGCTGCCACTGATGCTCACCAGCGATTCGAAAACCAAATTGCTCCAAGAACTGGAACGACGGATCACCAAAGGCATCAGATTCGGTAGGGAGTACTTGGAATATGCAGTGTCCGCCTTGCTGGCTTCCGGAAAACAGAATGAAACCGAGGTGACTACCCGAACATGCACGAACCGCTAGCGATTTCATCTGGTAGGTGTCCGTGCGATTACTTTGTGGCTTGGTGCCTTCGTGGTTCATATACGAAGGGCCTAGACCAGCTCGTGCAGCACCGCGAGGCCGCGGTCGATGGTCTCCATGCTGGCGGCGTAGCTGATGCGGAAGTGCGAGTCGTGCTTGCTGAAGATGTTGCCCGGGATGATCAGCAGCTCACGCTCGATCGCCTGCGCGACGAACTCGGTGGCGTTGGCGTAGCCGGCCGGGACCTGGGGGAAGGCGTAGAACGCCCCGCCCGGCTGGGGGACCGTGTAGCCGGCGTCGCGGAGGCCGGCGACCAAATGGTCGCGGCGTTCGCGGTACTTGTCGGCGTACGGCTGGATGCTGACGTTCATCGCTTCCAGAGCGCCCCACTGCAGCGGGTGCGGGGCACAGACAAACGTGTACTGCTGCAGCATCGTCATCTTCTCGATGATCGGCGCCGGCCCGTGCGCCCAGCCGACCCGCCAGCCGGTCAGCGCGTGCGACTTGCTGAACGCGTCGACGACGAGCGTCTGGTCGTTGAACCGGGCGGGGCTCACCAGCGGCGCGTCGTAGCAGAAGGGGCGGTAGATCTCGTCGGACAGCAGCGCGACGTCGTGCTTGGCGGCCAGCTCGGCCAGGCCGCGGACCTCGGCCTCCGTGGCGACCACGCCGGAGGGGTTGCTCGGCGAGTTGAGCAGGATCAGCTTGGTGCGGTCGGTGATGGCGGCCTCGACCTTCGCGAGGTCGATGCGGAAGTCGGGGTAGGTGTCGATCGGCACGAACGTGCCGCCCGACATGCCGGTCAGAGCCGGGTACATCACGAAGTAGGGGTCGAAGCCGATCACCTCGTCGCCCGGGTCGACCAGCGAGAGCAGCGCAAGCGACAGCGCGCCGCTGGTGCCCGAGGTGACAATCAGCTTGCGCTGGGGCTGGCCGAACTCGTCGCGGACCTGGGACTCCAGCGCCTCGCGCAGCGGCGCAATGCCCTGGGTCAGGCTGTAGCCGTTCTTGTCGCCGTTGATGGCGTCGATCGCGGCCTGCTTGACGCTGTCGGGCGCGGGAAAGTCGGGCTGGCCGATCGACAGGTTGATCGGGTTCTCGAGCTTCGCCGCCAGGTCGAACACCTTGCGGATGCCAGAGCTGTCGAACAGTTCGGTGCGTTTCGCGAGCCAGGGATGCATGCGGTTGGAAGCGAGAGGCTGGTGACTAGTAACTGGTGGTCAGCCCACCCCGCCAGGGGTGGGACCGCCACATTCCTACCGCGACGCGTCGGCGCACGCAAGCTCCCGCTCGCACGCGGAAGGTGCGGGCTCCGTCGGGGCATGGTCGCCTGCCGGTTTGGCCGCGGCCCGGTACTGCACCAGGGCGACCATCGAGAGCACGCCGGCGATCGAGACCAGCTGGCTGACAGTGATCCGCTCGCCGTCAAAGGCGCCCCACATCATCGCCACCAGCGGCACGACGTAGGTCACCATGCCGGCGAACAGCGGGCCCTGCGTGTTCACCAGCCGCACCCACAGCCACATCATCAGCCCGGTGCCGACCGGGCCGAGCATGGCGAGCGCCGCGATGGCCCGCGGGTAGTCGGTCGGCTCGGCGGGGCCGGCCAGGCCGATCGTTGGCCCGGCCGCGACCAGCGGCAGCAGCACCACGCCCGACGCGGCAAGCATGGCGGCCGTGGCGGGCAGCGGCGGCGCCTTGTGCAGCTTCTTCTTGAGGTAGGCGTTGGCCAGCCCGTAGCTGAGCGGCACCGAGATCGCCAGCGCGAGCAAGCCGAACGAGTAGCCGCGGAAGTGCCCGTCGAGCATCAGCACGCTGAGGAACACGAAGCCGCCGACCACGCCGATCAGCTGCCGGGCGCTCGGCCAGACGCCGAGCACCGGGATCGAGAACAGCATGATGGACATCGGCGTGAAGGCGACCATCATGCCGAGGAAGCTGTGCTCGACGCCGAGCGAGATCAGGCCGGGCTGCATCGCGTACGGGTAGGCGTTGGCGACCAGGCCGATGACCGCCGCGGTGACGAGCTGCCGCCTGGTGAGCCGTTCGCGTTTGGACACCAGCAGCCAGATGATCGCCAGCATCACCGCGCCGCCGAGCAGCCGGGCGGAGCCGATCGCGGCCGGGCTGAACGCCGACGACGCCAGCTTCATCAGTATGAAGTTCGAGCCGAACACCAGCGCGATCAGGCCGAATATGAGGTAGGGCATCCGGGCAACGTGGGGAGGCGGGACGGGGGCCCGCCATTGTACCTGCGGCGGTCGCGGCGGGGGAACCCGGCCTGCACGCACCCGAAGGGGCGCAGCGCGGCCGGTCGCCGTAGTGACCGGACGGACCGCCCAGAGGTTCGCCGCCTAGCGGACCTTGACCTTGAACTGCAGCACGCCGCCCTTCTGGGGCTCGAGGGGCTCCTTCAGCTCCCACCGCAGCACCAGCGAGCCGCCGCTGTTGTCGGTGGTCGAGAAGTCGGCCTCGACGCTCGCCTCGGCCGATTCGGGCACGTACTCCAGGCGGGTCGACAGGTTGTCGACGATCGTCACGTTGCCGATCGCCTCGCTGCCGAGGTTGTCGAAGCGGAGCGTGAACTCGATCTCCTCGCCCGGCAGCGCGTCGCGGGTCGACGCCAGCTTGATCAGCCGCAGGCACGGCTTGCCGCCTGGCACGTTGTAGACTACGCCCGGCTGCAGTCCGCCGACCAACGCCGAGGCGGCCTTCTTCTCGATCGTGACCTGCACCTCCTGGTCGCCGGTGTAGGTGAGGGCCGACAGCGCGGCGTTCGCCAGCCACGGCTTCTCCGCGTTGTCCATCACGCCCAGCCGCACGACTTGCAGGTCGCAGTACGGCTTGATCATGTTCTTGAGCTCACGCACCACGACGCGGGCCTCCATCTCGCCGGCCTGCTGCCGCTCGCGGAGCAGGCTGGGCGGCTGATCGCCGACCTTGGCGACCGGCTGCAGGTTCTGCAGCGTGGTGGTCGCCTTGCGGGTCTTCTCGGCCAGGCCGAGCGAGGCGTCGTCCTCCATCACGCCGACAAAGTTGCGTTGGTTCTGCTCGGCGAGGGTCACCACCCGCCGCACCGCGCCGAAACGCGGGGCGTAGATGCAGACCCGGTTGCTCGGCTGCACCAGGACCTGCCCGTCGAGCGTGTCGAAGTGGGCAATGGTGTCTTCCTGCTCAAGGCCGTCGATGCGCCAGTCCTCGGTCACGCCGGCGGGGGCGTAGTAGTCGCCGCCGTCGCACAGGTACTCGTCGCACGGCCCGGGGATGCCGCACGCCTGGCAGCCCCCCTGGGGGACGCAGGTCCCGCTCTGGCAGGCGGGGCAGTCGTGCGGGTGCACAGTCGACGGCGCCATCTCCTGAGGGTAGATCTCTTGAGACTGCGCGGGCGCGCTGCACGAGCACATGATGATGGTCGCGATGGCGATCAGCACGCCGCGGAACCAGACTGGCAAGATGGTGCTCATCGGGACTCCGCGGGTTCGGCCGGCGCGGTGGCGCTCGTCTGCAGGACGTCGCTGTCGGCGGTGGGGGTCTCGTGGTGCTCGTAGAACTGCATCGGCAGGGTCGGCAGCGCGGGCTTGCGGCTGCCGATCCGTAGGATCGCGATCGGCCGGCCAAGGATGTCCGCGGTGACCAGCGGGTCGTCGCCCGGGCGGGCTTCGAACCACTGCTGCCCGCCGTTCTTGGAGAAGGTCTCCTCGGCGACCGGCAGGGCCATGCGGGGGTCCTCGACGTAGATGACCCGGGTCACGAACGACGCGTTGGCCGCCAGGCGGAGCTCCTCGTCGGTCAGCTCGACCGGCACCGGGAACCGCAGCTCCTTGCCGCACGGCGGGTGCAGCCGGTCGATGACCTCGACCGTGGCGTAGACCTCGGCCTCGGGCATGTTGGGCACGTTCGAAATCGAAAACGCGTAGACGCCGCCGACCTGCAGGCCGGCGAGCAGGCCTTTCGGACCGCCCTGGGCGTAGCCCTCGTGCGAGGCGGCCGTGATGGTCACCCCCTCGGAGGCGAACACCCTCACTGGTTGAACGTACCCGGACAACGGTCCGCCCCTCAGAAGCCGCTGGGCGCCAATCGCTCCCGGAGGCATGACACCGGCGTGAAGCCAGTGTCGAGGCTGGTCTGGTCGCTGGGCCAGGAGAGGCGATCCTGACGCCAACAGAACCATCACGGCCATCGCCAGTTTGCCCGCGGCGTGCGTCCCCCAAGTGGAGGAAGTTCTGAGTTGGCGGACCGTTGTCATGGGATACGTTTCGAAGTGATTCGCTTGGTAGTTTCTCTCAGACTCAACAAGATCGCCGGGCGCCCCAGAGTGGGCGCCCGGCGGTCGATCGGTTGACTACTCGCCGCCGCAGTAGCCCTGGCAGGTCTCGCACTGGCAGCCGTCCTCACCCGAGCAGCTCATCTGCTGGATGGGGCACGGCACCGTGCCGCCGAAGCACTTCAGCGGAGCGCGGTTGGTCTCGTCGACCATCACGCTGCTGACAGGCGCCGGGTAGTTGATGCCGGGACGCTGCTTGACGGTGATGTTCATCTCCTGCGTCGGCGGCGGCAGGTGCACGCGGGTCCGGTTGTGGATCGAGTGCTTCTGCAGGCCGGCCGGCACACCCAGCGGGATGTGCGGAGGACCGGGCAGGCCAATCGGGGTGCCGGTGATCGGCATGCCGTACTGGCCGGGCATCATCATCATGTGCGGCGGACGAGCGGCCGGAGCCATGCCGGCGGTCGGCATGCCCATCGGCATCGGGCCCGAGGCCACGCCGGGGGCGGCCCCATTCTCGCAGCCCTCGTAGTCGGCCGGGGTGACTCCGCCCATGTAGTTGCTGGAGCTCTCGAGGTCCTTGTTACCAATCCGGACGATCGCCAGGATCGAGCCGCGGCGGTCGGCCTCGGCCACCGGGTCGCAGCCCGGGTCAAGCCGCGTGCTGACGAGCGTCTCGACGCCGGCCAGGGCGAGCTCTTGGAACTCGGGGTCCGGCAGGTAGATCACCTTGGTAACAAAGTTGCCGCTGATCACCTGGTCGAAGTCTTCCTCGGTGAACTGCACCGGGATCGGGGCGTGCGCCAGGTAGGCGTCCGTCCGCGGGGTGACCGGGGCGACCTCGAGGGTCGGGTACAGCGAGACCGCCTCGCGGCCCGGGATGTTGGTCAGCTTCAGGCGGTAGATCGCGCCCTGGCGGAAGTCCTGACGGGCAGGAACCACCAACGGCGACGAGTCAAACAGGCCGCCGCCGCTGACGTCCCAAGAAACCTGCAGGCCGTCCTCGCCAACAAAGGCGATCTGCGACGCGGCGGGCATCATCATGCCGCCGCCGGCGCCGGCGGCGCAGTACTGGACCTGCTCGATGCCGGTGGCCGAGCACTGATTGATTCCGCCAGCAGACGACCCGCCGGGTCCGAACGCGGGCCCCATCCCCATACCGGGTCCGCCACCCATGGTCATCTGTCCGCCGACGGGCAGCACGCCCGGTCCGGGGCCACCAACGCCGGGGCCCGGGTGCATCATCTGCTGCGCCGGAGGGGCGTTGTAGGCGGGTTGCATGCAGCCGCCGGGGCCACAGGTGCAACCCGTCACGGCTAGGCCGGCCGCTGCCAGCGTGCTCAATAACATGGTCGATACGCGCATCGGTTTCCCCCCTCTGAATGGGCTTGAGCCTCCGAGCAAAGTCTCGGCGGCCGGTCGGGCGCGCAGCCCGAAGTCCCTATGTACTGCGTCGTTAGGTTCGGTCCCGATCGGCGCCAGCACCGCTAAAGTGCGGTGGACTCGGCCGGCCGGGGCCCGCTACGATCCGCGGTGCCCAAGGCTTCCGCGGCGCAGAGACCTCCCGTCCCAAGGACGAGACTCTCTGCTGGGATAAGAGTCGGCCCCGCAGAAGACGATTCTTTGGCAAAACCGCTAAAACCGTCATATGAAGACCACCCTGCGCAAACTAACAAACGCCGTGCTGCTCGTGGCGTTGGGCTTCGCGGTCTACTACGCCGGGCCTGTCGCGCACGAGATGCTCACCGCCGGCAAGGCAGACGACCCCCTGCCGACTGCCCCCGCGCTGGCGGACGGCCCGGCTGGCGCCGAGGGCAACGCCTACCTCAAGCAGGCGCTCACCGCGCTCGAGCGGCAGACCTCCATCGCCGCCAAGGCGTCGCAGACCGGGTTCATCGAGGGCCGCACCATCGAGTCGACCGGCGGCTACCTGCAGCAGGGCCAGGGCCAGGGCCGGCGGTTCTCGCTGCGGCTCGTGGGCCGCGTCACCGACGAGCCGGTCCGGCTGTGGCAGGTCAGCAACGGCAAGTGGCTGTGGACCGACCTCGCCTGGGGCGAGGCCAACGACGTTCAGCTCCGCCATGTCTGGCGCGTCGACCTGCGGCGGCTCCGCAAGGAGCTCGCCGACCCGCAGACCGAGCAGGTCAAACCAGGCGAGGCCGCCGTCGACTCCCTCGACCCGAACCTGTGGGCCGGGCTGGGTGGGCTGCCGATGCTGCTCAAGTCGCTCGACGCCAACTTCCGCTTCGAGCTGCCCCGCAAAATGGTGCTGTGGAAGAACGTGCCGGTCTACGCGATGGTCGGCTACTGGAAGGAAGACCGCCTGGCAGAACTGCTCGGCGACGCCGCATCCGGCACCCCGACCCCCGGCACGCCCCCGGCCCGGATGCCGCACCACGTGCTGATCGCGCTGGGCGCTTCGGACCTGTTCCCCCGCCGCATCGAGTACCGCGGCGGGACGGACCGGCTGAGCGCGGCGGGCGTCTCGCCGGACCAGCGTTACCTCTACACCAGCGACCAGCCGCTGCTGAGGCTCGACCTCAAGGAACCCAACTTCCAGGCGGATTTCGACCCCGAGGTGTTCGAGTACGCGGCGCCGCACGGCGTCGACTGGATGGACCGGACCAGCGAGCGGCTCGCGATGCTGCGTCACCGCCGCGAGGTCGCCGTCGCCCAGGCGAGCAATCCTACATCAGGTGCGCGGTCGCGTTGAGCGTCAGCACCTTGGCCTTGCCCTCCTTGAACCGGACCGTGCTGACCCCGCAGTTGGAGGTCGGCGTCCAGTGCGAGTCCTTCGGCGGCACGCCCAGCAGCCCGCCGAGGAACAACCGGTTCACGACGCTGTGCGCGACCACGACGATCTCGGCGCCGTGGTGCCGCTCGACCACCGCGTGCATGCCGGCCGTGACGCGGTCGAGCAGCTGCTGTCCGGTCTCGCCGCCGGGGTAGCCGTGCAGGTGGGGGTTTTCGCGGTACAGGGCGTACGCCTCGGCGTCCTCGGCCTGGATCTCTGCCCAGGTTTGGTTCTCCCAGCGGCCGACGTGCACCTCCTCAAACGCCGCGTCGGGCTGCGCCTCGTGGCCGTGCGGCCCGGCGACAATCTGTGCGGTCTCGTGGGCTCGTTTCAGCGGGCTGCTGTAGACCGCGGCGATCGGCCGCTCGGCCAAAGCCTGCGCGGCCCGCGCCGCCTGCTCCCGCCCGAGGTCGGTAAGCGACTCGTTGACCGCCGACCCCTGCAGCCGCGGCGGCTTCATCATGTTGTGCGGCGTGGCGCCGTGCCGCAGCAGGTAGACCAGCGTCGTGTCGGCGGCGGGGAACTCAATCACAGAAGGCATACTGATCTGCTTGTAAGCGTCTGATTCAAAGCAGCCCACCCCGCCAGGGGTGGGACTGAATCTCGGTGCACGGTCCCACCCCTGGCGGCGTGGGCTAAGGCAACTTGGCAGGAAGTACTATCGGCGAGTAGTGGCAACGACTAACGGCAACATTAATCGTGGCGCCGCGCCAGGTCGGCGGCGGTCTCGACGGCGGCTAGCAGGCCACTGGTCTCGGCGACCCCCTGCCAGGCGATGTCGGGCGCGGTGCCGTGGGCTACCGACGTGCGGATAATCGGCAGCCCGAGCGTCACGTTGACCGCCTGGTGCATGCCGAGCAGCTTTAGTGCAATGTGACCCTGATCGTGGTACATCGCCACGACGGCGTCAAACTCGCCGTCTCGGGCGCGGACCATCAGGGTGTCAGTCGAGTGCGGGCCGCTGGCGTGGATGCCCTCGCCCTGGGCGATCGCCACCGCGGGTGCAATGAGCGTCGCTTCCTCGTCGCCGAACAAACCGCCCTCCCCCGCGTGCGGGTTGAGCGCCGCCACGCCCACACGCGGGCGATTGCAGCCGAACGCCCGCATCGCCCGGTCGGCCAGCCGGCACTTGGCGGCGATCGCATCGGTCGACAGCAGGTCGAACACACTCCGCAGCGACGTGTGCAGCGTCGTGTGGACCACGGCCAGGCCGTGCTCGCAGTGCGGCACGCACCGCGGCGGCAGGTACAGCATCATCGCGAAGTCTTCGACGCCGCACAGGTCGGCCAGCAGCTCGGTGTGCCCCGGGTAGTCGTGCCCGGCCGCCTGCAGGGCCGCCTTGCTGATCGGTCCTGTAACCATGGCGTCGATCTCGCCCGCCAGGGCCAGGCGGGCCGCCTGCTCGATCGCCAGGAAAGCCGCCTCGCCCGGCGTGGTCGACGCCTGGCCGACCGCCACGCACGGCATGACTTCAGGGCTCGCCTGGTCGAACAGCTCGTCGGAACACCGGTCCGCCGCGATCACCCGAGCCGTGGTAGAGCGGAGTTCCAGTCCCCGCTCAAACTGCTCTGGCCGCCCGATGACCACCGGCCGGCAAGCCGCGTGTAGCCGCGGGTCGGCCCACGCGCCGGCGGCCACCTCCGGCCCGACCCCGCTGGGGTCACCCATGGTGATCAGGACGCGGGGGAATTGCGAGGAAAGCGGGGGCATATCGGCCGACAGGGGGAAATAATGAGGGGTGAGGTTCGCAAAAGAGCCCGATTCTAGTCGCCGACCGCCCCCTGGGCGACCCGCGCCGGGCCGCGTGACCGGCGCTGCCGGAATAACCCGACCGCCACTGCCGATGAGTTCTTGCCGCCCCTGCCAACGGCGCCTGTGACACGTTAATCTGGGCAATTATACTGAAGTGAACCGGTTGCCCAAGCTAGAGCAACCAACCGATCTGGGCCGCGCCCTCGGCGACGGCCCGCCCCCCCTCGTGCAACGTCGAATTACCCTCGGAACAGCGGAATGGCAAAAGCGATGACGATGATTGGGATGGTCGTCGCTGGCCTGTTGGCCGTGATGTTCGCGCTCGACCTGGCGGTTGGGGTCCCGTTTGCTGCTGCCAGTGCCCCGATGGACATCGGCATGCTGCTCTGCTCGTTGATCCTCGGTTACCTCAGCTTCAACGCCTTCCGCGACATCCGCTAGCACCGCCAAGCGGCGTCTACCCCGGCGGCCAGGTCAGCGACCTTCCGCCCAGCACGTGGTAGTGCAGGTGGTCGACCGACTGCCCCCCATCCTTGCCGCAGTTCACCACCACCCGGTAACCATCGCCCAGTTTCTGCTGACGGGCCAGGTCCCGGATCACCAGCCACATCCGCCCAATGAGGGCGGCGTCCTCGTCGGCTAGCTGGTCGACGCTGGCGATCGGCTTCTTGGGGATTACCAAGAAGTGCGTCGGCGCCTGCGGGGCGACGTCGCGGAACGCCAGGCAGTCGTCGTCCTCGTGCAGGATGTCCGCGGGGATCTCTTTGCTGATGATCTTGTCGAAGATGGTCATGGCGCCAAACGCTCGCGGTTCAGGGGATTCAACAACCCCGTCATCCTAGCCCACCCCGCCAGGGGTGGGACCCCCGTGCGTCAGCACGCCATCCAGCCAACACCGGCGCCCGCGGGTAACCGACGGTCGCGATTTGACCAGGGGAATGCCTGTCCGTCCAACCGGCTCACGGCCGATAACCGGACAGAGGGAATCTGGAGGGCATCGCCTACTTAGCACGCTACAAGCACTACTCAAACGGTACTGGGGACTCCCCTTCTTCCGGGGGAAATCCGGCACGGGGTGCGCGCGTTGGCGGTGGAAAGCTTGTCACTATCAGTCCACTTCCCCTACTCGGACACCATGGAGGGTCTTCGAGCGATGAGAATTGTTCTCGCCTGCGCAGCGCTGCTGCTCACTGTTTCAACCGTCACCCAGGCGCAACCCGTCCAGCGGCGTGGCGCCGATGGCCAGCTCTACAACGAGACGACCACAACGGTCCCTAGGACGGTGCTGACGACCGAGATGCAGACCCGCCAGGACACGGTCTACAAGCCTCAGGTCACCACGCAGTACCAGACCTACCAGCAGACCGCCCTGGTGCCCGTGACCGAGCAACGCTGGGTGTCGCGGCAGCGCGGCGTGTGGAACCCGTTCCGCGAGCCGTACTGGACCCACGCCATCGAGCCGGTGACCCGCTGGGAGCACCGCCCGACCACCGTCCAGGTGCCGGTCACCACCACTAACTGGGTGCCGGAGACGCGGACCACCCAGGTGCCCGTTTCCTCCTACAAAACCGTGCAAGAGACGCACATCACGCGGGTCCCGGTCGGGCCGGCCCCCGCGCTCAATCCCACGACCAACCCACCGCAGGCGCAGGTCGCTACACGCCCGACCGGCGGGCAGATTGGCGGCGAGCGCCTCGACCAGCCCAACCAGTGGGGCGGTTCGGGCCGCTACCTGCGGTAGAGCCGCTAAGCACGCATCACCATTAGGAAGTGGGGCGGGAAGTTCGGCGTCGACGTGACCGCTTTGGCGCCGGCGCGCCCCACTCCTTGGTGAGCGTCTCGAACACCTCGGGCGACTCGTAACGCACCACGCCCTTGCCGTCCGGCATCGGGCCGATCAGGCCGCGGAACACCGGCAGCCCGCGCAGCGCGAGGTCGGTGCTGCAGTCGTCCACGCCGATCTGGGCGTGCATCTTCAGCACGGCGTCGGTGTGAGAGTAGTCCTTGCTGCGGATCTCGCCGTTGGCGCCCCGCGTGACAATCCGGATCGTTTGCTCTGGCATCGGTCGTACAGCTTGGGAAACAGGAGGGGAGGAACCCACGCTGGGCGGGCATCAAGAGCTATCGACCCGCCGGGCGCCAGCAGTCGAGAGTCTTCATCTTGGCTGGTCTCAACCGCGGCAGGCGCGGCATCCGGCCCATCCGCTCCCAAACGCGGCGCCCTTAGAACCCGCCCCAGGCGATCGGCCTGTAGGGATTCTTGCGCCAAGCGTCTGCGGTTGGCCCCGGCGGGCGCGGCCCAATCGGTCCAATCGACGAGGTTTCCGCGGCCGTTAGCCCCGCGCAGATCGCTCACCCGGCGGCCGAACGGCCTGCCCCGCCACCCGTTCTTGCCGCCGCGGCCCAACCCGGCTAAAATCCGCGTCTCGCTGGAGGGTATCCGAATTGGCTAGGAACCTGATTCGAAATCAGGCGCCCCGTAAGGGGTTGAGGGTTCGAGTCCCTTGCCCTCCGCTTCTTTTCTCGCTGGCAATTGCTGCCGGCTGCTGCTCGGTAGGCAGTGAGCTTCTCCCATTGGTGATCCGGCGCCTACGGTGACCGCGAGTTTTTTCTCGGCCAAGTTTTGTCCTCAATTCCGACATCGATTGATAGGGACAAAAGTCGGGCCTCATTTCGGGCTCGGGTCGCTGTAAGTTGTTTTTCTGGTTGTGGTTGCCGCTAGCCACCTGGGCACCAGCTGCCGACTTTTGGCCGCTCTTGCGCACCGGCGCGGACAATAGTCATCCAGCGCTGGCGCCGCTCAGCAACCGCCGGCGGGAGCCGTCGGCATTCAGGCCCGACAGCGGTACAGCCGCCCGTCTCCGAGGGTCCAGCAGCCCCTCCATTGGACCGCGCTGATTGGCTCTTTTCGACGATTAAATCGAAGAAGGCCAGCGCCAATGGCACGGTGGCTCTCCGCTGTGATCGCCCCTGGCGGTGAGAGCGAACCGGCCAGTCTCAATGACATTGTGCAGCCCCCTAGGGCGTGGTGAATCAGCACCGGCGCCGCCACGCCCTTTCAGGGACGTGCCCCCCAACCGTGCGCCGCTCAGCAGCGTGCCTGCGTCCGAGAGGGAGGCGCCGCGCGTTGGCGTGCAGGCCGCGGTAGTGGCGATGGCCTGCTACCTCCACAGCGAACCTCTGCGGCTGACTTGGGTCCTGCAACCGGTCTTCAGCGCCCGGCCAGCGGCGCGTCTGCTCCACTTTGGTGGTTGGCGGGGCGTGTTCCGGACATGGGTTGTACGACGGCGTTGAGGATTTACCACTTGGTTAGCTCAGACAGGTTAGAGCATCAGACTAAGAATCTGACTGTCACGGGTTCGATTCCCGTACCAAACCGCAGGCGAAAACCCTGCACCACAGAAGTGGCGACGCAAACGCGTCTACGAGAAGCCCAACGGCAGCGGGCGGCCGACTGTTCGGCCCCGCGGTCCGGCTAAGGTTTCGGCCTGAGCCACCGCGGCGGCAGCGCAGACCGGCGCTATGCAGTGCGTGGATACCGCTTTCGCGCCCGCCGTGGACAACGCCTTTCGGAAGCCGTGGCCCGCGGGGGCGAGCTTGCTCGCCCCAACGACCCCGGTCGACGATGGCCGCGGCCGCGGCGGAACTGACCGCTCAAACAGCACTCCGCGTACGGGTGCGTGAGGAGCCGCGTCGCGCCGCTGCCCGAGGGTTCTTCTTACGAAACACAAACCGCCACTGCCGGCGAGAGCCGCAGCCTGCGAGTCTGCGCTAGTGAGAACGTCAAACCGCCGGCTTCCGCCGGCGGCTGCTGATATCGCTCTGCCTTACAACTCAGCCGCACTTAAGCTGCGAGCCGGGTTCCAGCTCGATCCGCCGGTCCTCGTGGCAGCGGATCAGCCGCAGGCTCTGTAGCTCTTGCGTGCGGCGTTCCACCAGGCCGAGGGCCTCGTCAAGGTCGGCGGCGAGCTGGTCAATCGTCAGCGCCTTGCCCGACTGGTCGCACGCGTGGATGTGGCGCAAGATGTCGCTGCGGAGCGACGCCCAGCGCTGCCAGACGCTGCCCTGCCGGGCGTGCGCAGGCGCGCGAGGCGCGGGCTGTGGCGGGCCCACCGCGACGCTGCTCGGAAAACTCAGGGGGAGACCGGATACGCTTGGCACTGGCATGGCGCAGCTCCTGGTACGTTGTGAACGGCACTCGAATTCCCACGACGGGTCGGCCCGGCTACCGTCTGCCGTGTTCTGCTGGGGCGCCGCCTCCGGTCAACGGGCGTCGCTCAGCAAAACGACAGGCAGTGTACACAAGAACACCTATCGGGTGCAAGGCGTTTCTCGCTGTTGTTTCGCGGTGAGTGCGCCGGTCGGCGAACGTAACCGGCACAGCCCGGCAATCTTGCCAGGGGCGCCCCGCCCGAGTTTTTTTGTTCTCCGCGGGTGAACCCGACCAACGGTTGCGGCGTCTTGCGGTTCCTATCAAATCCGAAACGCCGGCCCCGCGGGCAGTCGACTGCGTGGCCCGGCACCCGACACGACTCGACTGGAAAGGAGGCGCGACCTCATGTTGTTCAAGTTGATTAAGGTGCGAAGCTACGAGATCGGTCTGTGCTTCCGGGACGGCGAGTTCCAGGGGCTGCTGCCGGCGGGACGGCACTGGGTGTTCGACCCGCTGCTGAAGCAGCGGGTGGACGTCGTGTCGCAGCGGGAGCCTTGGCTGGTCCACGACCAGCTCGACGTGATCGTCAAGAGCGGTGTGCTGGCGGACCGCGCGGCTGTGCTCGACCTGAAGGACCACCAGCGCGCGCTCGTGTGGATCGAGGGCCGCTTCTCGCAGATCCTGCCGCCGGGCCTGTACGCGTACTGGACCGGCTTCAAGGAGGTGCGGGTCGAGGTGGTCGACGCGCGTGAGCCGCGGTTCACGCACGCCGACTTCAAGGCGATCGTCCGCTCGCCGCGGGCGGCGCAGGTGCTCGATATCTGCGCGGTCGCCCGGGCGCACGCCGGCGTGGTGTTCGTCGACGGCGAGTACGTCGAGACCGTCGCGCCGGGCCATTACGCCTGGTGGCGGGCCGGCGCCGACGCGAAGCTGGTCGAGGTCGACCTGCGCGAGCAGTCCTTGGACGTGGCGGGTCAGGAGATCATGACCGCCGACAAGGTGACGCTCCGCATGAACGCGCTGGTCAACTACCGTGTGGCCGACCCGCTGCGGGCCGTCACGGCCAGCGACGGCGCCGGGCAGCTGCTGTACCGCGAGGTGCAGCTGGCGCTGCGGGCGCTGGTTGGCGCCCGTGAGCTCGACGCGATCCTGGCGGACAAGGACGCCGTCGCGGCCGAGTTCGCGGAGCAGGTCCGCGAGCGGGCGGGCGAGGTTGGTCTGGAGGTCGTCTCGGCGGGGGTGCGCGACATCATCCTGCCGGGCGACATGAAGGACCTGCTCAACCGGGTGACCGAGGCCCGCAAGGCGGCCGAGGCGAACCTGATCGTCCGCCGCGAGGAGACCGCGGCCATGCGGAGCCAGGCTAACACCGCCCGGCTGCTGGCTGACAACCCGACGCTGATGCGGCTCCGCGAGCTGGAGGTCCTGGAGAGGGTCGCCACGAGCGGGAAGCTGAACGTCGTGCTGGGCGAGAAGGGCCTGGCCGACCGGGTTGTAAACCTGTTGTAGCGTTGATTGGTTGGCCGGGGGCCGGGAGCAATCCTGGCCCCCGGCTTTTTTTTCGTTGGCCGTTGGACGCCACGCACCCGGATTGGCCTCCTGGCGACCTCGTACGGCAATCCCCCCGCAGCGTTTCCACGCAATTGGGGGTTCGGTGGGAGCGCCGGCTCACCCGGCAGCCGATCAACAGCTTCAGTCCGGGAGGCAATGGCCGAACGGGTCCCCCTTCATTGCTGTCCCAATGCTCCGCTGGCTTCCGCGCCGCCCTGGCGACTGGGGACCTGCCCTCCCCAGTCGACCAGGCAGCCGGGAGAGCAGAGGCCGGCGCCTCCTGTGGCAAGCTGCCACACGGACCCCTCATCAACAACACGTCCGCTGGCTAATCGAGATCGGCCTGATCGCCGCGGTACAGCAGCAGCACTGGCTCCTTAGAGACCGTCACCAGGCGACGCCCGTCGACCGCGTCTACCAGCGAGCGGCGGCCGTCGAGGCGGACCGCGGTGACTTTGACGCCGGTGGGGACCGCCAGCAGGTGGTCGACCGGCCGGTCGTCGCTCCACAGCACCTGCAGGCAGTCGTCACCCTGCTTGAACAGGAACGCCTGCACGGCGGAGTCGTGGCTGCGCTCGGCGACAAATCGTTTGTCCAACAGGCCATTGATCATGTTGTAGTAGGCGACCGCGTCGAGCCGGGCGTTGTAGTTGCTGTGCTTGCAGTCGAACACGCAGTGGGCGTCGCCAAACCGGCCGCGGGCCTGGCCCTTGGGGTCCGGGTAGAGGATGGTAAACCAGCTGACGGTCGCGCCCCCCTCGGCGAAGAACACCGTGCACTTCTTGATCAGCTCCGACGCGACCACCGAGCGGGCGATACCTTGGCTGTTGAGTCCGAGCTCCGACGAGTGGATCGGCTTGATCGCGTCGAACTCCTCCATCAGCGCGCGGTACTCGCGGATCGTCCGGCGGACGTTCTCGTAGTGCTCGTAGATGTGGAAGTCGTACGAGTCGAGGTAGCGGTAGTAGCCGGCCTCGAAGTACTCGCGGTTCGGCTCGACCGAGGTGCCGACCACCTCGATCGCCGGGTCGAACGCCTTGGCGGACTCGTAGATCGCCTGGTACGCACGGACGTTGTCGAGCACCTTCTGGCCCTTGCCGTGGGGCTCGTTGCCCTGCCATATCATCGCCAGCCCACGGTCGGCGTAAGCCTCCAGAAAGTTGGTCATCCCCTGCCGCAACGCCTCGGGCGAGTACTCTTCGAAGCCGCTGCGTTCGATGCTCGCGGCGGGCGTGCCGGTGGCCCACTTGGCGCCGAGCTCCTCGCACAGCTCGACCGAGTTCAGGTGCGGCTCGTGCGGAGGCTTGCTCGACCAGCCGCCCCACAGCCCGATCACCCGCAGGCCGAGCCGGTCGGCCAGCCGCACGTAGTCACCGATGCGGCCGTCCCAGTTGCGGATGGTGAACGGGATCTGCTCGGGCGCAAACGCCTTGGCCGCCGCCTTCGGCAGCACAGCAAACCCGGAGTACTCCTCGACCGGGCTCGCGACGCCCTGCGGCGCCGCGACGTGCAATTCGTAGAACTGCCCGGTGTGCAGACGCTTCATCGGCACGCGGACCGTCGCGCGGTACGCGTCCGCGGCGCCAGACGCTTCGAGTCGCGTCTCGCCCCACTCGGTCTGCTCGGCGCCGCGGTAGTCCTTGACCACCCACCGCAGCCGCTGGTCGTCGTCGGCCAACGCCGCATTGACGCGGACCTCGACTTGGAACTCGACCGGGTCGCCGGGGTAGAACAGGTTGCCGAGCGCCGCCGACGCAATCCGCACGCTCTCGATGGTCTGCCGCGCGGGCTGCACCTCGAGCCGCCGGGCGGAGAGCTCGTCAATCTGCACCTCGCCGTGCGTCTTCTGGAGCGAAGCCACAAAGCGAGCACTCGCCGCCGCCCGCGGCAGGGTGACGTGCTGCTCGGCGCGGCGCCAGTCGGCCTCACCGTACACGATCCCGATGGGGAAGCTCTCGATAAGGTCACCCCGGCGGTCAAACACCTCCAGCGACGCCGCCCCGTGGTACGAGTTGTCGGGCGACTCGAGCGCCGACCGCCACTGGACGCCGACCTGCCAGACGCCGGCGTTCACCTCGAACCCGGGTCCGGCGGCGGTCGTCGGCTGGCTGATCTGGTCAAGCGAACGCGTCAGCCGCAGCCGCGCGTCGGCCGTCTGGACGTCGCCGTGGGTGCTCCAGCCCTGCAGCGGCTCGGCCGCCGCGAAGTCCGCGTTCCAGGCCTGCTCCGAAACGGTCGCCTCGGCAGTGACCCGCATCGCCGCGCCGCCGACCTCGAGCCGCATCGACTTGGCGTCGGACGATCCGGCGTTCAGCATCAGCACCACGGTCTTGAGCGGCCCGTGCCACTGCCCGTCGTTGGCGCCGGCCCAGTGCTCGCCGTTAACGAACACCTGCGGGTCGATGGTGAGCGTCTGCCACTCGCCGTTGGCCTGGAAATTGAAGCCCCGTCGCTGGTGTGTCTGCCCGGTGGCGTCGACCAGCCGGACGGTCAGCGCGTGGACCTCCTCGGAACGGACCTCCAGCTCAATCGGGCCGCTGTCGATGGCGTTGAGGACGCCGAGGTCGCACTCGGCGCCGACGTAGCGGCCGCCGCCCGACAGATCGGCCTCGAGGGCCAGGCCGTGCTTGCCGGACGCAGAGGGCAACGGGTCGAGCGAGCCCTTCGCGCCGGGGTACTCCGGCCCAAGAGTCAGCCGCCACCCTGCCCTGTCGCCCACGGGGCCGATGAGGTCGAGCTCCGACTGGATCTCGACGGTTGGCGGCGCCGGCCGCATCGTGACGCCCCGCAGCGAGACCACGCCCGACGGCGCCTCGCCGCGTCCCACCAGGACCACCAGCGTGCGGCCCGGCTGGTGCCAGCGGCCGTCGTTGGCGCCGCCCCACTTCTCGTACCGCTGGATGATGTCGAGCGGTGCGCCCGCGCGCATCGACGCGAAGAACTCGTCGATTGGAAATCTAACCCGCTGCCATTCGCCGTGCCCCTCGATCCGCAGGTCGAGCTGGTGGCACTGGCTCGTCTCATCGATGAGTCGCAGCGTTACCTTCTCGACGCCGGCGGGCGCCTTGATCTCGAACGCAACCGATTCCACCGGCTTGCTCGGCAGCCCGGTGGCGGCCTGCACGTAGGCGCCGCCGCCGGTAAAATTGAAGTGCAGGTCGAGCGTCCCCCGCTCCGTGAGTTCCAGGCTGCCGACCGCGCCGGGGAACTCGCGGCCGTTGTCGAAGCTCCACCCGCCCGTAGGACGCGCTGGGTCGATCAGGAGGGTCGGCTCCGCGGCGCTCGCCACCGCGCCTGCCGCCAAGGCGGCCAGCAGCCAGCTTCTCAAAGCATCGACCAGGCGTGCGTGCATCCCATGTCTCCTGAGGGAAGTGGGCGTGGCGGGGCCGGTCCGCTGCTGCGTTGCCGCGCCGCCCCTGATTATCGCCCCCCCACGACACGATTGCATACCACCCGCAACGAATCACAGCCCGCGGGCCCCCGGCGGGTAGAAGATCGAAGGCGCCCCTGCTCTGGCGCCTCAAGAAGCGCCGCCGACCGCGGCTTCCGGCTCGCTGCCGGCCGCGGCTAAACTCCGCCGCGCAACCGGCGCTTCCGATCCCAGCGGAACGGGTTTGCCGTCACGGTGGGCGCCGCGTGCCCCTGGTGGTCGAGATGCGACCTATACCAGCATGCAGGGCGGACGCTCGCTCTGCCCCGTACAGGCACCCAAAAGCAGGATAACCATGACCCCCACTCAGATCGCCCTTGTCCAAGACAGCTGGGCCAAGGTGGCGCCGAGCGCCGATCAAGTCGCCGAGCTGTTCTACGGGCGGCTGTTCGAGATTGCACCCGAGGTGCGGCCGTTGTTCAAGTCGGACATCAAGGGCCAGGGCCAGAAGCTGATGCAGATGATCAGCGTCGCGGTGAACGGGCTGCCGAAGCTCGACGCGATTGTCCCCGCCGTCGAGCAGCTCGGTGTGCGGCACCTCGACTACCAAGTCGAGCCCGCGCACTACGACACCGTCGGCGAGGCGCTGCTGTGGACCCTCAAGCAGGGCCTCGGCGAAGACTTCACCCCCGAGGTCCGACAGGCCTGGACCGAGACCTACGTCACCCTGGCGACCGTCATGAAGGAAGCCGCCGCGGCGACCGTCTAGCAGCGACCGCCACGAGGCCCACGAACACGATCGACAGGCAAGCAGGCTCGGGCGCCGCCACAGCGGCGCTGGCCTGCGTCATCGTTGCGCCGTAGTTGGCCTTCCACGCGGCCAATTGCCCGGCGCCAATCGTGGTCCCGCTGTAGTCGTTCGGCAGCGAGCCGGCCGGCTGGCCGACCGCCGTCCGCCAGGCAGCGTAGTCCGCTGCGTCGACCAGGCCGTCGTCGTTGTAGTCGCCCGGCAGCCCAGCGGGCGTGACGTCAAGCACTCTGAGCGTGACGCCATCCCACCGCGAGGCGGGTCCGGCCCCGCCGCTGGCGGCGTTCAGGAAGTTGCCGTTGGTCGTCTGCCCAAAGTCGTCGTCGCCAAATGCCGGTGGCGCCGCGGGCGAGGCGAACCCGCCGCTCGCAATCAGCCAGCGGCCCCCAACGCCGACGCCCGTGACAATCGCTCCCGGGTTCGTCGGGTCCTGGCCGTAGATGATGTCGAGCGTGCCGCCGACGGTCGGCAGCACGGCGGGCCGCTCGAACTGCCCGCCTGGGTCCAGCACGCTCACCGCGCCGATGCCGCTGGCGATTGTCGTCGAGGCGTAGTCGATGTTGTCGACCAGCGCCCGGACCGCGGCCAGGCCGTTGCCGCCGTCGGCCCCGCCGCCCGTGTCGAGCACCTGGGCGAACAGCTGCCACTCGAGTGCGGCGTTGTTGTACTCCAGGTCAATCGAGACCGTGTCGGCACGCGCCGCGGTCGCGAACATCAGCAGAGCGGCGATCGCTACAAGACTTACCTGCTTATACATCGCGTCCCCCTAGCCGCAGCTTGGCGGGGCTGTGCACGGGGCGCCCGACTGGTCTGGGCGTTGCCCGTTCTCTCTGCCAGTCGGCGAACGCGTCGTCGACCGCCTCGGGAGTGCTCGTGGTCCGCACAGCGACCGACGCCGGCCGCGCGGACGGACGCTTCGGGCGGAGCTGATCGAGCTCGAGCTCGTCCGCATAGTCGACGGACGCAGCGGTGCTCGCTTCGATTGTCGAGGAGGCCTGCCCGGTGGGGATGGCGTCTGAGGTCGGCGCCGCCAGCACGGCGAACGCCAGCGGCTGCCCGACGACTGCCTCGGGAGCCGACTCGCCGAGCGAAGCGGCGCCCGGCGGGAGCGACTCGCCGGCCTGTGTCTGCCACACCGCCAGGTCGACGGCGTTGACCTGGCCGTCGAGGTCGGCGTCGCCGTCGGCGGGCGTGGCGGCCGGGGCGCCGATGCCGAGCTGCCACGCCAGGAAGTCCGCCCCGTTCACGACGCCGTTGTTGTCGAAGTCAGCGCTCGGCACGACGAAGGTCGCCTCGGTGAGGGCGCTCCACTCGCCGTTCAGCAGCGTGCGGGCCTTGATGTGCGTGTCGGCCGACAGGGCGACGCTGCCCGTAAAGACGCTCGCGCTGGCCGCGTTGACGGCTCCGCCGACCAGCCGCGGGTCGGCGCCGTCGGTGGTGTAGTAGATGGTCCCGGACTGGTTGGCGTTCGGGTCCTGGAAGCCGAGCAGGTCGCCCGCGGCGATCGTGCCGCCGTGCTGGCGGGCCCCGCCGATCAGCAGCTCGGGGGCGTCGGCGTCGGGGTACAGGTCGCGTTGCCGCCACTGCGCGAGCACGATGCCGTGGCGGTCGCGGAAGTACTCGTCGAGCATGTAGTCGAGCGACGGCTGCCAGTCGTTGTTCTTGGTGCGGGGCGTGCTGACGTGCTGGTCGCCCCAGCGGGCCGACTCGGCGACAATCGCCTGGCCGACCTGCTCGGCGATGCCGGCGAAGCGGGCCGCGGGGACGTTGTCCTCGGGGTGGGCCGGGTCGTACGTGGGGCTGGCCGGGTTGACGTACAGCGCGCCGCCGTTGTACAGGTGCTCGTGGATGCGGTCGGCAAACTGCAGTCGGAACTCCTCGTAGTTGCGGAGGATGCCGTAGGCCTCGGCCGCGCCGACCGTCTGCGCGAGGTTGTTCTCGAACAGGCTGGTGCGGTCGCTGAGCGCGAGCGAGATCTCGCTGTCCCAGGCGACAAACTTGAAGCCCTCGCTCTCTTCCCCCTGCCGCCGGGAGGCGTACCAGTTGCGGTCGGGCCAGTCGTTGTTGCCGCCGTAGTGGCAGAGGATCATGTAGTCGATGTAGTTCACGACATCCAGGTAGTCCTCGGCCGCGGGGTCGTTCATGCCGTTCGGAAGGTTGCCCTGCAGCTGCTGGTAGGCGGCGTAGCGGGCCTCGTCCGTCGAGCCGTTCAACACGGCCCCGGCGAGCGACAGCATCGTCTGGTAGGCGTCGCCCGTGCCGCTGTGCACGCCGTCGGCGACCATGACGTCGTACTCATCCTTCTCGCCGCCGTAGGTCTCGGCGGACCAGGAGTCGTCGGGCCGCTCGCTCGGGTTGTACAGCCCCCAGTACTGGCCGTTGACGTACAGGTGCATCAGGTTGCCGCGGGACGACTCGTGACCCATCGCGGCCTGCGTGTCGCGGAACCACTGGTCGCGGGTGTAGAGCGGGTCGCCGAGGGCGCCGTCCCAGCCCCAGCCGTCGTTGAAGTGGGGGCGGAGCACGATCGTGTCGAACGAGTCAACGCCGGCGCCGAAGAATGGGTAGTCGAGCTTGCTGTCGCCGTACTCGCTCTTGAACAGCAGCCGCAGCCCGTTCTTGAGCGACAACGAACGGGACGCCGCCCCGTGGATCCGCAGCCCGGCGTCGACCTGCAAGCTGATCTCGCCGGTGGGGTCGACCACCTCGGCCGACACGGCCCGCTCCCACTGCACGCCGGTGGCGGTGGGGTTCGAGTAGATGCCGCCGGGCCCGAAGAAGTCGTCGCTGTCGAGGGTCAGCGAGACCGACGGGATCGCCAGCAGGCTCGACTCGATCTGCGCGGCGTAGATCCCCCGGTACAGGTCGCCCGGGCCGATGACATCGGGGTCGAGCCCGTAGTCGGCCGGCCGGCTCCCCCACCACGACGGCAGCCCCGACGCCAGCGCCGAGGAGTAGGTCTGCTGCACGATGTCCGCGACGAAGAAGTAGGTCTGCGTGTCGACGTTGGTCGCGATCATCCCCTGCTTGAACGCCGCGGCGCGGAGGTTGGTGGTCTGAGAGAGGGTCAAGCCGCCGGTGTAGAGCACGCCGTTGGTGATGTTGTGCTGCGTGTCGACCGTGGGCGCCGAGCCGTCGGTCGTGTAGACGATCATCGCGCCGGGCGTGGCCGAGGTGATCTCGACCGTGACGGGCGCTTCGTAGAACCCACGGTCGACGCTGAATTTGGTGTCGGCCACGATCCCGGCGAAGACCGCGCCGTTGGCGGCGCCGGGCGTGGGGGTCGCGAACACGCCCTCCTCCAGCGGCTCGACCAGGTCGCTGCTCGCGCCTACCAGCCGCGGGACCATCAGCATGTCGGAGCTGCTCGACTGGTTGAGCGCGTGGATCGCCAGCACGTTGCCGGACGCAGACAGCAGGTCGGCGTGGGCGCTGACGTCGAACTCGACGTAGTCCGCCAGCACGACCTCGTCGCCGCGGAAGATCGAGCCCGCGGTCGAGTTCCAGGCCGGGCTCGCCGGCGCGTTGGCCGACGCGATCGGCACGCCGTTGAGGTACGCCACGAAGCCGTCGTCGTAGATCATGCCGAGCCGCAGCGAGTCGACCGCGTCGGGGTCGGCGACCGCGAACTCGAACCGCGTGTAGGCGGACCTAACGCCGCTCGGAACGGACGCGTCGATCAGCGAGGCGTAGGAGGTCGAGCTGCCGGGGCTGTTCTCGTACCCCAGCCCCGCGGTGGCGAGCGTCCAGCCGCTGTCGTCGAACGCAGGGTCCCGCCACACCGAGTCGACCGCGCCGCTGGTCGGCACGAGGTACCGCATCGGCGACTGGTCGTCGACCAGCGTGAGTTCGGTCGAAGACATCGACAAGCCGTAGGAGATGTTGGTCTCCTGAGACGGGAACTCCGGCGCGTAGTCGTGCAGCACGCTCACGCCGTCCGGCGCGACCAGGCCGAGGTACTCGCCGCCGGCCGAGAGCTTGAAGTTGGTGTGCAGCTCGCCGGCGGGACCGGCCGCGTCCTTGTCCGAGGCGAACACCACGAGCGTGCTGTTGGCCCCGATCGTCGCGCCCGACGGGAACGACCACTTGGTGAGCTCGCCGCTGTCGTCGGTCAGGTAGTAGCCGCCGAGGTCGATCGGGCCGGAGGTCGTGTTGTAGAGCTCGACCCAGTCGGACGAGTCGCCGTCGCCGTCCTCGAGGCCGCCGCTGTTGGAGGCCAGGAACTCGGAGATCACGACGTCGGCCGCCATCAGGCAACGCGACTCCAGCTGCTCAAAACGCACCTGGGATGAAGAAAAGCGTCGCCTACCACGTGACATAGCCGCCTCGCCGGGAGCATCGAGATCGTTCAAGGAGGATTCTTGCCAGCACAGCACGCCGCTGGCGGGTGGCAGCAATAGCTGCCGGGGGGGGTCGATCGTTCCCTTGCCAAGACAGCTGCGAGGGGGAGGACGAGCGGAACTCTTGGTAATACTCCATGGTAAGCAGGCGTGATTTCTCACACAAAAACCGTCCAAATTCGCCAAAGTAGCTTCCGCTTTGGCGTCCCCCTATACTCGACGGCGTCGTTTCCCGCTCACCTGGTCTGTCCAATATGACGCGCCCCTGCCTGCTTGTGACGCTGATTGCCGCCCTGCTGACCTCGCCGGCCCGTGCCGCCGAGCACGACCTCCAGCGGCTGCCGTACAACCACCCTGGCCTGACGGTCGACCTGAAGGTAGGGCTCTGGGCGTGGCCGCTGCCGATGGATTGGGACGCCGACGGCGACCTCGACCTGGTGGTCTCGTGCCCCGACGTGCCGTCCAACGGGATCTACTTCTTCGAGAACCCAAGCGGCGAGGCGCCGGTCTTCCGGCCGGGCAAGCTGGTCGGCCGCGGCGTGGCGAACATCTCGCTCAGCCACGTCGACGGCGCCCCACGGGTGCTGACGCCCGGCAAGGAGTATGTCGACTTCCTTGGCGGGCGCTTCGAGAAGCAGGTCGCGCACCCGCCCGGCAAGATGAAGGTTGGCAATGGCCGCACGCGGGCCGACCAGCGGAAGCTGGTCGACTACAACCACGACGGCCTGGTCGACATGGTGATCGGCGTCGGCTACTGGGGCGACTACGGCTGGGACAACGCCTACAACGACCAGGGCGAGTGGACCAACGGCCCGCTGCACGGGTACGTGCTGGTCGCCCTGAACCGCGGCACGAACGACACCCCCGAGTACGACGAGCCGGTCAAGCTGCGGGCCGGCGGAGCCGAGATCGACGTCTACGGCATGCCGAGCCCCTGCCTGGCCGACTTCGACGCCGACGGCGACCTCGACCTCCTGTGCGGCGAGTTCGTCGACGGTTTCACCTATTTTGAGAACACCGGCAGCCGGGCCGAGCCGGTCTACGCCGCCGGCCGGCCGCTCGCCCGCAACGGCGAGCCGCTCCGCATGGAGCTCTGCATGATCGTCCCCACGGCCATCGACTGGGACGCCGACGGCGACGTCGACCTCGTGGTCGGCCAGGAGGACGGCCGCGTCGCGCTGGTGGAGCACACCGGCCAGGTGGCCGATGGCGTGCCGGTCTTCAAGCCGCCGGTGTTCTTCCGGCAGCAGGCCGAAGACCTCAACTACGGCGCGCTGGTCACGCCGGTTTCGTGCGACTGGGACAACGACGGCGACCCCGACCTCATCGCCGGCAACTCGGCCGGGTTCATCGGCTTCATCGAGAACCTCGGCAGGCCCGCCGGCCAGGCGACCCCCACCTGGGCCGAGCCGGTGCACCTGCGGGCCGACGGCCGGGTGCTGCGGGTGCAGGCCGGCGAGAACGGCTCCATCCAGGGACCGTGCGAGTCGAAGTGGGGCTACACCACGCAGACCGTGGCCGACCTCAACGGCGACGGCCTGTTAGACATTGTCTACAACTCGATCTGGGGCAAGATCGAGTGGCTGCCGAACGTCGGCGAGCCCGGCAAGCCCGTGCTGGCCGGCCCCCGGCCGGTGAAAGTCGACTGGCAGGGCCCCGCGCCGAAGCCGGAGTGGAACTGGTGGGACCCTGCCGAGGACGAGCTGGTCACGCAGTGGCGGACCACGCCGATCGCCATCGACTGGGACCGCGACAACACCATAGACCTCGTGATGCTCGACCCGGAGGGCTACCTGACGCTGTACCGCGGCGTGCCCGACCAAACCGACTTCCGCGTGGCGCCCGGCGAGCGGCTGTTCCATACGGCCGCGGCGGACTCCCAGCCGCCGCAGTCCGCCGGCCTGCTCCGCCTGACCGAGGGCCGCGCCGGCAGGAGCGGACGCCGCAAGCTTTGCCTGGTCGACTGGGACGCCGACGGCGACCTCGACCTGCTGGCCAACGGCCCGAGCGTCGAGTTGCTCGAGAACACCGGCGGTCCGGACAACGCGGTATTCGCCAGCGGCAAGCGACTCGCCGAGCGGCGCCTGGCCGGGCACACCACCAGCCCGACCACGGTCGACTGGAACCGCGATCGCGTGCCAGAGCTGTTGATCGGCGCCGAGGACGGGTTCTTGTACTACGCAGCCGACCGCGACTAGCGGCGGGCGGTCACCGAGCCGCGCCACGGCGGCGCCACCGATGGCCTGGCCGGAGCCGCGTCGGCGACAGTGTCGACGGCGAAAGACGCCTCGGGTATCGGCCCTGTTGACGGCCGCGCGGTGGGCAGCGGCCGGCGGGCACTCAGCTGCGCAAGCTGCCGCAGCGCCTGATCGTGCAGGTGGGAGGCTGAGCCGAGCGAGTCTTCCTCAGCAAGCGTCGCGTCGACGTCGTCCGCGTCATCGACCGACGCGTCGGCGTGCGCCGCGGCCCAGGCGGCGGACTTGTTGCGTTCGAAGTTCAGCTCGTCCGTCGGCTGGTCGTTCCAGCTCACCCCCGAGGGCGCCCCCGCCAGATCGGCAAAGCGGTGGGTCGTAAGCCGGCCCTCGGACACCGCGATCAGGTGTTCGCCGACGCGGAGCGAGCGGGCGATCGACTGGTCGTGCTCGAGGAGCGTCTCCGCGGTGATCCCTGATTCGGGGTCGAGCCGCAAGAGCTGGAGGCCATTGAGGCCGCCAACCGGCTGGTCACCGAAGAACCGGTGTTGAGATTCGCTGTGAACGGGAAGAGCCAGCAGGCCCTGGTCGGCGAAGTAGCTCACGGCGTGGTGGTCGCCGTCGCCACGGATCCAGCGGTTGCCGGTCGCGATGGTGGCCGTGCTGCGTTCGCCCTCGAACGAGTAGCGGTCGATCAGCACCGGGTTCGCGAGGTCCGTCACATCGAACAGCGAGACCTGCAACTCCTCGAACAGGCCGCTGTTTTCGTCGGCGCCGCGGCCGATTGCCAGCAGCGTGTTCTCATCGATCGGTTGCAGGTAGTCGCTGTAGCCCGGCAGCTTGAGCTCGCCCATCACTTGCGGGTCGGTCGGGTCGCTCAGGTCGACGGCGAACAGCGGGTCGATCTGACGGAAGGTGACGAAGAACGCCCGCTCGCCCAAGAAACGGACCGAGTAGACCTGTTCTCCCGGCGCGAGGCCGTCGACCTCGCCGACCTGCACGAGCTTGGCGCCCTGCTGCTTGAACACCGTGAGCTGGTGATCGCCATTCCAGGTCGCGCTGCTGCTCACCACCCGCAGATAGCCGTCGTGCTCGTCGATGCTGAACTGGTTGAGTGGAACGCCGTCGAGCTCGCCGGTGGCGGCCAGTTGGATCTGACCCGACTTGCCGGCGAACGAGAACTTGTGGATCGTCGTTGGCGACTGAGTGAAGCGGCCGTCGCTCGAGAACACGTAGCCGCCGCTTGAAAAGAAATACAGATCGTCTTCGGTCGCGTAGACGGTGAGCTGGCCATCGGCCTGGAACTCGTGCGTGTCGACCACCCGCGGCGTCGCCGCCTGCGTGTCGATCGTGGCGACCGTCACTGTCGACTCTCCGTAGCTAGTAAAACTCAGCTCAAAAGCATTTAGCCCCGCAATCCGCTCCAGCAAATCGCTGGTGCTCCAGGTTGTCTCGCCGGTGTCTTGGATTACCTCGCCCATGCCGTCGAATGTGCGGTGCCCGCCCGCCAGCTGCTGCACGGCCGCGTCGAGCACACGGTCGAGGTACGCCTCGCGAGACTCGTAGGTGTAGCTGGTTACGTAGACATCCGTTTGCCCCGAGGAACCGTTTAGGAGCATCGGTTGCGGCAACAGTGCCGTGTGGGGAGGAGCTTCCCTCAGTACCAACCGCAGCTCGCCATCGACCATCCGCGAGGCGACGAGTTGGCCAGCGAACTCGGTCCGGCTGATCAGAGCCGGTTGGTCAGGGGCGCTAATGTCGATCACGTCGACCGTGGTGGCCGTCGGACCGGCGCCGTAGTAGCCCCACGAACCGAGTAGCGTGATTCCGGAAGTCGATGCGGCGGTTGCACTCGACGAAACCAGCGTCAGCCGCCCGTCAGACAGGTACATCCCGGTCGGTGCTGAATCGAGCCCGACGCGCGACGCCACCTGCGGGCTGTCGGGGTCGCGGACGTCGACGATCACCAGCTGCTTGCCGGAGACGATGTAGACAAACTTGCCGTCGGTCTCGACCAGGTCGGCCTCGTCGACGCCTTCGACCTGGACGTTCGTGGTGGAGAAGCTGGCGGTGTTGGTCACCGCCGTTCTCAAGAAGCTATCGTTCGCCGCGAACAGCACCGGCGTTGCAACGAGGTCGAAGTCGCCGCACACGATCCAGGCATTCTCCCAGGTCTGCCCGAACAGCTCGCCGTACCGGCGGTCGATCTCGGCGGTGAGCCACGCCCGCACCTCCTCGCGGGAGTTGAGGGTCGTGCTCTCGGCAGTGGCCGGCTGCTGGTCGCCCAGCACGACCCCTGCCGAGTCGTCGACGTCCACGGCGGCGGTGACGACCAGGCCCGCGTCGCCGCTCATCAGGCAGCGGGGCTCGAGTCGCTCGGTATTCAGACGCGTCCGGCGGCGGTTTGGGCGGCGATCGGCGCGGGGTGAACGACGGGGCATGGGCAGACAAGCCTGTGAATCTAGGTAATCCATCAAAGCCCAAAAGGGCTGGCAATTGGGTACCTAGGCCGACAAAACGGCCGTGCGTCACGCGACGCACGGCCGTTTATCGCGGTTTTCGCCGATTAGGCGGCCTCGGCCTCGTGGCCGAGGACCACGAACGTCAGCACCGGCGCCCGGCGGCGGGTGATCGCCTGGGCGACCTCGGTCCGCAGTCTGCCGGCCAAACGCTGCAAGCGGCTCGCCAGCAGCTCGCGTCGGAACGGCTGGTCGAGGTCGTCGGCGACCACGGTGACCAGCATCCGCGAGTTGTCGGTAGCGGCCCGCACCGACACAACCCGCAGGTCGGACAGCTCCAGGCCGTCCACCCCTTCGGCGAACAGCAAGTCGAGCGTCTGGCCGATCTGCTGGCACAGCTGCCGCGTCTTGCGGCCGCGGCAGCCGCCGCGTCGCGATTGGCCGACTTGTTGCCGGGCTGCATGGCGGGGGTCGACCCCGTCGTCGGGGTGGATCGCTCCACAATGGGCGAGCATCTGCTCGCGCGTACGTTTATCGAGGACCATCGGATTGCTCTCTAGGCAAGAACGCGTCGCTCAGCGGAGCGACAGCGAGTGGCAAGGAAGAAACTGCGGCGCACGGCGCCCGCCGACCAAGCGTCGGGGCCGACCCCAAGGGGGTGCGGGCCCTCAGCAGGAGCGGGGGCGCATCAGGGCAGTCAGGGAGAGAGCGTGCATGACTAAGACCTCAGGCAGGGCGGCGGCGTGCAGGTCACCTTCGTGACGGGCACGCGGCGCCGCGGGTGGGCTTCGGTGACAATGACACCCGACGACCGGCCAGGTTCGCGCCCCGTCGAAACCGGCTGGAAACCGCGAAACTTGGCTCACGGGTCTGCCGCGCTATAATCTACTCGCCCCACCTAGCCCTTCCTCACCATCACGGCCCCCCGCGACCGCATGACGCAGCACAACCGTCCTACCAACCTCGCCGAACTCACCGCCAGCGGCTGGAAGTCGAAATCCGTCAAGCAGGAGATCCGCGACAATTTCATGCGGATGCTCAGCGGCGGCGAGGAGCTGTTCCCCGGCCTGTTGGGCTACGACGACACCGTCATCCCGGAGGTCAACCTGGCGCTGATCTCGGGCCACGACATGCTGTTCCTCGGCGAGAAGGGCCAGGGGAAGAGCCGGATGATGCGGGCGCTCGTGCGGTTCCTCGACGAGGAGATCCCGTACATCGACTGCCCCGAAGCGCCACTGCACGACGACCCGCTGGCGCCGATCACCAGCGTCTGCAAGCGGCTGGTGGAAAATGTCCCGCCAGAAGAAGTCCCGATCGCGTGGTGGCCGCGTGACAAACGCTACGCCGAGCGGCTGGCGCCCGGAACCAAGTTCGCCGACATCATTGGCGAGATCGACCCGGCCAAGCTGGCCGGCGGCGCCAGCATGTCGGCCGAGGAGGCGCTGCACTTCGGCCTGATCCCCCGGATGCACCGCGGCGTGTTCGCGGTCAACGAGTTGCCGGAGCTGGACGAGCTGGTGCAGGTCGGCCTGTTCAATATCCTCGAAGAGCGAGACGTGCAGATCCGCGGCTACCCGATCAACTTCGACATCGATGTGCTGATCCTGTTCTCGGCCAACCCGTCGACCTACAACCGCAGCGGCAAGGTGATCCCGCAGCTCAAGGACCGCATCGGGTCGGTGATCCACACGCACTACCCCCGCGAGCGGGAGCTCGGCATCCAGGTCACCGAGCAAGAAGCCGGCATCGACCTCGGCGGCGACTTCCCGGTGATCGTGCCGCTGTTCATGAAGGAGCTGATCGAGCAGATCAGCATCGCCGCGCGGCAGAGCAAGTTCATCGACCACCAGTCGGGCGTCAGCGCCCGGTTCAGCATCGCCAACTACCGCACAATGATCGCCTCGGCCCGGCAGCGGGCGGCGGTGCTCGGCGAGAAGCCGTCCGTGCCGCGGATCAGTGACCTGGGGCACCTGTACTCGTCGTCGCTGGGCAAGCTGGAGCTCGACATGATGGGCACGCACCAGATGAGCGAGCGGCAGGTGCTCGACGCGATCATCGCCGAGGCGATCCGCGATGTCTTCCAAGAATACGTCGACGAGCACGGCCTGATGGAGATCGCCGAGATCTTTGCCGAGGGGGTCAAGATCGAGGTCGGCGACACCCTGCCCTCCTCGCACTACGCCGAGCTGCTTGAGCGCGTGCCGCCGGCCTGGGAAAAGGCATTCGAAGTGAACACCGCCAGCGACCCTGCCGTGCGGGCGTCGTGCGTAGAGTTCGTGCTCGCCGGGTTGTACGCGACCGACAAGATCAGCCGGGCGCAGCATCACGGGCGGGTAGTTTACGAGACTTAGCGTAAACTCCCTCCCCCATGGGGGGAGGGGATTGTTGGGGAGTTTGTTGCTGAAAGCAGGCCATGCCAGTGGTCTAATAAAGCGGTGTGCGCCACGACCCAACAGCACGCGAGCGAGGCGAGACAAAAAGAAAGGGAACACTGATAAGCGCTGATGACCCGGTTGGCGGACTGTCCCCGGTGATTAGCGCTTATTAGTGTTCCCAAAACTGGCTGCGATGCGGGCATTGCGTTCCGTACCGTTGGCGAAGTTGGCGGACAAAACCCCCACGGCCTTTTGCCGCCGTTAGCCACAACCCGTTACTGCGTAAACACTTAACTAGCTCACCACCGAAATAGAGTCCGGGTTTTGTCCCCTTGGTTCAATGTTTCGGACTATAGGCAGGGGATCGAATTCGGGTCGGTCCCACCCCTGGCGGGGTGGGCTGGACGTGCTTGCGGCCATTAACTGAGCTTCTGTATTCTAACCATGGCGAATCGCAACAACCTTGGCGGGATCGTTCACACGTACCAGCGGTACGACCCGAAGCGGTTCCCGAGTCCGACGCAGCCGCCGCCTGACTTGGTGTCCGGCGCGATGGAGCACATGCTGGCCTACGGCGAGTACCGCGAGCTCACCGAGGAAGAGCTCGCCCGGGCGGTGCGGATCGACCCGAGCCAGATCCAGGGGCTGGGGCCGAGCCTCGACCACCTGATCGCGATGCTCGAGGAGCGGAAGCGGAAGATCCTCGAGCGGTACGAGACCCGCAAAGCCCAGAAGAAGGCCGGCAAGGCGTTCCGCCAGGCGGCCTCGCAGGCCGACCCGCCCAAGCAGCTCCGCGAGTCGCTCGGCAAGGCGGTGCGGCAGGAGCAGCTCCGCGACCTGGAGCGGCTGTGGTACCGCGCGGGAGACGACCAGTCGCCGTTTGCTAGGCAGCTCGTCCATTTGATCGCCGCGCTGGGCGACAAGTACGAGGTCGACGAGCTGGCCGCCAAGTATGCATTCACCGGCCGCGAGTCGATGACCGTCCCGCAGGCGATCGAGATTAAGGAGGAGCTGGAGAAGATCGACGAGCTCTTGGAGCAGCTACGCGAGGCGGCCGAGAATGCGCAGATCGGCGTCATCGACATGGAGGCCCTCGCCGAGTTCGCCGAGCCGGGCGACGTCAGCAACCTCAGCGCGCTGCAGCAGCAGGTGCAGGACTACCTGCGCGAGATGGCCGAGCAGCAGGGCCTGCAGCAGACCGCCGACGGCTACCAGCTCACCCCCAAGGCGCAGCGGCTCTTCCAGGGCAAGCTGCTGCAGAAGCTGTTCAGCGAGCTGACCGCGTCCCGCACCGGCCGGCACGACGGGCCGATCGTCGGCGAGGGTTCGGTCGAGATGCAGCGCACCCGGCAGTACGAGTACGGCGACTCGGTCGCGAACCTCGACATCACCACCTCGCTGACCAACGCGATCCTCCGCGAGGGACCCGGCCTGCCGATCCGCCTGAAGCAGGACGACCTCGAGGTGCACTACACGCGCAACACGCCGAAGGCCGCGACTTGTGTGATCATGGACATGTCGGGCTCCATGCGCTACGACGGCCAGTACATGAACGTCAAGCGGATGGCGCTGGCGCTAGACGGGCTGATCCGCAGCGAGTACCCGGGCGACTTCCTGCAGTTCATCGAGATGTACTCGTTCGCCAAGCCGTGCCGGATGGGCGAGATCGTCAAGCTGATGCCCAAGCCGGTCACCGTGCACGACCCGTGGGTGCGGCTGCGGGCCGACATGTCCGACCCCGACATCAGCGAGAGCATGGTGCCGCCGCACTTCACCAACATCCAGCACTCGCTGGCGACCGCGCGGCGGTTCCTGGCGGCCCAGGACACGCCCAACCGGCAGATCGTGCTGATCACCGACGGCCTGCCGACCGCGCACTTCGAGGGGAGCGAGCTGTTCCTGCTCTACCCGCCCGACCCGCAGACCGAGCAGGCGACCATGCGGGAGGGGCAGCTCTGCAAGCAGGAGGGGATCACGATCAACATGTTCCTGGTCCCCAGCTGGTCGCAGTCGGAGGAGGACATCCGCTTCGCGTACCGCCTGGCCGAGACCACCACCGGCCGCGTGTTCTTCACCGCCGGCCGCGACCTCGACCGGTACGTGGTGTGGGACTATGTGAAGCGGCGGCGGGATATCGTGAGCTGACCGTGGGCGGCGTTACTCGGTAGCCGGTTGCTCGAGCCGGGTCGGCGGCAGGTCGTCGCTCTCGACCATGGTCGAAACCCCTTCGGCGTCTTTGGTAAGCGTAAACCCATCGTACATGCCGCCGGACGGGACCCGCGCCTCGTAGCGGATCTCATCCTGCGAGACTTGGATCACCTGGAACAACTGCACGCCCGAGGCGACGCGGGGCACCTCCCACGACTCTTTGAGCGGATACATCTTCGGCCCACTGACGCTCACCACGTAGACCGTGTTGCTGCTCTTGGCGGTCACACCCTCGGTGACGTTGGTCGGCCCGCCGAGGGACGAGCGGGCGTAGGCGTGGTCGTGGCCCTGCAGCACCAGGTCGACACCGTTTTCCTCCAGGATTGGCTGCCACAGTCCGCGGAGCACGGGGTTGTCGCGTTCTTTAGCGGCCGAAAAGATCGGGTGGTGGAAGGTCACGATCGTCCACTTGGGCCGGCTGGGGTCCGACAGCACCGACCGCAGCCAGTCGGCCTGACGCTCGATCTGCTCGTTGGAGTTGAGTGAGACAAAACGAGTTCCCTGGTAGTCGAACCAGTAGACGGTCTCCTCAAGCCCCGGGGGGCCGTTGAGCGGGAACGAGAACTGCGGCGCCCAGTGGCGGGTCCGGCCCTCGGAGTACTCGTGGTTGCCCGGTGTGGCGACCGTCGGGATCATGCCGTTGAGCCAGCCGCCGGCGCCGAACCACTCGCCCCACTGCGCGTCTGAGTTGGCGTTGTTGATCAGGTCGCCGGCGTGCAGCATGAACGCCGCCCGGGGGGCGTGCTGGTTCGCCTCGCGGATGACGCGGGACCACATCGAGCGGATATCGTTTTGGGCGTCGCCGAAGTAGACGAACGAGAACGGCTTGGCCTCGCGGCTGGCGGTGCGGAACTGGAGCCACTCGCTCGGGTTCGTCGGGCCGCCGACCCGGTAGGCGTACATAGTCTCGGGCTCGAGCTTGTCGAGGTGGGCCGTGTGCAGGTAGTACGAGCCGAGGTCGGACTCGAACCGCTCGAGCGTCCCCTCGACCAGCCGCGCCTCGCCGATGGTCGCCCACTTGAGGCGGTCGGCCTCGATCACCTCGACCCGAGTGGCCGACTCCGCGAGGTCGGTCCGCCAGGTGACGTCCATCGAGCCGGCGGGGTCGCCGCTCCAGGTCAGCACGATCCGGTCGGGCAGCGGCGTCGCGCGGTGCTGCTCGGTTGGCCGGACCGGGATGGTCTCGTGGGCGTGGTCCTCATGAGCCGGCGCAATACTGCCAACCGCCCATGCAAGGGCGCACACAACTCCACCAAGAACAGGGGTAATCCGCATGATTTGCCAGACTGTGGCGAGGGGGGAAGAAACCGGCCGGGTGCGTGGAACGCCAGCTCGGGGCCCTCATGATAGTCACAACCTAGGGCGGGGGAAGAGCCGGCGCAGAATCTTCACATACCGCCCAAAAGCGGGCGGATCAGGCCGCGTTCGAGCACCGCTTGCCGGCCGAAGGGGCGCCGCGGCGGCCGCCAGACAGGGCCGCCAAGTCGGCGTCGACCATCATGCCGACCAGCTCGTCGAAGGTGTGTTCGGGCGCCCAGCCGAGCTCGCGGCGGATCCGCGAGGCGTCGCCCCGCAGGCACTCCGACTCGACCGGGCGGAAGAACTCGGGGTCCACCGACACGCGGACGCGTCCCGCTTGGTCGACGCCGTGCTCGTTGACGCCCTCGCCGTGCCACGTGAGCGGCACGCCGGCTCGGGCGAACGCGCGGCAGCAGAAGTCCCGCACCGAGTGCGTCTCGCCAGTCGCCACGACGTAGTCCTGCGGCCGCTCGGCCTGCATCATCAACCACATCGCTTTGACGTAGTCGCCGGCGTAGCCCCAGTCGCGTTCGGCGTTGAGGTTGCCGAGCGAGACGGTCTCCTGCTGGCCGAGGGCGATCGCGGCGGCGGCGCGGGTGATCTTGCGGGTGACAAACGCCTCGCCGCGGCGGGGCGACTCGTGGTTGTACTGGATGCCGTTCACGGCAAACATGCCGTACGACTCGCGGTAGTTCCGCGTGAGGTGGAACGCGTAGGCCTTCGCGCACGCGTATGGGCTGCGGGGGTGGAACGGGGTCTGCTCGTTCTGAGGACTCTCGCTCGCCAAGCCGAACAGCTCCGACGAAGACGCCTGGTAGAAACGCGACTCGTGCCCGCACTCGCGGAGCGCCTCGAGCAGGCGAACCGCGCCCAGGCCGGTGACATCGCCCGTGTACACGGGCAGCTCAAACGACACCTTGACGTGCGTCTGGGCGCCGAGGTTGTAGACCTCGTCCGGGCGGATCGACTTGACGTGCCGGTTCAGCACCGAGCCGTCGGCCAGGTCGCCGTAGACGAGCCGCAGCCGCGCGTCCCGGTGGGTGTTCTCGCGTTGGGGCGAGCGGTAGATGCCGTCGATGCGTCCGGTGTTGATGCTCGACGCGCGGCGGATCATCCCCCAGACGGTGTACCCCTTCGCGAGCAGCAGCTCTGCCAGGTACGAACCGTCTTGCCCCGTGATGCCAGTGATGAGCGCCGTTTTCGCCATGCGTTTCAGGATTGAGCAAGACTCTTGGAGGGATTGCTGGTAGGGAGCCGGCCGGCTGTCGCGCCGAGCCGCGGTACCTTACGCGCTGAGCGGCACGTGCTCCAGGTCGATTTCCTACCGATCAACTGGGCGAATCTCGTACCGAGCCTCGATTAATAGTAGGAGGCCCGCAACGCGAGACCACTCCAGCGGCGGTTTCGGAGGCGGCGCAGGCAGGCTCCCTGGCGGCCATGCCGAGTGCAATTCGACCAGCCGGAGGGAGATTTTAGGGGGTGCGTCCCGAGGGCCGAGCGAATCGGCCGCCGCGGGCTGCTTTGACCATAGCCTGTCGGCAATCCCGGGGCAACGCGAATCCCCGATCGACAGTTCTGAGGGGCCGCCGCCCCCTCTGGGTGAAGACCGATAAACCACTACCACAGAACGACTTAGCTCAAGCATCATGCAAACCAGGCCGATGCCAACCCACTTGATTGCCGGCGGCATGGGCTTCCTTGGGGCCAACCTATTGCGAGCGGCGTTCGCCTCCCTGGACGCACAGGCCGTGCTGCTCGACACGCTCTCCTACGCCGGCAGACACTCCTCACTGCCGCTGGGTGGGGACGCGAAGCGGGTACGCATTTTCGAAGGCCGCATCGCCGACCGCCCCGGGCACGACCGCGGCTACACTGAAAGCCAGCAGGTTGCGCACCGAGCTGGGCCAGGCCCGGAGACTAACACACAGGCGTTTTCCGCACTCCGGAAGCGACCGCCAGGTCTCCGAGGGCCACTTTGCCCCGACGGGCGGCGACTTTCTTGCGACCACGCCGCGGTGCATAATAGGGGACTGCCCGTAACTCTTCATCTCGTCGCAAGCCGATCGCAAAATACATGACTGCCAAAACCCTGCTGCTTCTCGTCATCCTGGGCCTCGCGTTCGCCGCCGATTCGTCGGCGGTCGACTGGGAGGACCAAACGGTCATCAGCCGCAACAAGCTCGCCCCGCACGCCACGTTCTTCCGGTTCGACACGGCCGAAGACGCACGCGACGGTTCGCGGGATGACTCGCCGTACGTGAAGCTGCTCAATGGGACGTGGAAGTTCCACTGGGTCGCGAACCCGGACGAGCGGCCGATGGACTTCGTCGCGGTCGACTTCGACGACTCGACGTGGGACGACATCCGCGTCCCTGGCGACTGGCAGACCCAGGGCCACGGCCAGCCGATCTACACGAACGTCAACTACCCGTTCGACAAGAACCCGCCCAAGATCGGCGGCCGCAACGGCAACCCGGTCGGCTCGTACCGCACCTCGTTCACCGTGCCCAAGGAGTGGGACGGCCGCCGCGTCGAGATCAACTTCGACGGCGTCGAGTCGGCGTTCTACCTGTGGGTGAACGGCAAGAAGGTCGGCTACTCGCAGGGGAGCCGCACCCCGGCCCGCTTCGACCTGACGCCGTTCCTCAAAGAGGGCGAGAACACGCTCGCCGCGCAGGTGTTCCGCTGGTGCGACGGCTCGTACCTCGAGGACCAGGACTTTTGGCGGCTTAGCGGCATCTTCAGGGATGTCTACCTGGAAGGGTTGGCGCCGACGCGGATTGTTGACTTTGAGGTGCAGACCGACCTCGACAAAGAATACCGCGACGCGACGCTTGCCGTGAGCGTCGACTGCACGACCGCAGACGGCGACCAGGCCGACCTGTGGGTCGAACTGGTCGACGCCGATGGCGCGGTCGTGGCATCGCGTGAAGGGGGCGTCAACGGCAGTGGCGACGAGGTCACGCTTAGGCACTCGCTCAATATCGCAGCCCCTAAGCTCTGGACCGCTGAGACGCCGTACCTCTACCGTTTGGTAATCACGCTGAAGGACGAAGACGGCAAAGCGCTCGAGTCGACCGCCGTCAACGTTGGCTTCCGCGAGGTGGAAATCAAAGATGGCGTGCTGCTGGTCAACGGCAAGTACGTCTACATGAACGGCGTCAACCGCCACGAGCACCACCCGGTCACCGGGCACACGATCAGCCGTGAGTCGATGATCGAAGACATCCTGCTGATGAAGCAGCACAACATCAACGCGGTCCGCACGTCGCACTACCCGAACGTCCCGGAGTGGTACGACCTGTGCGACGAGTACGGGCTGTTTGTCGTCGACGAGACCAACATCGAGTCGCACGGCATGGGCTACGGCCCCGAGTCGCTGGCCAAGGACCCGAGCTGGGGCAAGGCCCACCTGGACCGCGCGATCCGGATGGTCGAGCGGGACAAGAACCACCCGTCGATCGTGACCTGGTCGCTCGGCAACGAGGCCGGCAACGGCGTCAACTTCATGGCCAACTACGACTGGATCAAGCAGCGTGATGCGTCGCGGCCGGTGCAGTACGAGCAGGCGGGCTGGCGCGCCCGCAACACCGACATCCGCTGCCCGATGTACGCCCGCATCGACGGCATCGTCAACTACGCCACCCATGACGCGGACCGGCCGCTGATCCTCTGCGAGTACGCCCACGCGATGGGCAACAGCGTCGGCAACCTGCCGGAATACTGGTCCGCCATCCGCGAGCACCGGGCGCTGCAGGGCGGGTTCATCTGGGACTGGGTCGACCAGGGCCTGCTGACCAAAGACGCCGACGGCCATGAGTACTACGCCTACGGCGGCGACTTCGGCGACCGGCCGAACGACGGCAACTTCTGCTGCAACGGCCTGGTCCGCCCGGACCGGGTCCCCAACCCGTCGCTTTTTGAGGTAAAGAAGGTCTACCAGCGCATCTCCACCGCCGCCGGCGACAAGCCGGGCGTCTACGTCGTGAAGAACGAGTACGACCACCAAACGCTGGCGCCGTTCGACCTGACCTGGACTGTCGAGGTCGACGGCAAGACTGTGCAGGACGGCCGCCAGGCCGCGCCCGAAGCAGCCGCCGGCGATTCGGCTGAGGTGGAGCTGCCGATCGAGCCGGTCGACGCCGCGCCGGGCCAGGAGGCGATCCTCACGGTCCGTTACGTGCTGCGTGACCAGGCGCCCTGGGCGCCGGCTGGCCACCAGGTGGCCGTGGATCAGTTTGATCTGGAGGCCGAGCCCGGCGAGGCCGCGATCAAGCTGGCCCAGCACAAGCCTCAGGCCAACGAGACCGACGACCAGATTCTGCTGAGCAGCGGCGGCGTGTCGGTCGCCGTCAACAAACGGACGGGCCACGTCGACTCGATCGCCCAGGACGGGGAGCCGCTGATCACCGCACCGTTGGTCCCCAATTACTGGCGGGCGCCCATCGACAACGACAACGGCAACCAGATGCCCCGCCGCCTGCGTGACTGGCGCCGCGCTGGCCGCAGCCGCGAATTGACCCGCTGCGAGCAGTCGCAAGCGAAGGACGGGGCGGTTACGGTGGAGTGCGAGTGGAAGCTGCTCGACGGCAAGGCGGCCGAGCGTGCGTCATACACCCTCGACGCGCTGGGCGCGCTAAAGGTCTCGTTCACCATCAACGCGTCGGGAGACCTGCCGGACATTCCCCGCGTCGGCCTTCGGACGGAGATTCCGACCAGCTTCACCCAGGCAGCGTGGTTCGGACGCGGCCCGCACGAGAGCTACTGGGACCGCAAGAGCGGCGCGCCGGTCAGCCATTACGCTATGCCGGTCAGCGAGCTGATCCACGAGTACGTGCGACCCCAAGAGAATGGCAACCGCACCGACGCCCGCTGGCTGGCCCTCACATCGGAGAACGGTCGCGGCCTGCTGGTCGCCGGGGCGACGTTCGACTTTAGCGTCTGGCCTTACACCCAAAGGGCGCTGCAGCAGGCGCGGCACCCCCAAGAGCTGCAGCGCGGCGAGGTGCTCACCCTCAACCTCGACTACCGGCAGATGGGCGTCGGTGGAGACGACTCGTGGGGCGCGTGGCCGCACGAGGAGTACCGCCTGAAAGCGGGCGAGTACGGCCTTGAGCTTACGCTGACGCCACTCGACCCCAGCGTCGGCACAGCGAGCGAGGTCGCCCGGGCCGCTATGGGGGGAGAGTAAGGGACCTCCAACGCGACTAGGTGATCTGGGCGACGGGCCCGCGCGGCCAATCACCTCGCATGCTGCTCGATGAACTCGACGATCGCCCTGCCCACCGGATCGCCCGGCCGGTGGCACAGGTCGTAGATCGAGCCGTGGTCGCGATCGACCCCGACGACCAGCCTGGCTCGGTTGTCGCCCAAACGCTTGAAGTGGGCGAGGAGCAGTTCGTTCTGCTCGAGCCGCAGCGGCAGGTCGCGATCGCCACAGATCAAGAGCGTCGGCGGCCCGCTCGCGCGGATGGCGTTCAGCGGGGCCGCGTCGTCGACCACGACGCGATCCTCTGGGATGCCTCGCTCGCGTCTGACCGCGGTGTGGTTCAGCGTCTGCCCGCTGATCGGCAGCAGCCCGGCGAGCTTGATCTCTGGCTCACGGTCGTCGGCGAAGCAGCCGAGCTCCGCCGCCGCCATCAGCGTCAGGTAGCCGCCGGCCGAGTGGCCTGAGAGGAACACCAATTTGGAATCGCCGCCGTACTCGTCGACATGGTCGTGGGTCCACCGCACGGCGTCGGCGGCGTCGCGGACGTAGGCCGGGAACTCGACCTTCGGCGAGAAGCGGTAGTTGGCCGCGACCACGATCACGCCGTTGCGGTTCAGCAGCCTTGCGATCGGCGCGGCGGTTTGCTTGTCGCCGCCGGTCAGCCCGCCGCCGTGGAAGAACACCACCACGGGCCGCCGGGCCGCATTGCCCGACTCCTCGGGGAGATAGAGGTCCAGCCGGCAGCGCTCGCGCTGGTAGTCGGTGATATCATCGCCCGGCTTGTAGAGCACGTCCCGTTTCGCCACGCGGAGCGGCGGCGGCTCAACGGCCTGGCAGACCAGTGGGACGATCACCGCGGCCATCAGGAACGCTAGGACTCGTGTAGCCACGGCTTCTCCCTACCTGTGGGCCGCCCCTGGCGCCGGGCAAGCCGCCACGGCGCCAGACGCCGGCATTCGATTAGTCGACCAGCTTCTCAATGCCCGTCAGCAGCTGCTTGGCGTTGGCCACCCCGCCGACGCTCGCCGCGAACTCCTTAGCCGCGACCAGCTGCTTGAGGTAGGCGTCGCTGCCGGCGGCCGCGGCCGGCTTGCGGCCCCGCACGGCCTTCTTCTTTGCGCCGGTCTTCTTCTTGGCGTTGGCCTTGATCGTGCTCACCTGCTGCGGCGAGACCTTGATCCCCTGCTTGCCGAGGGCCTCGCTGACGGCGCTCGGACCCGCCTTTGGGTTCTTGGCCATGTACTCGCGAGTCTTCTCGCTCTTGTTCACCTTGCGTTTGGCCACCTGTTGCTCCTTCATCGTTGACGCGGGCGGCGCGGGGTTGTTGACCCGGGCGCCCGCACATCAAACATGACTATGCCGCATAAACATTCACGACGGCAGAAGATAGTTAGACTCACAGTTGAGTCAGACTAGTAGGGTCAGGGCCGTATGTAAACTCCCTAACTGTTCGCGGCGGGCATCACACACTCGGTCGAGTGGCGACCCGAAAGCCGCATCCCACAGATAAGCCTACGAGGAATTACCGACGCGAGACCCCTGGCCGCGGAGCCAATCAGGTGCCCCGAACTGCACCGAACCACTCGATCTGCTTCCGCGGGCAGTACGTGTAGCCTTGGTCGTGGCAGTAGGGACGCAGCCACGTGGCGCGTTCGGCGAGTTCCTCCTCGCGAACGCCTTGCGGCATC
Organism: Posidoniimonas polymericola; assembly: GCF_007859935.1. Classification (NCBI taxonomy): domain Bacteria; kingdom Pseudomonadati; phylum Planctomycetota; class Planctomycetia; order Pirellulales; family Lacipirellulaceae; genus Posidoniimonas; species Posidoniimonas polymericola. The sequence continues at coordinate 320,700 of NZ_SJPO01000003.1, read as the reverse complement.
AGCAGCACCCGCTCGCGGTCGACCGTGCCGATGCCTGCCAGCCACTCCTCGAGCTCCGCCAGGTCGGGCCGCTGGTCGACGACAAACTTGAGCTGGTAGTCGTACTGGGTCAGCAGCCGGCGGACAATCTCGGGGCGGTTGCGGTTCTGCTCGTGCCGCCGCCGCCAGTGCGGGTGCTCCTCGGCGTTGGGGGCCGAGCCGGACAGCTTCGGGCTGACCGACATCAGGTCGCACACCACCGGCAGGTAGAGCGTGCCGGCGGTTTCAATGGTGATGTGCCGCCGCTGCAGCCGCAGCTTCTCACACAACGGGATCAGCTCGGCGAACAGCATTGGCTCGCCGCCGGTGATCACCACGTGGCGGCAGTCCCATTCCTCGATCTGGGCGACAATCTCGTCGACCGACAGGTCCACCCCCTCGGGCGACCACGACGCGTGCGGCGTGTCGCAGAACCAGCAGCGGAGGTTGCAGCCGCTGGCGCGGACAAACACGCTCGGCGAGCCGGTCAGCAGGCCTTCACCTTGTATCGATTTGTAGATCTCTGCGATTCGCATGGTTGCCAATGGCGGTGGCGATAGGAAAAACCCAAACGACTATTCTACCATCCTGAGCGTCAGGTAGCGGTCCCATCTGAACAGGGCGTAGAACGGCGTGAGGACGCTTGTCAGCACGGTGAACGAGCTGCCGCATTCCAGCCGCTGCTCTTGTTCGGGGCCCAAGTGGAAGGAAACGACAGGGCTGCCGCACCAGTCGAGCCGGACCGACGCCTCGCAGGGCCCCGAGGCGACCGGGAACGACTTCGTCTGACCGTTGCGGATCACTCCCACCTTCCGGCCGTTGACGATCACCCGGTAGCCGCGGCCCCAGTCCTGCATCCGCCACAGGCGGCTCACCACTAGCAGGGCGTCCGCCTCGGGCCGGTCGTCCGCCGTATCGACCTGCGGCGAGGCGTACGGGTTCGCTTCATTCGGCGACAGTTCGTCGGGCATGGCTCGCTACGCCTGATAGGGGACCGGGTCCTCGAGCCCGGCGTCGGCGAAGCCCTGCAGCCGCAGCTGGCACGCGTCGCAGCGGCCACACGCAACGCCGTCGGCGTCGGGGCTGTAGCAGGTGTGCGTCAGCGAGTAGTCGACTCCCAACGCCATGCCGTGCTGCACGATCTGGGCCTTGGTCAGGCTGATCAGCGGCGCGTGGATTGTGAACTTGCACTCGCCTTCCACGCCGCACTTGGTCGCCAGGTTGGCGAGCTGCTCGAACGCCGCGACGAACTCCGGCCGGCAGTCGGGGTAGCCGCTGTAGTCGACCGCGTTGACGCCGATCCACAGGTCGGCGGCGCCGAGGGTCTCGGCGTAGCCGAGCGCGAGCGACAGAAACAGTGTGTTCCGCGCCGGGACGTACGTCACCGGGATGCCGGCGGCCATCTGTTCGCCGGAGCGGCCCTGCGGCACGTCGATGTCGGCGGTCAGGGCGCTGCCGCCGTACTGCCCGGCGTCGACCGTGACGGTGCGGTGCTCGGCGACCCCCAGCCGCTCGGCGACCCGCCCGGCCGCCTGCAGCTCGAACCGGTGACGCTGGCCGTAGTCGACGCTCAGGGCGTACACCTCGAACCCGGCGTCGGCAGCCATCGCGGCGGTGGTCGCCGAGTCGAGGCCGCCCGACAGCAGCACCACGGCCTTCGGTTTCGTGACGGGTTGGGTCATGGCGGCCTGCGGCGGCGGGAGTGGGTGGGCAATGGGCTGGCGGGGGCAGAGAGTGGGTTGCGGGTCCCTTCTCTCCTCCCCCCCATCATGCCAGAATAGGGTCCCACCAAAAAGGAGTCCTGCGGGCCCTTGCGGCGCCGACGAACACGGGTCGACCACCAGGGAGGCCGGTGTCCCCAGACGGCGGCCTCGAGCCAGGGACTCATTCACCGCGCACCCATCAATAAACCACGATGTCCGACTTCCGCGGCCTGCTCGAGACCTTCGACAACCAGTACCCCGAGCGCGACTACAAGATCGAAATCGTCGCACCGGAGTTCACTTCGGTCTGCCCCAAGACCGGCCAGCCCGACTACGGCACGATCACGCTGACCTACACGCCCCGCGGCAAGTGCATCGAGCTGAAGAGCTACAAGTTCTACCTGCAGAGCTACCGCAACGAGGGCATCTTCTACGAGAACGTCACCAACACGATCATCGACGACCTGGTGGCGGTCGTTCAGCCGCAGTGGATGAAGGTCGAGGCCGCCTTCAGCGCCCGCGGCGGCATCACCGAAACGGTCACGGTGCAGCACACGTCAATGATGTAGCGGCCCCGCGCCGGGCCCCCGGGCGCGGCGTTCCACTCCTAATCCCCCCACGGTTTCATGCCCCCTACTCCTCAAGTCATCCTCTCCGGTTTCGCCGACGAGGCCGCCAACAACAAGCTCGCGGTGGAGCAGTTCGCCGCCTTTGCGGCCCTCGGCCTGGAGTACTACAGCCTGCGTTTCGTCGACGTCGGCCAGGGCGTCAAGAACGTGATGGACCTGACCAAGTCCGAGATCTCGAAGCTCCGCAAGCTCGAGGACGAGTACGGCATGAACGTGGCGTCGATCGGCTCGCCGATCGGCAAGGTCAAGCTGATCGACCAGGAGGACGGCAGCAAGAACCGCTACGTGCCGTTCAAGCAGTACCTGCAGAAGGACGTCGCGAAGGCGTGCGAGCGGGCCCACGCGTTCGAGACCAAGCTGATCCGCGGCTTCTCGTTCTACCCGCCGAAGGGCGAGGACCCGTGGGACTACGTGCCGCAGGCGGTCGACCAGCTCGGCCAGATCGCCGAGGCCTGCCACCGCAGCGACCTCACCTTCGGCCTGGAGGTCGAGGCCAACCTGATCGGCCAGTCGGGCCAGCTGCTGGCCGAGCTGCACAAGCAGGTCGACCACCCGGCGATGGTCACCATCTTCGACGGCGGCAACCTGATCAGCCAGGGCTACTCGAACATCGAGTGCTACGCCCAGTACGTCGAGATGAAGCCAAGCCTGGGATGGATGCACATCAAGGACTACCACGACCCGAGCCTGACCCGCGGCGGGCACGTGCACGAGGAAATGCTCAAGAACTTCGTGCCGGTCGACATCGGCGACAGCGCCCACGAGCTGATCTTCCGCGACTTCCGCGAGATGCTGCCGAAGCTTGAGAAGAAGCTCAAGAAGCGGGGCATCCCCGGCGTGTTCCTCGACCTCGAGCCGCACCTGAAGGGGGGCGGGCAGTTCGGCGGCTTCAGCGGCCCCGACGGCTTCGGAGTCGCCCTCCGCGCGGTGTGCAAGATGCTCGACGCCGCCGAGATCGGCTACCACCTCCGCGACTTCGACGACGTAAAAGCGGCGCGGGGGTTCTAAAGCAGGCTTTCCCAAGGGTAGCCCTTCCTGCGTCTTAGCCCACCCCGCCAGGGGTGGGACTACGTTGGGTTCGGTCCCACCCCTGGCGGGGTGGGCTGATCGATCGTGCAGTGGGCCCTAAGTGACTTGATTCATGCTCGCCGCGTTCGACCCCATCTACGCCCTGATCATGCTTACCGCGGTGGTCGCGTGCGGGCTGCTCTTGCGGCGGTCGCAGTCGGCGTTGCCGCTGTCGAAGGAAGAGCGGCTGGCGGTCGGCGTCGGCGCGTTCTGCGGGGCAATGATCACCGCCAAGTTGCCGTTCGTGCTCAGCGACCCGGTCGGCATGGCGAGCGGCATGGCGTGGTTCGCCGACGGCAAGACCATCCTGTTCGGCCTGATCGGCGGCTACATGGGCGTCGAGGCGGCCAAGTGGGCGTTCGGTATCCGCGTGAAAACCGGCGACTCGTTCGCGGCGCCGGTGGCGCTCGCCGTGGCGATCGGCCGCCTGGCGTGCTTCCGCGCCGGCTGCTGCTTCGGCGTGCCAACCGACCTGCCGTGGGGCGTGGTGTTCCCGGCCCAAGGCCCCGAGCCGCGGCACCCGACCCAGCTCTACGAAGCCGCGTTCCACTTCGCTTGCTTCCTCGCATTGATCGTCATGCGTCGCCGCGGCATGTTCCACGGCAATCTGGTGAAGCTTTACATCCTGACGTACCTCGCCTACCGCTTCGCGACCGAGTTCATCCGCCCCGAGGCCCGGCTCTGGCTCGGCCTTACCGGCTACCAGTGGGCGTGCCTTCCGCTGGCGGTGCTGTTCGCGTGGCTGTGGCGACGGGACTCGCCGCGGGCCGCGACTTACGCCGCCCCACCACAATGACGCCCGCGAGCAGGATAAACACGCTCGCCGGGTAGAACGTCCAGGCCGGGGTTTCGTTCGGCAGCAGCAGGTACGCCAGCACGCCGGCGATGATGAACTGCAGCATGCTCGCCAGGCCGACCACCTGGCCGCGGAAGTGCCGCATCGCGTTGTTGAGCAGCGAGTGGCCCAGCACGGTCGGGATCAGCCCCAGGGCGAGCACCCAGTACCACTCGCGCGGCCAGTCGACCGACAAGTCCGTGGCGAACACCGGCGCCAGCAGCAACGCCACGACCGCCGCGGTGTAGTACAGCGGAACCAGGTACAGCCACACGGTCGGGTGGTGGCGGTACTTCCGGCCCAGCGTCAAGTACAACGCCAACAGCAGCATCGAGCCCAAGCAAACCAAATCACCGTTGAACTGCTCGCGGCTGAGGTTGAAGTCCGACACGAACAGAATGCTCAAGCCGATGCCCGCCACGCCGGTCGCCAGCAGCTCTCGCCGGTTGGGTCGCTCGCCGGTCAGCCAGATCAACAGCAGCGGCATCACGATCGGCGTCAGGTTCACCAGCACGGTCGAGTTAACCGCCGGCGTCATACGCACGCCGATCAGCCACGTAATAAAGTGCAAAGCCAGCATCACGCCGGGGATCGCCGCGTCGCGGTAGTGTCGCCAGGTCAGCACGTCGCGATGCCGCCGCCAGTCGCGAATAAACAACGGCGTCAGCGCGACCGACGCGACCACCAGTCGCAGGCCGCTCAACAGCACCGGGTCGACGCCGCTCTTCTTGATCCAGATCACCGAGGTCGCGCAGGCCGCGACGCCGAACAAGAGGAGGAACGATTGCACAGGCGGCTGGGGGCGATAGGGACTTCGCGTGACGGTAGAAACAACTTCACAACCACCTTGTGACTTATAGCCGAGGGGTGCACGCCCTCTACTCAAACAACGGCAGCTCGTCGTTGCTGCGGCCGACGGGCTCTTCCGGTGGGGTCTGACCGAGGTGCTCGTAACCGCGGTTGGTCAGCTTGCGGCCGCGCGACGTGCGGACCACCAGGCCCTCTCGCAGCAGGAACGGCTCAACCTCGTCGGTCAGCGTGTCGGGCGCGGCGTTGAGGGTGTGGGCGATCGCCTCGACGCCGGCCGGGCCGCCGTTGAAGACCCGCAGGATGGTCTCCAGGTAGTTGCGGTCCTGCTGGTCGAGCCCCAGCGAGTCGACCCGCGACATGGCCAGCGCCCTGTCCGCCACCTCGAGCGTCACCTCGCCGTCGGCGCGGCTGGTGGCGTAGTCGCGGACCCACCGCAGGCGGTTGTTCACCACGCGGGGCGTGCCGCGGCTGCAGCCGGCGATCTTGCGGGCGGCGGCCTCTTCGATCGGGCACTTGAGGATCACCGCGTTGCGGAGCACGATCGTGGTCAGCTCTTCTTCGCTGTAGAACTCCAGGTGTTCGCGGATCTGGAACCGGTCCCGCAGCGGCGCCGACAGCAGGCCGGTGCGGGTGGTGGCGCCGATCATCGTGAACGGCCGCAGGTTCATGTTGACCGTCCGCGCGTTGACCCCCTCGCCAAGCGTGATGTCGATGCGGAAGTCCTCCATCGCCGGGTACATGAACTCCTCGACCGCCTTCGGCAGGCGGTGGATCTCGTCGATGAACAGCACGCTCCCCTCCTGCGCGTTGGTCAGGTAGGGCAGCAGGTCCTTCGGCGCCGCCAGCGCCGCGCCGCTAGCAATCTGCAGCTCCACGCCCAGGTCCCGCGGGATGCAGGTCGCGAAGGTGGTCTTGCCCAGGCCGGGCGGGCCGTCCAGCAGGATGTGGCCCAGCGGCTCGCCCCGCATCATCGCCGCGTCAACCGCCACGCGGATCCGCTCGTACACGGCCCGCTGCCCGATCATCTCCTTCATGTGCTTCGGGCGGAGCGCAGGGTCCTCCTCACGCGACTCCAACACCGTGCTTGGCGGCGGGGGCGGGGTCGGCTTCGATTGGTCTTCGCTCGAGAGAATCCGTTCGCGTGGCATGGGTGCGTCCGTGGGGGTAGAATCGGCGGGCCCTGCCAGTCTATCAAAAACTGCCGAGGGTCAGAATCGCACCCCGGGCGGCGGTTTCTTGGCGTTCGGGCCGTTCGCCCGCGGAATCCCGACGCCCCCACGCTATCACACCTCATCTCCGCATGTCCTGGACAACTAAGCTCGCCCGCCGCTCGCACGACCCCGTGTTCCTCTGGCGGGTGGCGATCGGCATCGTCGCGGCAGGCCTGCTGCTGAGCTTCGCGGCGCCGCTGCTAGCCGGCCTGGCGGGGCAGGACCCGCTGCAGCGGTGCCTGGTGGAGTCGGTCCACAACCCCAACCATCCCTGGCGGCCATTGGAGCGGCTGCAGCTGGCGCCCAACGCCGACTTCTACCAGGTGCTCGACGCCGCGGCGCTGATCGCCCGGAGGCTCGATCCCGAGGGGGACCTCCCGCCGCTCGGCCTGTTCGACAACGCCGCCCAGCGGTGGGACCGGGAGGCGGCCGAGATCGCCACGGTGATGACCAACAGCGTCGTGGGGCACGGTTCGCGGCTCTCGCTCTACCGTCAGGCGAATCGCCGCCCGCCGACCCGCTACGCCAACTACGCACTGGCCCACTGCCTGGCAGACGACCCGGCCGCCGCCACGCAGCGGATCGACCTGCTCCGCGCCGAGGCCGACCAGTTCGACTCCCAATCCGCCCGCGAGCGGCTGGTCTCGGCCCTCGCAGTTGCCGACCGCTGGGACGAGCTGACCGCCCTGGCCGACAACCCCGACTACCGACCCCTGATCCCGCCCTACGCGCTCGCCGAGCAGGCCGCCGAGCGTGACGACTGGCTCGCCGTGTTGCGGCAGATGCCGGCGTTGATGTTCCAGCAGTACGCGCCCGGGCCCGCGGTGCTGGCGCTGCTGACCGGCGCCTGCTGGCTGTCGTTTCTGCTGCACATCGGGCGATTCTATCAAGGGAGGGTCTCGCTGTGGCTCTGCCTGGCCGGCGTGGCATTGGGCGTGGTGAGCGTTGGGCTCACGTTGTTCTTCATCTTGGTGCAAGAAGCCGGTTGGGGGCTCGAGGAAAGCAACGAACTAATCCCCGGACTCAAGTACTTCATCCTCGGAGTCGGCCTCCGCGAGGAGCTCGCCAAGCTGCTGCTCCTCTTGCCGCTGATCCCCTGGCTGGTATCGCGGCGGTCGGAGCTGCAGGCGCTGATTGTCAGTGCTTGTGTTGGGCTTGGGTTCGCGGTCGAGGAGAACGTTGGCTACTTCGGCAACAGCCTCGGAGCCAGCAGCCTTGGCCGACTCACAATGGCCAACTTCCTGCATATGTCGCTTACCGGGCTGGTCGGCCTGGCGGTCTGCCGGGCGTGCTGGCATCCCAAGACGCTTGGACCCGAGGCGTTCGCGGTATTTGGTGTCGCGGTGCTGGGCCACGGCCTGTACGACGCTTTCATTGTTCTCCCAGCGTTGAACGATCAGTGGGGACTGGTGACCTTGCTGATCTACATCGGCGTCGTCTACCAGTTCTTCCGCGAGTTCCGCGCCGCCAACCACAGCGAGAGCTACCGGTTGAGCGTCTCGTTCACGTTCACCGTCGGCGTCGCGCTCGTAACCTCGGCGACCTACGTGTACCTCTCCAGCCAGCTCGGCCACAACGCCGCCCTCAAACTGCTGTCGGCCGAGCTGCTGAGCAGCGCGATCCTGATCTACCTGTTCCTGCGTGAGGCTCCGGATTCGTTGATTGATGTGTAAGTAGTGGCTGGCGGCTGGCACACGGTCACCGATGGCCGGCGAACCACATGAAGCGTCGCGGCTCCGCCGCGCGTCCACCGCCCCCAGCTAAGCCCCCACCTCTTCCAGAAACGCCGCCAGCCGCTGCCAGTACTCCCGCGGCAGCGGCTCGTTGTGGCCCATCCCCTCGTAGGCCAGAAACTCCTTCTGCTCGGTCGGGGCCGCGCGGAACAGCTGCTCCCCCTGCTCGAACGGCACCAGCGTGTCGTCCGTGCCGTGGCAGCCAAAGTACGGACCGTGATAGTTCTGGATCCGCTCGACAGATGGAAACTGGTTCCGCATCAAGAGCCGCACCGGCAGCCACGGAAACATCTTGGCCGCCGGGTCGGTCAGCCGCGCGAACGCACACTGCGCCACAACACAGCCGGCGCCCTGCCGCTCGGCCATCGCCACGGCCACGCCGGCGCCAATCGAGCGGCCGATCAGCACCTGCCGACTAGCGGGCGCCCCGGTCCGCTCCGCCAGCCAAGCCGACGCCGCCAGGCCGTCCTCGATCACGCCCGGCTCGATCGGCTTCCCGCCGCTCTTGCCGTAGCCGCGGTAGTCGAACACCAGCACGTCGGCCTGCAGGTGGCGGGAGATCACCGGCATCCGGTCGCCGATGTCCGCCACGTGCACGCCGTTGCCGTGCAGGTACAGCACCGACCGCCGGGCCTTCTCGTGCTTGAAGAACCACCCGTGCAGCGGCGTGCCATCGGCCGACGTGAAAGTGGCCTCCTCGAACTCCAGGTGCGGCGGCGCCCAATCCCCCTCGTCGGCGCTCGGGGCGGGGTAAACAAGCCAGCGTTCGATGAAGGTCATAGCAAGCAGGATCAGCAGGTAGTACAAGGCCAGCCGCCGCACGAGGCCGAGCCAGAACTTGCGGGTAGGGAGTCGCATCGCCATCCGTTCGGCCTTGAGGCTGAGTATGCAATCGTAACTCTACTCCCCTCGATGGGGAGGCCCATGTCAACTCTTGGGGGGGGTGGGGTGACGGCCCCGCCGGTCGGTCAACGGTCCCACCAACCAAAAGCCCCAAAGGGGCGCGCTATCACAGCCCAGGGCAACGCCCTGGGCAGAACCCGCCGCCCACACCAGGCCCTGAAGCCGCCCCAGGGCGTTGCCCTGGGCTGTATTGGCGCGCCCCGTTGGGGCTTGGCCTGTCGGCATGTCATCAACTCTGGTTCAAAACCCGCGGCTTCCGCCGCGGGCTGCATACTGTCGGAAATCTTGCTGCCCTCCTACGCACGACGTTTAGTCCAAAATATCGACCGGAGGGGACAAAACCCCACCCACGATTCTCCCCGCGATCCGTTTCGCGCTGCGATAGTAGGCTCTACGCACGCGAAGACCAAATCGACCCGTGGGTTTTGTCCGCCACGGTGTCCATCCGGACCAATCGGTCGGACAGAACCCAAAGGCAGCGAGCGTTTCCTTAACCGCGCAGCAACGAACGCCGGCCTGCGATACAAACGTCGCCGCCGTGCTCTGCAACCCTGTGTCGGTGTCCCCCTATTGGACCACACATCAAGTGACGCTTCTACACAAATCCGGGGAGAAGGCGCCACGGATCTCACAGCCCCAACGGGGCGCGCTATCACAGCCCAGGGCAACGCCCTGGGAAAACCCCGCCGCCCGCCACCAAGCCCTGAAGGGGCGCGCTACCGACCCTGACGATCAATAGCGCGCCCCTTCAGGGCTCTGGAAGATCGATCTGGCCGCCGACCCAGGGCGTTGCCCTGGGCTGTATTGGCGCGCCCCGTTGGGGCTTGGCTTGTCGGCATGCCATTAATTCTGGTTCAAGACCCACGGCTCCCGCCGCGGGCTGGTTCGCTGGGCGCATCGATAATTGTTTCCGCGGGACCATCATTCCGATCGCTCGATTTTTTCCTTGACACCCGCCATTCTAATTCTTTAGAATCCGAAGCAGCTAGCCGCAACCCGGCGACGCCGAACCCACCCGCTGAACACTGCACGGGAGCCCGTGATGTCGCGTCCCCGCTCGCCCCACCCGACCGATGGCGAACTCGAGATCCTCCGCGTGCTCTGGGAGCACGGCCCGGCGCCGCTCGGCGTGGTGTGCGACGCGCTCCGGGCGGAGCGTGAGGTCGCCACCACCACGGTGGCGACGATGCTCAAGGTGATGCTCGACAAGCAGCTCGTGAAACGGACCTCGGCCGGGCGGGGCTACCAGTGGTCGGCCGCCGTGTCGCACGAGTCGACCGCCGACTCGCTGCTCGGCAAGCTGGTCGACGGCCTGTTCGACGGCTCGGCCGAGCGGCTGGTCGCCCATTTGGTCGAGAGCAAGCAGCTCAAGCCGTCAGAGCTCGCCGAGCTGAAACAGCTGATCGGCGGAAAACGGACCACCAGCAAGAAGGGGAGGTAGCCATGAATAGCGGCGCCCTGTGGCTGATTGCCGGCTGGACCATGCTCCACTTCCTGTGGGTCGGGTCCACGATCGCGTTGATAACCCTCGTCGCTCGGTTCACGCTCCGAACCGCCGCGCCGCTGGCGCGGTACACCGTCACGCTGATGGGATTCGGCGCCCTCGCCATAGCGCCGGCCTTAATCGCCGGCTACTTGTGGCAGCAAGAGCCGATCGCAATTCCCGGCTCGCCGCTCGCTGGCGCTCCCGCCGCCACGTTCGAGTTCGCTGCGTTAGCAACCGAAGCAAGCGAATCGACGATCGATCTGGCAGAAACGCCGCTCGCGTTCGATCCGCAAGCCGCGGAGTTTCAACCGTCAACGGCTACTACCGCGGCCGAGCCAGCGACACTGCCAGCGACCGCGGCGGAGCCGACGGCGCTAAATAACGTGGCACTGGATGAAAAACTGGTAGCGGTGTTCGATCAAGCGGCCGAGTGGCTGCCGCTGCTGTGGCTGATCGGGGCCCCGCTCACTTTCCTGCTGCTGGCGACCGGCCTGATCGGGGTCGAGCGGCTGCGGAAGGACTGCCAGCCGGTGACGAGTGGCCCGCTGCACGAGGCCCTGGTCGCCGCGGCCGAGCGGCTTCGGATTCGCGGCCGGGCGGCGCTCGCGCTCAGCGAGCGGGTCGCCCAGCCGATGCTGATCGGCGTGCTGCGGCCGGTCGTGCTGCTGCCGGCCATCGCGGCGAGCGGCTACTCGCCCGAGCAGCTCGAGATGGTGCTGCTGCACGAGCTGGCCCACGTCCGCCGCCGCGACAACCTGGTGAACCTGCTGCAGCGGGCCATCGAGTCGCTGCTGTTCTTCCACCCGGCGGTCTGGCTGGTGAGCCGCCAGCTCCGCGCCGACCGCGAGCAGTGCTGCGACGCCCTGGTGGTCCGGCTGACCGACGACCCGCAGTCGTACGCCGAGCTGCTAGTCGCCGTGGCCGAGCAAACTTCCAGCGGCCCGCTCCCGCTGGCGGCTAGCGCAATGGCTTCTCACCCCCTCGCGCGGCGGGTCCGCCGCATCCTGCAACTCGAGGACGAACCGATGCTCGTTTCCAAGAAGTTTTTGCTGGCGGTCGTGGCCGTCGGCCTCGGCCTGACCGGCGCGTGTGGGTACTCGTTTTCACAGGGGCCCGAGGCGGTCTCTGAGGCAGCCAACGAGCCGGAAGCCTCGCCCGATGAAACGCAATCGGCCGAGCCGCAGGAAGTCGAAGCCGAGACTCCTGATGAGGAGCCGGCTCCTGGCAACCCGCACTCCTTGTCGCTGGAGGATCAGCGGGTGGCGGATTTGGCGTTCAAGATGTTTGACATTGAAGTCGCTTCGCTCGACGACGCTCAGGCGCCCGCCGTGAAGGAGAAGGGGTTTGGCGGCGGGCTGGTCGTTACCAAGGGAACCTTCGGAAACCGAGGCGGAGGGCGCGGAGGTGTGCCCCCCGTGTTTGCCCCCAGCGACATTCTCGTCGGGCTGCATGTATGGCCAATCGAGGGCTGGGATCAACTGGCCGAAGTGCTGCGTCGCGACGACCTCGGCGAGTTTAATCCACTAAAGGTTTACGTGCTGCGGTGGTCACCAGTTACGCCGTCCAACGACGGATTTGGCAGAGGTGGTGGAAACGGCGGAGAAATGGGTGGCGGCTACGGCGGAGAATTTGGCGGCGGCGGATACGGCGAAATGGGCGGACAGGCGCACGAGCCCGAGATGACCTACAAGCTGGTCACCGGCCGGATCACGTTCAAGGCGGACGCGTGGGAGGCAGAGCAGGAGCGGCTGGGGAAGACCGTCAAATACAAGCTGCCTCCCACGCCGGCCAAGAAGCCTGGCCCACCCTCATTGCCACCGCCCGGCTTCGGCCCTCCGCCAGCCGCGACGGCGCCGTCAACCGACGAAACGTACTTCAAGGCGCCACCGCTGGTGCTGCCCGGTGATAGGGTGGAACGTTCGGCGGCACAACTCCCCGAGCCAGGGAGCACTCCCCCGCCACTCGCCAAGCTGACCTACAACGGCCGCTCGTTCGAGGAGTGGAACACGCAGTGGCGGACGGAGCTGAGCACCAAGGAACGAACCACAGCTATCCAAGCCTTAACGGCGTTTGGTCGGGCCGGGTACGAGATCGAAGCGGCGAACGCGATCCTGGATGTCGCGGCGGTCTACGACTTCTCAGAACGGCGACTGGGTAGCATCCAAGGTGCGATTGCCGACGCGTTGCTCTCAACATCCCAACCGCCAAGCCCCAACGCGGCGCCGCTCGAAGCCTGGTTCCCCCTGTTGATGGATCGCTACGAGACGGATCCAGAGCGGTACGCGTCCCTGGTGCAGGAGATGGTTCAGCGGATCTCGCGGTCGCTGACGCCCGTCGAGGTAGACAAGAGCACCTACGAGACAATATGCGGGCTGCTCGACGACCCTCACACCGAAGTCGCCACTGCCGCACTCAAGACGCTGGTGAGCAAGGATGAACGACTCGCCGACCCCAGGGTGCGGGACACGTGGATCAGCGCCCTGCAGAGCGACGATTTGAAAGTGCGAAGGGGAGCCCTCATGCTGCTCCACCTGCCAGGGAACATGGGCCGAACGTGGACACCGCTCACCAATGAGAACGTCGACGAGCAGTGGCTGCGGCTGCTGTATCAAAACTTGCTGCACGAGGACTTCAGTGTCCGCCGCCTGAGCCGCTTGCTGCTAGGCGGTGCTTCCGATCACGCGAAACTCCAAACCGCGGATTTCCTCAAGCAGGTGCTAGAATCGCCGACAGAGTCAGAGTTGCACTGCGATCTCTACCCAGCCTCGGGAGCCGCTGAGATCGCAGCCGCCAAGCTTGCTGCGGCGCGGGGGATCGCAGTGCTTGGACCAGCGGCAGGCGCGTCGAAGCCCCCGCTTGAGGGCCTGCTAGAGTCCGACGACATCAAACTCGCCTGGGCCGCCGCGGTCGCGATGGACACGATCGACAATAGTCGTATTGATGGCTCTACATTTGAGTCCTACCGACGCACTATAGGCGCGGAGGGGCAACTGAGCCCCGAAAACGGCGCCGACGAACGTAGCTGGCTTCAAAACAACGCTGGGAGAGTGGGCAGTTATCTGAGAGGGCGTATCGAAGAAGAGGCTAACCGCATTAACCATCGATACAGTGACGCCCACAAGGCGATTTGGGTGAGCTGGCAAGAATCACTGATTGGGCAGAAACACTCTGAGCAGCAGTGACAAGACGTGCGTACGGAAACCTACGAACAGTGGGCCGCAAGCGCCGGCACGGTGCTATAGCTTGTTCCGACCTACCTCGCTCTCCCTTGCCGACGGATGACATCCGTCGGACTGCCCCGCTGGTAGACTCTCCAACGGGTTCTCCGACAGATGTAATCTGTCGGCTACTGACCAACCACTGAGTCAATCCTCGATCTTCCGCACCTCGACCTTCCACTCGCTGACCACCCGCTTCCCTTCCTTCTCGCGGTAGTCGCCGTGCCAGACAGTGCGGGTGTCTTTCTTGCGTCGCAGCACCATCACGCCGTGGAGCGAGTCCTCGTCGTCGAAGTCGATGATCAGTTTCTCCTTGTTGCGGCGGTACTCGCCGATCCGTTTGACCTGGGTGGTGGGGAGCGGGACCTCGCCGGTGCTCTGCTGCAAAGCCTGCGCCCGGGCGCGGAGGCCGCCGCCTGCGTTGGGCGCGGTGAGCCGGCGGCCGACCTCGAAGACTGCCTCGCCCTCGGTGCGGAACCGGCCGGTGCGGTCCTTCGGCTTAGCCTCGCCCTCTTTGACGTGGCCGTCGTACTCGGCGGTGTACTCCCAGACCGTGCCCTCGAGGTCGTCGTTCGCGCGGCGGGGGCGCGTTTCCTGAGCTTCCCTGGCGCCGGACGCCCGACGCAGCTGGTCGAGCGGGCCGGCGAACGCCGCGATTGGGAGGAGAGCCACTAGACTGAGTATTGTAAAACGGAGCATGGAGTCCTTTGGGGCCAAGAGAAAAGAGGAACCACGGAGGACACGAAGAACACCAAGCAGGGGCCGGCGCGCCCTCTCCTTCGTGTTCTTTGTGCCCTTCGTGGTAGAGAACAGCTGCCTACAAGTATAGGACACGGATGTTCTGACCGAGAGTCTACAGCAGCCGCCAAATCACGCCCCGTGCACCAGGCTGCGGATGCGGTCGAGCACCTCGCGGATCGCCTGGGCGGTCTTGCCGGGGCGGCGGAACCAGAACTCGGCCGACAGCCAGAGCGGCATCCGCGACCGCTCGGGGACACTCGCCGCACGGCTCTGGTCGACGTTCGCCGAGAAGCGTTTGAGCCGGTCGGAGAACGGCGGGACGCGGCGGGGCTCGGCCTGCCGACGGACGCACCAGTCGACCTTGTACTTCACGGCGACCTTGTCGAGCGGCGCCCACAGGCAGAGCCGCCGCAGCGTCCGGGCGTAGTGCCGGGCGAACGCAGCCGGCATCGGCTGGTCGGCCAATTCGGCGAGCCGCTTGGTCGAGGTCGAGGTGCTGTAGCGGCCGAGCAGCCACACCGCCACCGGGGCGGCGGGCCGGTCGAGGCCGCGGAGGGCCAGCCAGCGGCGGAGGCCCGTGCGAGGGGCCTCTTCAGCCATGTCGCGGAAGATGGGCCGCAAGGAGAGGAGCAGCTCGGCGGCCGACTCGTGGGCTTGTTGCCGCTCCTTCAGCGCGGCGTCGAGCTGGTCGAGCAGCTCGATCACACCAAAATCCTGCGGCCGCATCACGCCCCAGTCCGACTTGACCGGTCGGCCGTAGGACAGCACGGCGTTGCGGTAGCGGCTGTAGTCGATGCCGTGGGCGTCGGGGGGCATGGCGTTGCTCGATTCGCTATGAACTCGCCGCGGGGCTATTAGCCGACGGATTACCTCCGTCGAACGGCGCCGCCGAAAGGCTCTCCACCTGGATCTCCGACAGATGTAATCTGTCGGCTGCTCCGAAATCGTCCCCCCCCGGCAGGGGGCGGGATTGAGGGAGGGGGTTTGTGTACGGGAGCGGTGTGTCAGCGGTTGAATTCGAAAGCAAGAAGTGGTTTGTACAGGACAGCACAATGTAACGGAGAACGATGCACCCTCCCCCCATAAAGCTCACCCGGGCCTCCCCCAGAGAGGGAGAGGGATTGCTCGCCCCCATTCTACCCGATGCGGCTAGGCGAAATACAGATCGACCACCAGCACCACCAGCATGGCGGCGCCGGCGATCAGCTTGCCGGCCGTGCCCCACAGGCGGCCCCAGAAGGCGCCCTGCCCGACCGCCAGGCTGGGAGCGGCAGGCCCGCGGGCCCATTTCTCGCCGAGGTAGGCCCCCACGAACGCGCCGATCGCGCTGCCGAACAGCGCGGCGACCATGCTGCCAATCAGCGGCACCGGCACACCGACAATGACCCCGGCGAGGCCGCCCACCATTGCGCCGACGACGGCCAACGCCACTGAGCGTTTGCTGGCGCCCTGCTTAGCCGCGCCCATCGCGCCGGCGGCAAACTCGACAAGCTCGCCCAACCCAGCCAGCACGGCCAGGATTATCAGCCCCTGCAGGCCGACGCCGAGCCCCTCGGGGCCGGTCACGCTGTAGGCGAACAACGCGGCGCCCCCCAGCACAATCCAGTTCCCCGGCAAACCGAAGAAATTGGTGAACCAGCCGAGGCCAGAAACGGTCAGCAGCAGCAGCGACCAGAGGTAGTATTGCCAGACGGGCATGCGGGTCGGGGGTTGGTGGCTAGTGGTTGGGCGGTTGGTTGGGGCGACGGTCTCAAGCGGTTCAGTATGGCAAGCCGGCTCGGAATGACCAATGTCTGATAGGGGCTGCCGGCCCTTGGCTCTCGGCTGCCGGCGGCTGCAACGCGGGTTTAACGCCGGCTAGCTGATGGCCGGCCGCCTAGCTGACGGCCGAGAGCTGAAAGCCGACCGCCCGATTGGTCATTATCCCCACCCGCGGCCTTTGCCTCGCCGCTGGGATCCTTACAATGGCGGGTTCGCCTTACCCACCCGACTATTGGCAAACCGACTGCCCTTCTTCTACTGCTCCCCCTATGCCGCCCAATCAGAAGTACATCTACCAGATCGCCGGCCTGACCAAGAAGCACGGCCAGCGCGAGATCCTCAAAGAGATTGACCTCGCCTTCTACCCCGGCGCCAAGATCGGCGTGCTGGGCCGCAACGGCGCGGGCAAGTCGACCCTGCTGCGCATCATGGCGGGCCTGGACAAGGAGTACGAGGGCAAGGCCGAGCTGGCCGACGGGTTCACGGTCGGCATGCTGGAGCAGGAGCCGCGCCTCAACCCCGACAAGGATGTCCGGGGCAACGTCGAGGAGGCGGTTGCGCACAAGCGCGAGGTGCTGGCCGAGTACGAGAAGATCGGTGAGCTGTACGCCGAGCCCGACGCCGACTACGAGAAGCTGGGCGCCCGGCAGGCGCAGCTCGACGACGAGATCAACGCCGGCAACCTGTGGGAACTCGACCGGCAGATCGAGATCGCGATGGACGCGATCAACACCCCGCCCGCCGATTCCGAGATCACCAAGCTGTCCGGCGGCGAGAAGCGCCGCGTGGCGCTCTGCAAGATCCTGCTCGAGCAGCCCGACCTGCTGCTGCTCGACGAGCCGACCAACCACCTGGACGCCGAGAGCATCCTGTGGTTGGAGCACCACCTGGCCCAGTACTCGGGCACGATCGTGGCGATCACCCACGACCGGTACTTCCTGGACAACGTGGCGCAGTGGATCCTGGAAATCGAGTACGGCCGCTGCATCCCGTTCGAGGGGAACTACTCGGCCTGGCTCGAGAAGAAGGCCAAGCTGCTCGAGACCCAGGAGAAGCAGAAGTCGGCCCGGCAGAAGACGCTCACCAAGGAGCTGGAGTGGATCCGCACCAACCCCAAGGGGCGGCAGACCAAGAACAAGGCCCGCATCAAGAACTACGAAGAGATGGCGGCCAAGGAGTACGAGGAGCGGCTGGATGAACTGGAGATCCAGATCCCGCCCGGCCCGCGGCTAGGCGACCAGGTCGTGGACGCGGTGAACCTGACCAAGTGCTTCGGCGACCGCG
The DNA here is from genome assembly GCF_007859935.1 of Posidoniimonas polymericola. Lineage (NCBI taxonomy): Bacteria > Pseudomonadati > Planctomycetota > Planctomycetia > Pirellulales > Lacipirellulaceae > Posidoniimonas > Posidoniimonas polymericola. The sequence continues at coordinate 303,300 of NZ_SJPO01000003.1, read as the reverse complement.
TCCTCTTCGAGAACGTGAACTTCCGCCTGCCGCCGGGCGGCATCGTGGGGATCATCGGCCCGAACGGCGCCGGCAAGACCACGCTCTTGAAGATGCTGATGGGCCAGGAGAAGCCGACCTCCGGCGAGCTGACCTTCGGCCCCACGGTCGAGCTCGGCTACGTCGACCAGTCGCGCGACACGCTGGACCCCGAAGCCACCGTCTGGGAGGAGATCTCCGGCGGCATGGACCTGATCGAGATGGGCAAGCGGCAGGTCAACAGCCGGGCGTACGTCTCGCGGTTCAACTTCCAGAAGTCGGACCAGCAGAAGAAGGTCGGCGTGCTGTCGGGCGGCGAGCGCAACCGCGTGCAGTTGGCCAAGCTGCTGCGCGGCGGCTCGAACGTGCTGATGCTCGACGAACCGACCAACGACCTCGACGTCGACACGCTGCGTTCGCTCGAGGAGGCGGTGGCCACGTTCGTCGGCTGCGCGATCGTCGTGAGCCACGACCGCTGGTTCCTCGACCGGCTGGCGACCCACATCCTCGCCTTCGAGGGGGACGGCTACGTCCACTGGTGCGAGGGCAACTTCTACGCCTACGAGCAGCAGAAGGCCGAACGCCTGGGCATCGACCCGGACGAGCCGAAGCGGTTCAAGTACAAGAAGCTGCAGCACTAGTTAAAAACGTCCAACGCCCACGCCGAAACGACCACCGGGCGTTCGGTCCCACGAAGGCCGCCGAGCCTTGCCTACGATCTTAGAAAACAGGGAGAGTTTTTGATGAGCGTTATCCGCGTCGGTTCGACCGAGCAGTTCGCCGACAATTGGGAGAACATCTTCAGCGGCAAGAAGACCGCGAAGAAGGCAACCACCAAGAAGAAGGTCGCCAAGAAGGCTCCGGCCAAGAAGGCGTCGTCGGCCAAGTCGACCAAGAAGAAGTCGGCCAAGAAGGCCGCTCCGAAGAAGACCGCCGCCAAGTCCACCGCCGCCGCGAGCGCCAAGAAGGCCGCCAAGAAGAAGGCCAACGCCAAGGCTGCTTCGAAGAAGGCCGCCCCCAACAAGGCCGCGGCCAAGTCGGCCAAGAAGAAGGTCGCCAAGAAGGCCCCGGCTGGAAAGAAGCCGGCGAAGAAGAAGACTGCGAAGAAGAAGTAGCCTCTCGCTGAGAGTCAGAATCAGCAGAGCCGCCGGCGGGAGCCGGCGGCTTTTTTTGTGCGCTCGCAATGCGGTGATTACGATGGGAGCCGGTGATGGTTCGTGCGCGGCGGAGCCGCGGCGCTTAGTAACCGCATGAAGCGCCGCGGCTCTGCCGCGTTGCGGGAGCTTGCTCGGTGATCCTTGGCTTTCACATTATTGTTTCGGCCTACGGCTTCTGGCTGCCGAACGATCCGCGTGGCTCGTGGTCAGAAGTGGTGCGTGAGTTCCCGCTGCGGCAGTACGGAGCGGCGACCAAGGTCAGCGTTAATCGAAATGTCGCCGCTGCCAAGCACGACTACCAGCTTAGGATGGCGGCGAAGCGTTCGCTGCGTTACCCGCCGGTGCAGTTCACCGGCAAACAAGCCGTGCTGATTGCGCAGGGATTCGCTACGGCAGTGCGAGAATCTGGCTACCGCGTGCACGCGCTGGCGATCCTGCCCGATCACACGCACTTGGTGTTGGGCTGGCAAACGAAGCCGGCCGAGCAGATCGCGCAGCACTTGAAATCCAAGGCGACCCGCGAACTTACCGCGGCCGATGAGCATCCACTGCAGGATCACCGCTCGCCCGGTGGCCGGGTCCCCTCGCCGTGGGGTCGGAAGCAGTGGATCCCGTTCATCAGCAGCGAATCGCATCTGCGGCGTGCGATCCGCTATGTGGAGCAGAACCCGGTTAAGGCCGGGCTGCGGCGGCAGCGGTGGAATCTGGTTGTGCCGTACGAGCCGTAGCACGCTGCAGCGCGGCGGAGCCGTTGGGTTGCAGCGCGGCAGAGCCGCGGCGCTTACTAGGCGCATGAAGCGCCGCGGCTCTGCCGCGCTGCCAACCGAACAGCCTAAGCCCTACCGAGAAACTCCCCGGTCCGGGTGTCCACCTTCACCACTTCCCCCTGCTTGAGGTACTCGGGGCCCTGGATCTGCAGCCCCGTTTCTAAGCTCAAGGGCTTGGTGCGGCCGGTGGCGGAGTTGCCCTTTACGCCGGGGTCGCACTGCGCGATGGTCAGCTCGACCGTGGCCGGGATGTTGATGCCGACGCACTCGTCGTTGTAGATCAGGGCCAAGAGCCCGTCCTGCCCCTCCTTCATGTACTGCAGCTCGTTGGCGCAGTCGTCCAGGGGGAGCGCGTACTGCTCGTAGGTCTCGGTGTCCATCAGGTGCAGGGCCTCGACGTCCTGGTACATGACGCTGACCTCGCGCTTCTTGAAGTCGGCGTCGTCGAGGCTCTCGGTCCCCTTGAGGGTGATGTCGACCTTGTTCTTGGTCACGACGTTCCGGGCGCGGAACTTGTACAGCGTGGCGCCGCCCCGCGCGGAGGGGGACTGCACCTGGATGCCCTCGATCAGGCAGGGGGCTTCGTTGTAGACGACAATCGTGCCGTTCTTGATGTCTTTGGCCAGCATAGTGGTGAGGGATCGCGGGTAGGGGTGGGGGATGGGTTGATGGTACTAGAGCAAAACCTCGCCGGCGGCGGGGTCGATCGCCAGGCCGCCGGTCAGGCTGGCCAGGGCCTCGACGACGCCGAGCAGCGTGGCGGGGTTGAGCGCCTCGAGGGCGATGTCGTCGGGTTCGTCCATGCTGAAGGTGGCCGCCTCGTCCATCCGCTCGAAGTGCATCACGTCGAGCCGGGCGTCGGCCCGCAGCAGCTGCGCCAGCACCTGGCTGTCGACCTGCTTCTGGAGGGTCTTGGCGAGCGCGGCGCTCTGCTCCATGACGGCGTCGCCCTCTTCGTAGCTGACCTCGAGCGCCGCGTTGTCCTCGGGCGCCTGCACCAGCACCGACTGGAACAGTCCGTCGTCGTTGGCGTTGAGGTTCTCCATCTCGAGCCGCGAGCCGGTGGAGCCGATGGCGGCCTCAACCTGGGTGAGGGTGGGCCGCTCGTGCCGCTGGAACAGCACGTAGTAGGTCTCGCGCCAGGCGAGCTCGTCGTCGGGCGCGGCGGCGGTGGCTAGCGGGTCCTCTCCGCCGCCGACCGCGCCGCCCAGCAGCTTGGCGAGCAGGTCGGCGGCGCCGCCGGCCAGTTCGGCGTCGTCGTCCGGGGCCTCTTCCTCGGACTCCTTGTCGTCGTCCTGGTCGTCGTCGCCGCCGACCAGGCCGAGCGCCTTGTCGGACCACTCGTCGCCGTAGTCGGG